>DATENL010000026.1:0-3398 GCA_035275105.1 Thermoleophilaceae bacterium
CGACGGGCCCCGCGACGACCGGCGCGGAACGCGGCGGCGACGGCTTCGCCGGCGTCCTCGAGGACGCCGCCAGCGGCCACGGCGTCCTCCTCTTCCTCGTCCTGGCCGCGTTCGGCTGGGGCGCCCTCCACGCGCTCTCGCCGGGCCACGGTAAGGCGATGGTGGCCGCCTACCTCGTGGGCACCCGCGGCACCGCGCGCCACGCCGCCGCGCTCGGCGCCGTCGTCACCGTCACCCACACCGCCGGCGTCTTCGCGCTCGGCCTGGTCACGCTCCTGCTCTCCCAGTTCATCGTGCCCGAGCAGCTCTACCCGTGGCTGACCCTCGCCTCCGGTCTCCTCGTGGTGATCGTGGGCGCCGGCGTGCTCCGGTCGCGCGTGCGCGCGCGCCGCGCCCGGGAGCACGACCACCACCATCACCACCACCACCACCACGACGACGTGACGACGCGCGGCCTGCTCGCGATGGGCGCCTCCGCCGGGCTGATCCCGTGCCCGTCCGCCCTGGTGGTGCTGCTCGGCGCGATCTCCCAGCACGAGGTCGCGCTCGGCATGCTCCTGATCGTCGCGTTCAGCCTCGGGCTCGCCGCCGCGATGACGGCGGTCGGCGTCGCCGTCGTCTACGCCGGGCGGCTGACCGCACGGCTCGACTTCCGCGGCCGGGTGGCGACCGCGCTCCCCGTCGCCTCCGGGATCGTGATCGTCGCCGCGGGCCTGGTGCTGAGCGCGCGGGCGATACCGGAGGTGCTCTGAGTGATCCACCCGCCACCCACCGGCGAATGGGCTGCAGGGAGGCGCGCGAGCGAGGACTCGTTGACCGTCTCCGACCCCACCCACGACATCGCACCCGCCCCGGACGCCCGCGCCGCGCTGAGCGAGCTCCGTCGCGGCGGCCACCGCGTCTCCGCCCCGCGGCGACAGGTGGTCGAGGCCCTCTACGCCGCGCCCGGTCCCGTCAGCGCCGAGGAGATCGCCGGCGGGCTCGGCGGCCTGACCCCGCCCTGCGACCCGGGCTCCGTGTACCGCAACCTCGAGCTGCTCGAGCGTGTCGGGCTCGCCCGCCACGTGCACCTCGGGCACGGTCCCGGGCGCTACGCCCCGGCCGCCGCCGGTGAGCGCGACTACTTCGTGTGCGAGCGCTGCGGCACGGTGCGCAGCGCGGATCCCGGCGCCCTCGAACCCGTCCGCCAGGCGATCGCGCGAGCGTACGGCTGGCGCGTCCGCTTCAGCCACTTCCCGATCGCCGGACTCTGCCCCCGCTGTACCGAGGAGATCGAATGCTCGGACTAGACGACCAGATCGCCGGACTCGGCGCGGGCGCGACGTTCGTGATCGTGGCCGCCATCGCCGCGCTGCTCGGGCTCCGCCACGCGACCGACCCGGATCACCTGACCGCGGTCTCCACGCTCGTGGCGTCGGACGACGCCCGAACGCCCAGCCGCGCGGGCAAGCTGGGCCTCTCGTGGGGGCTCGGCCACGCGACGACGCTGTTCCTGTTCGGCCTACCGATCGTCCTCGCGCGCGACTACCTGCCGGAGCCCGTCCAGCAGGCGGCGGAGTTCTCCATCGGGCTGCTGATCATGGGCCTCGCGATCCGGCTGCTGGTGCGCTGGCGCCGCGGGCTCCTCGCCCCCGCCCGGCGAGTGCCGGTGCGCTCCCGGCGCGTCGCGTACGGCATCGGCCTCCTCCACGGCATCGGCGGCTCGGCGGGCGTCGGGCTGCTGCTCCTCGCCGCGATCCCCGACCACGTCGAGGGGGTCGTCGCCCTCCTGATCTTCGCGTCGTTCACCGCGCTCTCGATGGCCCTGGCGTCGACCGCGTTCGGCTACGGCATCTCGCGCGAGCCGGTGCTGCGCCGCTTCATCCGCGTCGCGCCGGTGCTCGGCGTCGCGAGCCTCGCGTTCGGCGCCTGGTACGCGCTCGGCGCGATCGAGGCCGTACCGTACGTCCTGTAGCGCGGATGCCGCACGCCGGACAGGAGCTCGTCGACGACGCGCGGGGCCTCCGCCTCGTGTACCGGGCGACGCCCGCGGACACCGACGGCCGGCGGATCGAGCTCGACTGGTACGTGCGGCCCGGCGCGCTCACCGCGGGGCGCCCGCACGAGCACGCGGCCGGTGCGGTGGAGAGCTGGGAGATCCTGGCCGGCGAGGCCGTCTACCGCGTGGGCAAGGACGAGCAGCGAGCCGGCGCGCCGCACCGCTGGACGATCCCGACCGACACGTCTCACATCCATCCGTCGAACGTCGGCGACGGCGAGCTCCACGTCCGCCAGACGATCACGACCGAGACGGAGGCGGAGGCGCTCGAGGGCGTCGGGCGCTACTTCGAGACCCTGTTCGCCCTCTCGGCCGAGGGCAAGGTCAAGCCCGACGGCGACATCAGGGACCCGCTCCAGCAGGTGCTCACCATCCACGAGCTCCTGATGCCGGGGAGCTGGCTCGCCGGCCCGCCCCGCTGGCTTCAGCGTGCGCTGTTCGTGCCGCTCGCGGCCCTGGCCCGTGCGACGGGCCGCAGGGCGTACCACCCGGTAGCCCGGTAGCCCGGTAGCCCGGGGACCGGCCTACGTGGCGTCGCGGAGCCGCTGCGCCTCGGGCAGCGCCTCGAGCTTCTTCAGCGTCGTGTTCTCGATCTGGCGGATCCGCTCGCGCGTCACGCCGAAGGCGCGCCCGACCTCCTCGAGCGTCCGCGCCTCGTGTCCCTTGAGGCCGAAGCGCATCTCGATCACCTCGCGCTCGCGGTCCGGGAGCGCGTCGAGCGCCTTGCGCACGTTCTCGCGGCGCAGGTTCTCGATCGCCTGCTCGAACGGCGAGTCGGCGGTCTCGTCCTCCACGAAGTCGCCCAGCTCGGAGTCCTCCTCCTCGCCGATCGGCTTCTCGAGCGAGATCGGGAGCTGGGCCAGCCGCTGGATGTCCTTCACCTCGCGGACCGTGCAGTCGAGCTGCGCGGCGATCTCGTCGGGGGTCGGCTCGCGCCCCAGCTCCTGCACCAGCTGGCGCTCCACGTGCACGACCTTGTTGAGCTTCTCCACCATGTGCACCGGAATCCGGATCGTGCGCGCCTTGTCCGCGATCGCGCGCGTGACCGCCTGCCGGATCCACCAGGTCGCGTAGGTCGAGAACTTGTAGCCGCGCCGGTAGTCGAACTTCTCCACGGCGCGGATGAGGCCGAGCGAGCCCTCCTGGATCAGGTCGAGGAAAGTGAGCCCGCGGCCGAGGTAGCCCTTCGCGATCGACACGACGAGCCGCAGGTTGGCCTCGATCATGTGCTGCTTCGCGGCCATGTCGCCGCGCTCGATCCGCTTGGCGAGCGCGACCTCCTGGCCGGCGGTGAGGAGCGGCACGCGGCCGATCTCCCGCAGGTAGAGGCGCAGGCTGTCGAGGCTCGGCTCGACGGTCA
>DATENL010000027.1:0-5861 GCA_035275105.1 Thermoleophilaceae bacterium
GCCGTCGATGACCGAGTCGCTCATCGCTCTAGTCGTGCGCCATCTCGTGGATGCACACCGCGGCGGCGAGGATCAGGGCGTCGTCCTCGCCGGGAGCGATCTCGATGCCGTAGGTGTCGCGGACCCGGAACCACCGCTTCGAGATCTCGGCGACCTTGCGGCCGTCGCGCTCGATCTCGTACTCGTGGTCGACGACGTTGCCCTTGGCGGTCAGCTCACCGCCCTCGGCGAGCGCGATCGTGAAGCGGTCGCGCAGCGGCGAGATCAGGGCCTTCTTCACCGTGCCGGCGGACCGTCCGCCCCGCTCGAGCTCCATCGTGTCGCGGATTCGCAGCTTCCTCTCCTGTACCGTCATCAGCTCCCTGCCCTCCGGCGTCTCCAGGACGAACGTGCTGCGCAGGCGCAGGGCCTTGCCGTCGACCTTGAACGCGTGCCGATCGTCGTCAGTGTCGATCCAGAAGTCGTCGCCGACCGCGAACACCCTCTCGCGCATCCGGTAGCGCGTCCCTCCCAGATCCCGGTCTCGCCGCAAGAGCCCCATCGGTCCTCCTGTCGTCAGGTGGCGCCTACACTGCCCGCCGCTCGCGCCCCGCGCAAGGATGCGCACCCGCCGAGCGCCCTCGCGCAGTCACCACCAGTGGCTCACGCCGTGGGTCGCGGTTCCCACAGCTCGACCCGATTCCCCTCAGGATCGGTGACCCAGCCGAATCGACCGACACCCTCCATGTCCTGGGTCTCCTCGGCGACGTCCGCTCCCTTGGCGCGCAACTGCGCGAGCATCGCATCCAGGTCGCGGACACGGAAGTTGAGCATGGTCTGCTGGGCACGGGAGCCGAAGTACTCGGTCTCCGACTCGAAGGTGGCGAACACCGTCACCCCGGCTTCCTGATGCCACAGGCCGTTCGCATCGGCGTCCAAGCCCAGGCAATCGCGATACCACGCACCGAGGCCCGCCGGATCGGCGGCCCGCATGAAGTACCCGCCAACTCCAAGCACACGTTCCATGCCGCCATCTTGCCAGGGCCGCCTTCGGCCCAATCGAGGCCGCCGCCGAGCGCACCCGAGGCTTCCTCGAGCCGGGCGCGCGCATGGCGATCAGCTCGTGGGGCCAGCCCGACCAGGCCCGCTCGAACCCATGCCTTCGGGGATGGCCGAGCTCCCGTCCATGCGCAGCGTCTTCCAGCGGAACAACCGACCCGAGGTGGTCACGTTCTGGCATAGCTTGCCATTCCTTTCGTTTCAGGCAACCCCGCGTTCGAAAAGGGGCTACCGATGGCGCCTTTTCGGGGATACGCTGGACATCCGGATGCTTGGACTCGCGCGATCCCGCCTTGCGGCGCTTGTCGTTCTCGCGGCGGCCGGCACGCTCGCCCCGACAGCCTCGGCCGCGCCGCCCGCCAACGACGACTTCGCGGCGTCGCAGGTGTTGCTCGGCACAGCGGGGAGCAGTCCCGGTACAACCGCCGAGGCGACCCGCGAGGTCGGCGAACCGAAGCACGGGAGTCCCGGCTACGAGGGCGGCAACTCCGTGTGGTACCGGTGGGTCGCGCCGGCGACCGGCACCGCCTGGTTCCGCGGGGCAAGCCCGCACGTGCTCGCGGTCTACACCGGGTCGACCCTCGCCGGCCTCGATCGTGTGCCACCGAACGTCGAGAACAGCTTCGGCGAGGTCAGGTTCCACGCGGTCGCGGGGACGGAGTACCGGATCGCCGTCGACACGTACTTCAAGGACCGCACCTTCTCGTACGACCTCGAGTACTCGGTCGACCCGCCGCCGCCCAACGACAGCTTCCTGATGGCGCAGACGCTCACCGGTGACACTCCGACGGCCATCGGGGACAACTACGCGGCGACCGTCGAGCAAGGCGAGCCGCTCGGCTACGACGGCTACAACTACTCCGCCGCTTCGAGCGGGCGGACCCTGTGGTACCGGTGGACGGCGCCGGCCGACGGTGGGGTGACCGTGGACACGGTTGGAAGCGCCACGGACCACATCATCGGCGTGTACACCGGAGACGTCGTCAGCGCGCTCACGCCCGTGGCGGGCTTCCCGGGATGGGCCTGGTTCACCGGTCAGCCGCGTCGCGTGGCGTTCAGGGCGACCGCCGGCGTGACCTACCGGGTCCAGGTTGACGGAGGCGCCGGCGACGTCAAGCTCCAGCTTCGGCGCAGGCCCCGGCCCGCGAACGATCGATTCGCCGACGCGGTCGACCTCGGGTCGTCCACCGATCCGGTGTCCGGACGCAACGACGGCGCGACGATCGAGGATGGTGAGCCGGCGCATCCGATGAACTCGGGCTGGGGCACCTGCAGCGGGATCTGTCGCGGTGCCGAGAGCTCCGTCTGGTACCGGTGGACGGCGCCGAAGACCGGTTCGCTCACGGTTAAGACGCAGGCGCCGTTCCTCTCGATGCCGATCGTCTACACCGGCGCCTCCGTCGCAAGCCTCGCTCCCGTAGCGCGCCAACCGCAGCCGAACACGGGCCTCCCGAACGAGGAACGGGTCCGAGTCGAAGCCGGCGTGACGTACCACGTCGCGGTCGAAGGGGTGTACCTGAGCACCGGCGACGACTTCGGGCTCGAGCTCCAGCTCACGGACCTGCCGCCCAACGACGACTTCGCGAACGCCGAGGCGCTCTCCGGGATGGAGGTCAATCGCGGGAACGAGGACGTCGACACGAACGTGGGCGCAACACAGGAGCCCGGCGAGCCGGTCCACGGAGGTAACGGGATCGACCCGTCCGTCTGGTACCGCTGGAAGGCGCCGGCAACCGGCGAGGTCCGGATCGAGACGAGCCCGCGCAGCCTCACCGCCCCCGTGACGGCGGTGTACACGGGCGACACGGTGGGGTCGCTGACGGCGGTGCCGCTCACACGGGCGCCCGGCACGTCGCGCCAGTACCGCTTCGAGGCGGTGGCCGGGACGACCTACAGGATCGCGGTCGACGGCGCCTCCGGCCAGCAGGGCACCTTCGCGCTGTCGCTGTGGGAGATCGTACGGCCGCCCAACGACCGCTTCGCGAACGCCACGCAGCTAACCGGTGGGCACCTCGGCGTGCAGGGCCGGACACTCGGCGCGACCGCCGAGGCCGGCGAGCCTCTGCACGCCGACAAGCAGAACGCACACTCGATCTGGTATCGCTGGACGGCGCCGTCGGACGGTTCGCTCGAGGTCAGGACGAACGTGGGCGGGATCACCGGGGTCCTCGGCGTGTACACGGGCGGGGCAGTGAACGCGCTGTCCGAGGTGGCGTCGGCGGACGAGGGCTCGGAGACGAACGCGTCGGTCACGCTCGACGTCCATGGCGGCACGAGCTACTGGCTCGCCCTGGACGGCTATGACTTCCAGGGCAGCGCCGAGAGCTGGTACACGGAGCTCTTCCTCGACTTCACTCCCGACGAGGGAGCGACGAAGCCGAAGCCGAGACCGCTGACCATCTCGTCCGCGATCGGTACGACTCGGATGGACGCCGTGCTCGCCCGCGGACTGCCCGTGAAGGCCACGTGCAACCGCGCATGCTCCGTCGAGCTGCGGGTCCTCATCGAGAAGACCGCGGCTCGAACGCTCGGCGTCGCGCCGGCGACGGCGGCCAGGACGGTCGGGGTCAGGAAGACCGCGAGCGCCAAGCGAGTCCGGATCGCGCTCAAGCTCTCGCAGAGCCTCCGGGCGAAGCTTCGCCAGCGACGCTCGCTACCGCTGGTGCTGCGCGTGGCGGGGCAGGCGGGCGGTGCGCGGGCGTCCAAGCGCGTTGCGGTCACGCTGCACCGCTAGCCCATGCTGATCTACTCGATGAGCGCCTCGGTCGACGGCTTCATCAACGACCGCGAGGGCGGGTTCGCCTGGGGGGCGCCCAGCGACGAGCTGTTCCGCTTCCACACCGAGCGGGTCCGTGAGCTAGGCGTGTATCTGTGCGGCCGCCGGCTCTACGAGACGATGCTGGTGTGGGAGACGGATCCGTCGATGCGCGACAGCGAGCTCAGAGCCGAGTTCGCCGACGTCTGGTGCGCGATCCCGAAGGTCGTCTTCAGCCGCACGCTCGACAGCGTTCAGGGCAACGCCCGGCTCGCCGAAGGGTCGGTGGCCGAGGAGGTCGCTGCGGCGCTCGAGGCAACCGACAAGGACGTCGAGATCGGCGGCGCCGGCCTGGCCGCGCAGGCGATCGAGCTCGGCCTCGTTGACGAGCTGCGCATGTTCCGCTATCCGGTCGTCGTAGGTGGCGGCACGCCGCACCTGCCGCCGGTCACAGAAGACATTCGACTGGACCTGATCGAGACCAGGACGTTCGGCTCGCGCGTGATCTACGAGCGCTACCAGCGAGTGAGAGGAGTTCTCTGAGCTGTTCGGCGAACGCTTGGGCGTCCTGGTCTCGTAGTGTGCCGGCGTGGTCGTGAGTCGGAGTGCCTTGGTCGTCGTAGTCGCGGCGGGCGAGTTCGGCGCGGGGGTGGAAGAGGCCCCGTGGGCGCGGGAGATCGAGATCAGGGACCCCGATGACAGCAGGGTCAGGGACGCTCATGGGTCTTGGACCGGGCTACGCGGAACTTCTCACAACGCCGTACCTACGAAGTTCGCAGAAAACCTCTCCACGCACTCTGCTGAATAAAGTTCCCTGAGATGCGCCTGGCTTGAGGGGGTGGCATCATCGATGCCAGTCGGGAAGGCGTCCGGGCCATGAATCGTGTTGACAGAGAAGGAGATCATCAATGAACAGCTCAAAGCTAAGAAGTCCCTACGAGATACCCCTTTACGTCGTCAGCGTGCTGGTTAACCTGCTGATCATCGCCCTAATCGTGGTCGGCGCGCTGCTTTTGGGGTTCCTCAACGCCTTGGCGGGGGACCCCCTCTCCGTCCCGGCGGTAGAGGTGATCAGGGCGGCCTTCGTCGCGCTGCTGCTCCTCGTGCCCGGCCTGGTCTTCTATCGCCAGATAACCCGCGCGGGCACGCGGGGATCGGCGGTTAGACTCTCTCGACGGCAATTCCCCGATATCTACTCCGTCAAGGAGGACTTCGCCAGCAAGCTGGGTCTGAAAAGGGAACCGGAAATCTACCTGACGTCCGGCAACGGCACCCTCAACGCCTTCGCCGCCTCTACGTTCGGCTACGACTTCGTGGTGATCCACAGCGAGCTGTTCAGCAACACCTACGAGAAGAACCGGGAGGCGCTGGCGTTCATCGTCGGTCACGAGCTGGGTCACCTCAGGCTCGGTCACACGAGGCTGTGGTACCAGCTTTCCACCGCCTACGTCGATCGTGTTCCCCTGCTCGGGGGATTCCTCTCTAGGGCCAGGGAGTTCTCCTGCGACCGGCACGGCGCGTTCCTGGCTCCGGGGGGCGAAGAGGGATTGCTGCTGCTCGCCGCCGGACGCTACGTCTACAAGGAAGTGGACGTGGAGGAGCTCTTGGAGCAGGCGCGGGGGTTCCGTGGTTTCTGGCCTGAAGTGGCACAGCTTCCCCAGTCGCATCCTTTCACGGTGCGGCGCTTGAAGACCTTGCGCGACGCCGGGTTTTTCGGAGCAGCCGAATAGGACCCGCCCTCGGAGGGCTCGAGCCCCACTCAGCGATCTCGCGATGGACGGGATCGCTCGTGTTCGTCGCCGGAGCGTTCACCCCATCGTCCGTACCGGCTCACGGCGACGACCGCCAAGACCGCTACCGCGCCCAAGATCACCCCGATCCGGACGCCTCGGGTGGCCTCCCCGCTCCACCACAGCACGCCCAGGCTCACGAACAGCGTCACCACGATGAATACTCCGATGGACAAGAGCACGGTGGCTGCGAACTTCGAGACCATCTTTAGCTCCTGGCTAGGTATGCCTCTGCGATGCGCCTGGCCGGATTCGCGGAGGAGAGGTCATCCGAGCGA
>DATENL010000028.1:0-10135 GCA_035275105.1 Thermoleophilaceae bacterium
CGGGACGTCCCGGACGCGCGCGTCCACCGCACGTCGGCCCCGGGCGAGGCCGCCCGCGCGGCGCGCGCGGCGGTCCGTGAGGGCTGCCACACGATCGTCGTCGTGGGCGGCGACGGGACGCTCACCGAGGTGGCGGGCGCGGTGCTCGACGAGGACGACTCCGGCACCGTGGCGGTCGGGTTCGTGCCCGCGGGCACCTGCAACGACTTCGCGCGCGGGCGCGAGTGCGCCTCCGATCTGTCCGCCCTGCTCGACCGCGGCCGTACCCGCGCGATCGACGCCGGACGCGTCTCGTACGAGACCGCCGCGGGCCGGGAGACGCGCTGGTTCGTGGTGAACTGCACGGTCGGCGTCGTCAGCGCGATCGGCGAGCGCTTCACGCGCAAGGGCGGGCGTCTCGGCGAGGCGCTCAAGCGGGCGAGCGTGACGCTGGCGCAGGGGTTCTACGGCGCGCTGGCGATCGCGCGCTGGCGGCGGCCGGTGGTGGCCCTGGAGCTCGATTCCGAGCGAGTCGTGAGCGACGCGACCAACGTCGCCGTCCTCAAGGTCCCGTACTTCGCCGGCGGGCTCACGTTCGGTCCGGCGCGCGGCGCGCCGGACGACGGGCGCCTCGAGGCGGTGCTGATCGAGGGCCTCGGCCGGCCGCGCGTCCTGGCGATGCTGATCCGCGCGTTCGCGCACCGGCTCGACGGCCACCCGGCGATCCGGTCGTGGCTCGCGCGCGAGGTCCGCGTCGACGCCGCCGACCCGCTGCCGGTCGAGGTCGACGGCGAGATCGTGGGCACGACGCCGGCCGAGTTCTCAGTTCACCGAAGACGACTCTTGACCATCACGTAGAGGGGGCCGCAGTGGAGGCGACGACAATCGAGAGGACCAGCCTGCTGACCGACGCCGAGCAGGAGGGCGTCGAGATCGCGCGCACCCACGCGCGTGCGTTCGCCGAGCGGGCCGAGCGGCACGACCGCGAGAACTCGTTCCCGTTCGAGGACTTCGACGACATGCGCGAGTCGGGCTACCTGGCCCTGCCGGTGCCCGTCGAGCTCGGCGGCCGCGGCGCCTCGCTGCTCGGCCTGTGCGCGGCCCAGGACGAGCTGGCTCAGGGTGCGCCCGCGACGGCGCTCGGCGTGAACATGCACCTGTTCACGGTCGGCCTCGTGGCCGAGCTCTACCGCGACGAGCCGGAGGAGCGGACCGAGCTCTTCCTGCGCACGGTCGCCGAGGGGCAGATGATCGTCGCGGCGTCGATCTCCGAGGCCGAGACGAGCGGGAACAACTTCCGCCACGCGGCGACGCGGGCCGAGCGCGTGGACGGCGGCTACCGGATCACGGGGCGAAAGATCTTCGCCTCGATCAGCCCGGTGATGAACGGCTATACGAGCCACGCGTACTACGAGGACCCCGAGCGCGGGCCGCTCCTGGTGCACTTCCTCGTGGCCCGCGACGCGCCGGGACTCGAGGTGGTCGAGACGTGGGACGCGATGGGGATGCGGCCGACCGGCTCGAACGACATCGTGCTCGACGGGGTGGTGGTGCCGGACGAGCTCGTGATCGCCGAGCGCCCGGTGGGCGTGCTCGACGAGTTCGCGATCAACTCGCACAAGTGGTTCGCGGTCACGTTCGGCGCGGTCTACACGGGCGTCGCGGCCGGGGCGATGGAGTTCGCGAAGGCGTACGCCCGCGACCGGGTCCGCAAGCCGTACGACCGCTCGATGGCGCACTTCCCGTCGATCCAGTACCTGGTCGCCGAGATGGAGACGAGGATCGCGGCGTCGCGCGCGCTCGTCTGGCAGACCGCCCACGAGCTCGGCCAGCGTCCCGCGACGACGGCGCGCGAGTTCGGCCGGGCGCTGACGGCGAAGTACGTGGCCGCGGACAACGCCGTGGCCGTGGTCGATCGCGCGATGTCGGTCACGGGCGGGAGCGGCTACCTCAGGAAGTCGCCGCTCGAGCGCCTCTACCGAGACGTGCGCGGGGCGAAGGTGCACCCACCGTCCCATTACGACGCGCTGGAGATAATCGGCAAGGCCGCGCTCGACGTGCCGCTCGACGCGGAGCCGAGGTTCGGATGAAGGGTCGCGTCCTCGTCTACGGGATGCACGGCTACCGCAACCTGGGGGCCGAGTCCCGCCTGGTGGCGATGGTCCGCGAGCTGCGGCGCAGGGTGCCCGACGCCGAGGTCGTGACCAACAGCCTCGACCGTACGGCGCTCGACTACCTGAGCGGCGAGGCGACCGTGCGCTACTTCCACCCCGCCGCGTACCGAGCGGCGAGCAAGCGCCTGATCGACGACGCCGACTGCGTGATCCTGTCGGAGGGGGCGATGATCGGCGACCGCTTCAGCCCGGCGCTCGTCGACGGCCTCACGCGCGCGCTCGAGCACGCGCAGGGCCGCGGGATCGCGACCGTCGGCCTGGCGCTCGACTCGAACTACCTGTCGCCCGCGCGGCGGGCGCGCACGGTCGCGGCGCTCAACCGGATCTCGCTCCTGACCGTGCGGGCGCCGGGCGCCGACGCCGGCCTCGCGGCGTATGGGGTCACCGTACCGATGCCGGTGACCGCCGACTGCGCGGTGTCGATGCCGCTGCCGGAGCCCGACGCGGGCCGGGCGTTCCGCGAGCGGGCCGGCGTGGGCGACGCGCCGATCCACGCGATCGCGCCGGTCGACTTCCACATGTGGCCCGCGCTGCTGCGGCCGATCGGGCGACGGTCCGACTTCGTGCGCTGGCCGTACCGCGGCACCTGGCCGGACGGCGGCCGGCTGCGCAGCGACGAGCTCGTGGGCATCTGGGCCGCGCACGCGCGGCGCCTGCTCTCCCTGGACGCGCGGGCGAGAGTCATGCTGGTGCTGATGGACCGCGGCGACGTGCGCTTCGGCCGCCGGGTCCACGCTGCGATCGGAGCGCCGGAGCGGACGTTCGTGCTCGACGGGCAGAGCTCGACGCCGGCTGAGATCTCGGCGGCGCTGGGGCAGGCAGAGACGCTCACCAGCTCCCGCTACCACGCGCTGGTGCTCTCGGCCGCGTACGCCGTGCCGGCCCTGGCGCTCGGACACGACAACCGCACGCGGTTCTTCTGCCAGGACCTCGGCCTCGAGCGCTACTGGGTGGGGCACGACGTTCCCGATCCGGTCGCGGCGCTGGACGAGCGTCTGGACGAGCTGCGCGCCGACCGGGACGCCGTGCGAGCGCGGATCGCGACCGGCTTCGCCGAGATGCGGGTGCGCGACGCGCGCAACTACGAGCTGCTCGGCGACGTGCTCGCTGGGATCGGCCATCGCGTGGAGCGGGTGGAGCCCGCCGTCGCCGCGGCGTGACCACCGCGTCCTGGACGGCGCTCCCCGACGGCGCGGTCACGTTCGTGCCCGAGCTCGAGCCGCCCGAGCCGCCGCCGGTCGTGGCGGCGGACGAGCTGACGAAGGTCTACGCGAGTGGCGTGACGGCGGTCCGCGGGGTGTCGCTGCGGGTGGGGGCCGGGCAGGTGGTGGGCGTGGTCGGGCCGAACGGCGCCGGCAAGTCCACGACGCTCGGCATGCTCGCGACGCTCCTGCGCCCGACCAAAGGCAGCGCGACGATCCAGGGCGTGCCGGTGTCGGACGTGGACCGCGTGCGTCCCCTGATTGGCGTCGCGCTCCAGCAGGCCGGGCTCGACCCGCTGATGACCGTGCGCGAGCACTTCGGCGTCCAGGCGGCGCTCTACGGCGTTCGCGCCCCCGCCGCGGGCGAGCGCGCCGCCGCCCTGGTCGAGCGCTTCGACCTGGCCTCGTACGTGGACCGGCTGGTCGGGCGCCTGTCAGGCGGCACCCAGCGGCGCGTGGCGCTGGCGCTGGCGCTCCTGGGCGAGCCGCCGGTGCTGATCTTCGACGAGCCGACCGCCGGCCTCGACCCCCGCAGCCGCCGCTCGCTGTGGGAGCTGGTGCGCGGCCTGCGCGACGAGGGCCGGGCCGTGCTGCTCTCCACGCAGTACCTGGAGGAGGCCGACCTGCTGTGCGACCTCGTGCACCTGATCGACGACGGGCGCGTGGTGCTCAGCGGGACGCCCGCCGAGCTCAAGCGGCGCGTGGGCGGGGCGACGCTCCGGGTGTGGATCGAGGGCGACCCGCGGGCGGCGCTCGAGGCGCTGCCGGACCGGGGCGCGGTGGTGGACGGCGACGTGCTGGTGGTCGCGCTCGAAGAGGAGATCGGCGTCGCCGCCGACGTGCTCGCCGCCCTGCGGTCGAACGGCGTCGCGATGCGCTCGATGCAGGTCGCCGAGCCGACCCTCGACGACGTGTTCCTCCAGTTCACCGGCCGCAAGCTCGAGTCGGAGCCGCTCTCCGGTCAGCGGTTCGACCTGGGCGCCGCGATGCAGCGCGGCGGGGGCAAGAGGTGGCGCTAGCGCTCGCCGCGATCTGGCCGCTGTACAGGCGGGCGCTGCGCGAGGCGCTGCGCGTGCCGCTGGCGACCTTCGTGGTCCCGCTCGTGGTCGGGCTCTTCATGCTCACGATCTTCGCGCGCGTGTTCGAGCGGATCGTGTCCCTCGAGGCGTTCGGCGGCCTCTCCTACGCCGAGTACGTGACCCCCGGGACGATGGTGATGGCGGTGATGCTGGGGTCGTCCACCGCCGGCGTGAGCACCGCCGTGGAGATCACGACCGGGTTCTTCGACCGGATGCGGATCGCGCCGCTGCGCGAGTTGCCGAGCCTGCGCGCGCGGCGGCTCGCCGACGCGACCCGGATCGCCTGCTACGAGCTCGTCCTGCTCGTGGCGGCCGCGATCGACGGCGTCGACATCGCCGACTGGCCGCTCGCGGTGGTGTTCGGGTGCGGCTTCACCGCGCTCTGGTGCTTCGCCTACGGCGGCCTGGCGCTGGCGGCGTGCATGCGAACCCGGAGCGCCGAGACCGCGCAGGGGATGGCGCCGCTGTTCTTCCCGATCCTGTTCATGAGCACCGCGGTGATGCCGTCCGAGCTCCTGCCCGGCTGGCTCAGCGCGATCGCGGCGTGGAACCCCGTCTCCTACATAGCCGACGCGATGCGGGCGGCGAACGCCGGCCACGTGGACCTCGCGGCCACCTGGAGGGCGCTCCTGGGCGTGGCCGTCGTGGCGGCGATCACGCAGTGGCTGGTGGTCCGCGCCCGCCGCGGGCTGGCGGAGGAGTAGCGGGCCCGCCTACGGCCGCGGGAAGATGCGGTCCAGCTCGCGCAGATCGTCGTCCGTCGGTGCCCAGCTCGCGGCCTGCGCGTTGCGCCGCACCTGGTCCGGCTTCGTCGCGCCCGCGATCACGGACGCGACCGCGGGCTGGGCGATCAGCGCGCCGATCGCGACGTCGATCGGCTCGACGCCGCGCCGCGACGCGTACTCGGCCAGGGCCTCGAGGCGGTCGAAGGTTGCGTCGTCCGCCACGGATCCGCGGCCGGCGAGGCGAGTGTCGGCCGGGGCGTCCTCGCCGCGGCGGTACTTGCCGGTCAACAGGCCGCTCGCCAGGGGGAAGTACGGGATGACGGCCATCCCGAGTCGCTCGGCCTCGGGCACGACGTCGGCCTCGATCCCGCGCTCGAGCAGGTTGTACTCGTTCTGAACCGAGACGAACGGGTGCCAGCCGTTTCGCTGCGCGGCTTCCGCCGCCTCGCGCAGCTGGGCGGCCGAGAAGTTCGAGCAGCCGATCGCCCGCACCAGGCCCTCGTCCACGAGCTCGCTCATCGCGCCGAGCGTGTCCCCGATGGGCACGTCCGGGTCCGGGCGGTGGTACTGGTAGAGATCGATCCGGTCGGTGCGGAGCCGCCGCAGCGAGCCCGCGAGGGCCTCGCGCACGTACTCCGGCGCTCCGCCGCGGTCGTACCCGAACTTCGTGGCCAGCACGACCTCGTCGCGCCGGCCCTCTAGCGCCTGCCCGAGCAGCTCCTCGCTGCGCCCGTCGCCGTACACGTCGGCGGTGTCGAGGAACGTCACGCCGGCCTCGAGCGACGCGTCCACGACCGCCCGAGTGCCCGCCAGGTCCTCCACGCGGCGGCCGAAGTTGTTGCAGCCGAGCCCGACGACGGAGGCCTGCAACGGTCCTATCGAGCGGCTCGGGAGCACCCGTCGAGCTTACGATCCGCCAACCGCCACCAACCGCAGGAGCCGCAGACATGGACTTCACCGAGATCCGCTACGACGTGGCCGACGGCGTGCTGACGATCACGCTCGACCGCCCCGACCGCCTCAACGCGTGGACGCCGACGATGCAGCGCGAGCTGATCGAGGCGGTCGACGCGGCCGACGCCGACGACGAGGTGCGCGCGATCGTCGTGACGGGCGCCGGGCGCGCCTACTGCGCCGGCGCCGACCTCGAGCGCGGCGGCGAGACCTTCGACTGGCGCGAGCGGCAGTCCGGCGACGCCGTCCCGCGCGACGGCGGTGGCCAGTTCACGCTCCGCGTCTTCCGCTCGACCAAGCCGGTGATCGCCGCGATCAACGGCCCCGCGGTCGGCGTCGGGATCACGATGACGCTCCCGATGGACGTCCGGCTCGCGGCGGAGGGCGCCAAGATGGGCTTCGTCTTCGCCCGCCGCGGGATCGTGCCCGAGGCGGCCTCGAGCTGGTTCCTCCCGCGCGCGGTCGGGATCAGCCGCGCCGTGGAGTGGACCGCCACAGGGCGGGTCTTCCGCTCCGAGGAGGCGCTCGAGGCGGGGCTCGTGCGCAGCCTGCACCCCGCTGAGGAGGTCCTCCCGGCCGCGCTCGAGCTCGCGCGCGAGATAGCCGACAACACCGCGCCCGTCTCGGTCGCGCTGGCCCGGCGGATGATGTGGACGATGCTCGGCGCCGCGCACCCGATGGAGGCGCACCGGGCCGACTCGCGCGGGATGTTCGCCCGCGGCCAGTCGGACGACGCGCGCGAGGGCGTCACCTCGTTCCTCGAGAAGCGCCCGGCCCGCTTCACCGACCGCGTGAGCGACGGGCTGCCGGACGTCATGCCGTGGATCGAGGAGCCCGCCTTCTCCTGATCGCTAGGGTCACCCGAATGCCGGAGCAGTTCTGCCGCGTCAGCCCGGACATCGAGCTCTGCTACGAGACCTTCGGGGATCCGAGCGACCCCACCGTTCTGCTGATCATGGGCCTGGCGACCCAGATGATCGGCTGGCCTGACGACTTCTGCCGCGCGCTCGCCGAGCGCGGCTTCCACGTCGTGCGGTTCGACAACCGCGACATCGGCCGCTCCACGCACGTCGACGCCAAGCCGCCGACGCTTGGCCAGCTGCTCCGCCGCAGCAAGCGCCCGGCCGCCTACACGCTCGAGGACATGGCCGAGGACGCGGCCGGGCTGCTGCGCGAGCTCGACCTCGCGCCGGCCCACGTGATCGGCGCCTCGATGGGCGGGATGATCGCCCAGACGCTGGCCGCGCGGCACCCCGAGCTGGTGCTGTCGCTCACCTCGATCATGTCGACGACCGGCAACCGCTGGGTCGGCCAGCCCGCCTGGCGGCTGCTGCCGATGCTCGCGGCCCGCCCGGCCAAGAGCCGCGAGGCGACCGTCGAGCGGGCGGAGAAGGTGTTCTCCAAGATCGGCTCGAAGGGCTACGAGCAGGACCTGGAGCACCTGCGCGACGCCGCCGCCCGGAGCTTCGACCGCGGCCGCGGCGACGCCGCCGGCCAGGCCCGCCAGCTCGCCGCGGTGATCGCGTCGGGCGACCGCACGCGGTCGCTGCGCCGCATCACCGTCCCGACGCTCGTGATCCACGGCACCGACGACCCGCTGATCAAGCCCTCGGGCGGCCGCGCCACCGTCCGCGCGATTCCGAACGCCGAGCTGCTCGACGTCGAGGGCATGGGGCACGACCTCCCGCGCGGCGCCTGGCCGCGCATCCTCGACGCGTTCGAGGCGCTCGTCACGCGCGCCGAGCCAGCCCGGCAGCCGGCCTAGCGGCGCCGGTCGTCGGGATCGAGCGGCTCCGCCTCCGCGCCCGGATCCTTCGCCTCGAACCCGTTCCGGCGCTCGGCAAGCGACGGGTCCGGCGGCGTCGCGAGCGCGATCTCGTCCATGCGCGCCAGCCGGTAGCGGCGCAGCTCGTCGTCCGGCCCCTCGAACGGGACCAGCGCGAGACGGCGGATGCGAGGGTTGGCGCTCATAAAAGATGCAACAGGGGCCAGGCCACTTGTTGCATGCAGGTATGCAACAGGGGCCAGGCCACTTGTTGCATGGACAGCCGTCCAAGATTTCCGGGGTACCGATCGCCCACATGTAGGGTGCCCTCGGGATGCCCGAGCTGATCCAGTCGCCGGTGCGCGTCGAGGCCGCCGGCGAGCCGCCCAAGGTGATCGAGGAGTTCGCCGGCCGCGCGTCCGGCGGCGAGGAGAGGGTGAGCGTGGCCCGCATGCGCTCACCGGCCGGGTGGGCCGAGCCCGGTCAGCGCCCGGAGTTCGACGAGTACACGGTGGTGCTCGCCGGGGCGCTGCGGGTGGAGGACGAGGGCGGCGCCTCGATCGAGGTGAGCGCCGGACAGGCCGTGCTCGTGCGCGGCGGCGAGTGGGTGCGCTACTCGACGCCGGAGGGCGCGGAGTACATCGCGGTCTGCCTACCCGCTTTCTCGCCCGGCACGGTGCACCGCGACGCGTCATGACGTTCCGCGACGACGGCGCCGCGGCCGTCGAGTGGGTCGCCCGCTACCTCGAGCGCGTGCCGGAGCTGCCCGTGCTCGCGACGGTCGAGCCCGGCGAGATCCGCTCGCGCCTGCCGGCCGCGCCGCCCGACGAGGGCGAGCCGTTCGACGCGGTGCTGCGCGACCTCGACGAGGTGCTGCTGCCGGGCATGACCCACTGGCAGCACCCGCGCTTCTTCGCCTACTTCTCGATCACCAGCTCGGAGCCGGCGATCCTGGCGGAGCTGCTCGCCGCGGCGCTGAACCAGGTCGCGATCCTCTGGCGCACCTCGCCGGCCTCGACCGAGCTCGAGGGCGTCGTGCTCGACTGGGTCGCGCAGCTCGTCGGGCTGCCCGCTGGCTGGCACGGCCACATCGAGGACACCGCCTCGACCTCGACGCTCGCGGCGCTGATCGCGGCGCGCCACGTGACCGGCCGCGACGTCGTGGTCTGCTCCGAGCACGCGCACTCGTCGGTCGACAAGGCGGCGCGCATGCTCGGCATGGAGCTGCGCAAGGTGCCGGTCGACGCGGAGTACCGGATGCGCGCCGACGGGCTCGAGCTCGGCGACGCCGCCGCGGTGGTGGCGACCGTCGGCACGACCTCCACGACGTCGGTCGCCCCGGTGGGGGCGATCGGTGAGGCGTGCCGCGCGGCGGGCGCCTGGCTGCACGTGGACGCCGCCTACGCCGGCGGGGCGATGGTCTGCCCGGAGCTGCGCTGGGCGTTCGAGGGCGTCGAGCTGGCGGACTCGCTCGTCCTCAACGCGCACAAGTGGATGTTCACGCCGGTCGACTGCTCCCTCCTGTGGACCTCGCGCCCGACCGACTTCCGCGCCGCGTTCAGCCTGGTGCCCGAGTACCTCAGGACGCCCGACTCCGAGGACGCCCTCAGCCTCAGCGAGTACGGCCCCGCACTGGGGCGCCGCTTCCGCTCGCTCAAGCTCTGGGCGGTGCTGCGCTGCTACGGCCGCGCCGGGCTCCAGGAGCGGATCCGGCGCGCGATCGCGCTCGCGGAGCTGTTCGAGGGCTGGGTCCGGCACGAGCCGGACTTCGAGCTCTGCGCGCCGCGCCCGTTCTCGGTCGTGTGCTTCAGGCGCGACGGATCGGACGCCGACAACGAGCGGCTGATGGACCGCGTGAACGCGAGCGGCGAGGCCTACCTCTCGCACACGCGCCTCGACGGGCGCTTCGTGCTTCGCCTCGCCGTCGGTCACGAGCGGACCACCGAGGACGACGTGCGCCGTGCCTGGGACGCGATCCGGCGCGGGGCCGAGCGGTGAGCGCCGAGCTCTTCTACGACCTCGGCTCGCCGTACGGCTACCTGGCCGTCGCGCGCGCGCCTGCGGTTCTGGGCGGCGACGTCGAGCTCGTGCCGGTGCTGCTGGGCGCGATCTTCGCCGAGCGCGGACACGGCAGCTGGTCGCAGACCGGCGCCCGCGCCGCGAACGTGGCGGAGGTGGAGCGGCGGGCCCGCGAGTACGGGCTGCCGCCGGTCGCGTGGCCGCCGGGCTGGCCGCCCAACACGCTGCACGCGATGCG
>DATENL010000029.1:0-9131 GCA_035275105.1 Thermoleophilaceae bacterium
AGCGACGACTTGCCGATGCCGGCCGGTCCCTCGAGGAGCAGCGCCTGGCCCACACCGTCGCGTGCGGCCCGGCACAGGCGGTTGATCGCCGCCAGCTCCCTGTCCCTCTCCAGCAGCCCGCTCCGTGGGTCCCCGTCCATCGATGCGCACTCTAACCGCGGGCGGCTAGCCTCGTGGGAGTGATTGTCGAACGAGCCGACATCCGCAACGTGGCGATCGTGGCGCACGTCGACCACGGCAAGACGACGCTCGTGGACGCGATGCTGCGCCAGGCCGGCACGTTCCGGGAGGGCGCCGCCGTGGAGGACCGGGTCATGGACTCGATGGACCAGGAGCGCGAGCGCGGGATCACGATCCTGGCGAAGAACACGGCGGTCCGCTACGGCGGCGTGAAGCTGAACATCGTCGACACCCCCGGGCACGCGGACTTCGGCGGCGAGGTCGAGCGCGGGCTGACGATGGTCGACGGCGTGCTGCTCCTGGTCGACGCGTCCGAGGGGCCCCTCCCCCAGACCCGGTTCGTGCTGCGGAAGGCGCTCGAGGCACGGCTACCGGTCGTGCTGGTCGTGAACAAGGTCGACCGCCCGGACGCCCGGATCGACGAGGTGGTCCACGAGGTCGAGGAGCTCTTCCTGGACCTCGATGCCCACGAGGACCAGCTCGGCTTCCCGATCGTCTTCACGAACGCGCGCGCCGGGACCGCGTCGCTCGACCGGGCGACGCCCGGCAGCGACCTGCGCCCGCTGATGGACCTGCTCGTCGAGACGGTTCCCGCCCCCTCCTTCGACCCCGAGCACCCGGCCCAGGCGCTCGTCACGAACCTGGACGCCGATCCGTACGTGGGCCGGCTGGCGATCTGCCGCGTGCGGAACGGCTCGCTCAAGCGCGGCGAGGAGGTCGGCTGGTGCCGCGCCGACGGCCGGACCGTGACCCGCGCGCGGATCGCCGAGCTCTACGTGACGGAGGGGCTCGAGCGGCTGGCCGCCGACGAGGCGGGCCCCGGCGAGATCTGCGCGGTCGCCGGGCTGCCGGACGTGACGATCGGCGAGACGCTGGCCGACGCGGACGACCCGCGCCCGCTGCCGGTCATCAGGGTGGACGAGCCGTCGATCGGCGTGACGATCGCTACGACGACCTCTCCGTTCGCCGGCCGCGAGGGCGACAAGCTCACCGCGCGCCAGATCCAGGCGCGGCTCGACCAGGAGCTGATCGGCAACGTGTCGCTGCGCGTGGAGCCGACCGACCGGCCCGACGCGTGGGAGGTGCAGGGCCGCGGCGAGCTGCAGCTCGCGGTCCTCGTGGAGACGATGCGCCGCGAGGGCTTCGAGCTGTGCGTCGGGCAGCCGCGCGTGGTCGTGCGGGAGGTGGACGGTGTGGTGCACGAGCCCGTCGAGCGGCTGTCGATCGACGTGCCCGACGAGTTCGTCGGCTCGGTCACGCAGCTTCTTGCGATGCGCCGCGGCCGAATGGAGCAGATGACCAACCACGGCACCGGCTGGGTCCGGATGGAGTACCTCGTACCGGCGCGCGGCCTGATCGGCTTCCGCACGGAGTTCCTCACGGAGACGCGCGGCACCGGAATCGCCCATTCGGTGTTCGAGCGGCTCGAGCCCTGGCACGGTGAGCTTCGGACGCGGCCCACGGGTGCGCTCGTGGCCGATCGGCTGGGCACGGTCACGTCGTTCTCGTGCTTCCAGCTCCAGGAGCGCGGGACGCTGTTCGTGGCGCCGGGCGACGAGGTCTACGAGGGCATGGTCGTCGGGGAGAACGCGCGTCCCGACGACCTCGACGTGAACATCACGCGGGCGAAGCACCTGACGAACATCCGCTCGTCGACGGCCGACGAGCTCGAGCGGCTCGTACCGGCGCGCCGGCTGTCGCTCGACCAGGCGCTCGAATGGCTGCGCGAGGACGAGTGCGTGGAGGTGACGCCGCACGCCGTGCGCGTGCGCAAGTGGGTGCTCGACGCCGGAGAGCGGGTGAGGGCGGCGCGGCGGGCGAAGGCCGGCGCGGCGCCCAGGTAGCCGCCCCCGGGCGCCGGCGCCCGTCGCCTCAGCCGGTCGCCTGCGCGTACCGGAGCGAGCCGGGCGTGGTCAGCTCGTCGCCGGTCTCGAGCAGCGTCTTCAGGCCCGACAGGATCATCGGCCAGCCGCCGTACAGCTCCGGGTTGGCGTCCTCGGGAAGCTGGTCGTGGGTCACGGTCAGCTGGCAGGAGTCCTCGACCTGCTCGATCTCCCAGGTCACCCGGGAGGCCCCCGTCGCCCTGACCTCGTCGCTCCACAGCGCGGTGAAGCTCTGCACCAGGCGTCGCGGCGGGTCGACCTCGAGGTTCTCGCCCTCGGCGATCGCGATCCCCGCGCCGGCGTGGACCGCCTCGTAGCGCGCGCCGGCGGCCCAGTCCGACCGCGTCTCCACGCCGAAGCTGTACCTCGCGCGCTGCTCCGGGTCGGTGATCGCCTCCCACAGCCGCTCCGGCGTCGTCTTGATGTAGATCTCGAACACCTTCTCCATCGTCGTCTCCCTTTCCAGGTCCCGCTTGAGCTCGGACAGTCCGGCGGCCCACGGCTCGGCGTACTTGCTCACCCACCTGTCGTGGACGAGCCGGATCGGGACGGGGTTCAGGAAATGGAGCTTCTCGCGGCCGCGCCGCCTGGTCACGACCAGGTGCGCCTCCTCGAGCACCCTCAGGTGCTTCATCACTCCGAAGCGGGTCATCGGCAGCCGCTCCTCCAGCGCGCTCAGCGTCTGACCGTCCTCGCGGTACAGCTCGTCCAGCAGGCCGCGACGGGTCGGGTCGGAGAGCGCCCTGAACACCTCGTCCATGCGGGCAGTATATGTGACCTTTTGGTCACATGTCAAGCCCAGGCCTCAGTCCGGCAGCCGGGGCACCGAGATGCCGGGGTCGCGGCCCAGGAGGACGGCGCGGGTGACCGCGCCCGTGCCGAACCGCTCGCGCACCTCGTCGAGCGTCGCGTCGAGCGCCCCGAACCGCTCGCGGTCGAGCGAGAGCTGGACCGCGTCGTCGTCCTCGAGGTTGCCGAGCGCCACGCCGACGAGCGTGATCCCGCGCCGCGCGATCAGCGGAGTGGCGGCGGCGAGCAGCCCCCGCGCGGTGACGAGGATGGTCTGCGTGTGGGCCGTGACCTCGCCCAGCGTGTGCGAGCGCGTGGCGCGCGAGAAGTCGGCGAAGCGGAGCCGCAGCACGACGGTGCGGCAGACCCGGCGCGCCGCGCGCAGGCGCCGGGCGATCCGGTCGACGAGGGCGACGAGCGTCGCGTCGAGCGACTCCGCGGAGTGCGGGCCGCGCCCGATCGCACGCTGCGCGCCCATCGACCGCCGCCGCCCGCCGCTTCGCACCCGCCGCGGGTCGCGGTTGTGGGCGAGCGCGTGGAGGTGCCGCCCCGACGCGCGCCCGAGGATCGACACCAGCATCGGCTCGGGGAGCTGCGCGACCTGGCCGACGGTCTCGATCCGGCGCTCGCGCAGCTTACGCGCCGTGACCGGGCCGACTCCCCACAGCCGCTCGACGGGCAGCGGGTGCAGGAACGCGAGCTCGCCTGCCGGCGGCACCACGAGCAACCCGTCGGGCTTGGCGACCCCGCTCGCGACCTTCGCGAGGAACTTCGTGCGCGCGACCCCGACCGTGATCGGCAGCCCGACCCGGTCGCGGACGCTGGAGCGCAGGTGCTCCGCGATCTGCCGCGGAGTGCCCGCGAAGTGCTCCATCCCGCGCACGTCGAGGAACGCCTCGTCGATCGAGAGGCCCTCCACCACGGGCGCCGTCTCCCGGAAGACCTCGAAGACGCGCTTGCTGGCCTCGGAGTAGGCGGACATCCGCGGCGGCACGACGGCCGCGCCGGGGCACAGCCGGCGCGCCTGCCTGCCGCCCATCGCCGTGCGGACCCCGTGCGCCCTGGCCTCGTAGCTGGCCGCGAGCACGACCCCGCCGCCCACAATCACAGCCCGCCCGCGCAGCCGCGGATCGTCGCGCTGCTCGACCGACGCGTAGAACGAGTCGAGGTCCGCGTGCAGGATCCCGGCGCCGTCTGACACGAACGAATGTTCGCACCGCGCCCGGACGGGTAGGCTGTGCGCCATGAGCGTCACGAGCCAGGTCCTGCGCGTGCACGAGCGGATCTACAAGGCCACCGACGGTCGCCTCGGGCACAGGATGATCGGCGTCCCCACGCTGCTCATGCGCACGACCGGACGCCGCTCGGGCCAGACGCGGACAAACGGGCTCGTCTACGCCCGCGACGGCGACGACTACCTCGTCGTGGCGTCGAACGGCGGGGCGGACACGGCGCCGGCATGGCTCCACAACGTGCGCGCCAACCCGGACGTCGAGATCCAGGTCGGCCGCGAGCGGCAGCCGGGCACCGCTCGCGTCGTCGAGCGGCCGGACCCCGACTTCGACCGCCTCTGGAAGATCGTCAACGAGAACAACAAGGATCGCTACACGGCGTACCAGAAGCAGACGGACCGTCAGATCCCGATCGTGGCCCTGACGCCGGCGCGCAGGTGAGCGCCGCCTCGCCGGCGAAGATCCACGGGTGCCGTACGTCTACCTGCTCCGCTGCGCCGACGGCAGCCTCTACTGCGGCTGGACGACCGACGTCGAGCGCCGGCTCGCCCAGCACCGGCGCGGCACGGCGAGCCGCTACACGCGCAGGCGCCTGCCGGTCGAGCTCGCGACCGTGATCGAGGTGGCCGACCGCTCGGCCGCCCTGCGCGAGGAGGCCCGCATCAAGCGCCTGCCGCGACGCGCGAAGCTCCGCCTGCTCGAGTCAGCCCGCACTGTCTGACGCGCCGTCCGCGGCCAGCGGCGGGCCGACGACCTCCATCCCGGCGGGTGCCGCCGCGGCGGCGAAGGCCTCGGGGCCCGGCGCCTCCATCGCCGCGAACGCGTCGAAGAAGCGCTCCATCCCGGACGGCGAGAAGTGGATCAACATCCGCAGCGGGCCGTCGCCGACGTTTTGGAACGTGTGCGGCAATCCCCGCGGCACGAACGCGAACGAGCCGGAGGAGCCGCGGACGAGCTCGTCGCCGAGCTTGAACCGCACCTCCCCGTCGAGGACGTAGAGCGTCTCCTCCTCGTTCGCGTGCGTGTGCAGGGGCGGACCCTCACCGGGCGCGACGACCGTCTCGAACGCGGTCATCGCACCGCTCGACTGCTCGCCGCGCACCTTGAACGCGACATCGCCGCCAAACGGGTGGGAGCGCGTCCCGCCCTCAGCCGGCTGCCTGAACACCGCCTCTGCCATCGGTCCGTCCCTCCAGTCGGTGGATTCGCACGTGGTCGCGGACGGTAGTCGTGACCGACCAGCGACCCCGTACGCGGTCGGGCAGCCAGTCGCGCGAACGCCGGCCCGGCTCCGCCAGCCAGGCCTCGGGCCCGAGCCGCGGCAGGAGCTCCAGGAGCGACGTGCCGCTCCCGTCCTCGTACACGGCATCCGCCGCGAGCACGAGGTCGAACGGGCCGCGCGCGACCAGGTAGTCGGCGCGCGTCCAGTCGACGCACGCCGTCTCGACCTCGAGGCCGTTCTCGCGCGCGTTCCGTCCGAGCAGCTCGAGCGCCTCCGGCTCGACGTCGGTGGCGAGGACGCGGGCGCCCGCGCGCGCGGCGACGAGGCTCGGGATCCCCAGTCCGCAACCCAGCTCGGCCACCCGGAGCCCGGCGAGCGGCGCGCCGTCCAGCTCGCGCGCGAGCGCCACTCCGCTCCGCCACAGCACCGACCAGTACGGCGCGAGCGGCGCCCACTGCACCGGCCCGTCGTCCGGAAGCTCCGCCGCCTCGGCCGGCTGCAGCAGCCGGAGCTCGCCGCCCGGCAGGTCGAGCCTGCTCTGGACGAGCGTCAATCCGCGCGCCGCGCCCGGCTGCCCCCGCCCCACGCCCCGAGGTCCACGAGGAAGGCGAGGATCACCAGGAACCACTCGAAGCCGCTCACCTCGCGGGACGAGCTCCACATGACGGCGTAGGCGAGCGTGGTCCACGGCAGCAGGAAGAACCCGGCCAGCGGAACGATCCAGCTATCGAACGCGCGGCTCAGCAGGTCGCCGAACAGCCACAGGGCGACCAGCGCGAGCCGTGGCGAGAGCAGTGCGAGCAGTGCCAGGAGGCAGGCCATCGGCATAGTCTCCCTGGTTGTGCGGATCCATGCAATCCAGACCGGGACCGTGCAGGTGCGGACGAGGCAGCGACAGGGCTCCGGGCCCGGACCGCTGCGCCCGCTCCTGACGATGGCGGACCGCCACTGGACCGAGCCGCTACCGATCTACGCGTGGCTCGTGGAGCACGACGACGGGCCGATCCTGGTCGACACCGGCGAGACCGCGCGAGCGACCGAGCGCGGCTACTTCCCGCGCTGGCACCCGTACTACCGGCTGGCGGTGCGCTTCGACGTGCGGCCGGAGGACGAGCTGGGCCCGCAGCTCGAGCGGCTCGGCGTCGGCGTCCGCGACATCCGCTCGGTGGTGATGACCCACCTCCACACCGACCACGCCGGCGGCCTCCACCACGTCCGCGACCGCGAGATCCTCGTGACCCGGCAGGAGCTGTCGGACACGGAGGGCTTCGCGGGCAAGGTGGGCGGCTACCTGCGCGACCGCTGGCCGGCGGACGCGAACCTGACGCCGATCGACCTGGAGGAGCGCGCCTACGGGCCGTTCGAGCGAAGCGTCGAGCTCGCGGGCGGCGTCCACCTGGTCGCTACGCCGGGTCACACGCCCGGTCACATGTCCGTGGTCGTGGACGGGGATCGCCCGACCGTGCTCGCCGGCGACGTGTCGTACACCGAGGAGCTGATGCTCCAGGGCGCCACCGACGGGGTGTCCCCGAACCCCCGGCAGGCGGCCGACACCATTCGTCGCATGAAGCAGTTCGTCACGGAGTCGAACGCGACCTACCTCCCCTCCCACGACCCCGGCGGGGCCGCGCGCCTGCCTACCATCACCTGATGGCTCCGCTCGACACGGGCTTCCCCGCCTCGGACGCGCGCGACGACTTCAGCCGCGCCCGCCGCCAGCATGTGCTCTCGGCGCTCGCGGCGCGCCTGCGGCGCGAACCCGGCGACGTGCACCTCGTGCTCCCGTTCGAGGAGGTTGTGGAGGCCCTCGGGCGCGTCAGCGAGCGCTCGCTGGGCGTCCGGACGATCCCGCTCGACTCGATCGTCGGGACGGTCGGCCGCACGCGCGAGTTCGACCGCAGCTTCCGCCCGACGTCGAATCGCACGCGCCAGCGGTGGGAGCGGATCGCGGACGCCCAGCGCCGCGGCGAGGCGATGCCGCCGATCGACGTCTACCGGATCGGCGACGTCCACTTCGTGCGCGACGGCCACCACCGTGTGTCCGTGGCCCGGGCCCAGGGCCGCGAGGACATCGACGCCCACGTGACCGAGGTCACGACGCGCGTCCCGATCGACCGCGGCACCAGCCTGCGCGACCTCCCGCTGAAGAGCCACGAGCGCCTGTTCCGCGAGCGCGTGCCCCTGTCGGACGCCGAGTTCCGGGAGGTGCGCCCCTCCGACCCCTGGGACTACGGCTCCCTGGCCGAGGGCGTGGAGGCCTGGGGCTTCCGCCACATGCAGGGCCGCCGCGAGCTGCTCAGCCGCGAGGAGATCGCGCATGTCTGGCTCGAGGACGAGTTCCACCCCGTGGTCGCGATGCTGCGCGAGGCTGGCCTGATCGGAAAGGGCACCGCCGCCGACGCGTACATGCGCGTCGCCGCCGAGCGCTACCGCCTCATGCGCACGCACGAGTGGAGCGACGACGTGATCGCGCGGCTGCAGCGCGAGCTGGGCTAACGGCCGCGCTAGCCCGCGTTGATCCGGCCGCCCGTGGCGGCGTCGAAGAAGTGGATGCGGGTCGTGTCCATCCAGAGCTCCGCCTCCTGCCCCTGGGCGACGTTGCTCTGGGGGTCGAGGCGGGCCACGATCCGGCCCTCCCCCGCGCCCGGCACCTCGGCCGTCCCCGCGTCCTGCGCCAGCTCGGCGAGCTCCTGCGACTCGACCCCGCCCCCCTCGACCGAGAAGTGCGCGTACAGCTCCGAGCCCATCGACTCGACCAGCTCGATGTGCGCCCTGAACGTGGCGCCGTGCCCGCGCTTGTCGTCGGGGACCATGCCGGCCTCCTCGAAGTGCTCCGGCCGGATGCCGGCGATCAGTCCGCCACCGCCGGTCCCGGCCTCGCCGAGGCCATCGGCCCGCACCTCCGCCATCGGCAGGCTCACCCGGTCGCCCTCCACCTGCGCCGGCATGAAGTTCATCGCCGGTGAGCCGATGAAGCCGGCCACGAACAGGTTGAGCGGCGTCTCGTACAGCTCCTGCGGCGGCCCGACCTGCTGGAGGGCGCCCGCCCGCATCACGGCGACGCGGTCGCCGAGCGTCATCGCCTCGGTCTGGTCGTGCGTCACGTAGACGGTCGTCGTGCCGAGCCGGTCCTGGAGACGCGAGACCTCGGCGCGCATCTGCACGCGCAGCTTGGCGTCGAGGTTCGACAGCGGCTCGTCGAAGAGGAACACCTGGGGATGGCGCACGATGGCCCGGCCGACCGCCACCCGCTGGCGCTGACCGCCCGACAACTGTGCAGGCTTGCGATCCAGAAGTGCGGTCAGATCAAGGACTTTCGCTGTCTCTTCGACCTTGGTGGCGATATCGGCCTTCTTCATCTTCGCCAGTGTCAGCGGGAACGCGATGTTCTGGCGAACGCTCATGTGCGGGTAGAGGGCATAGGACTGGAACACCATCGCGATATCGCGGTCCTTTGGCGCCTTGTCGTTCACCTTTTCGCCGCCGATCCGCAACTCCCCCGACGAGATCTCCTCGAGGCCGGCGATCATGTTCAGCGTCGTGGATTTTCCGCAGCCCGACGGGCCGACGAGGATGATGAACTCGCCGTCGGCGATCGTCATCGAAAGGTCCTTCACGGCCGTAGCGCCGTTGGGGTAACTCTTGGTCACCCGGTCCAACACGATTTCGGCCATGGAGCTATCCCTTCACCGCACCGGACGTCAATCCAGCGACGATCCGTCGTTGGAAGATCAGAACAAAGATGATGATCGGAACCGTGATCACCATTGCACCCGCCGCAATGGAACCCGTTGGCTCCTCGAATTGCGAACTGCCCGTGAAGTT
>DATENL010000030.1:0-3225 GCA_035275105.1 Thermoleophilaceae bacterium
CCCAACCGCTGCTCGATCGGCCGCTCGAAGCAGAGCGCCGCGGCCGCGGGCGGAGCCATCTCGAGCGCGTGGCGCGCCAGGCGCCGCCCGTCGAGCTCGCGGACGACCTCGGCGACCTCGCGCCGCAGGCCGATCAGGAGCGCCAGCGCCGTGCCGGCGTGGAGCGCGACCTCGAACGACTTCCGCAGCTCGGCGTCCAGCTCCCCGTAGCGCCAGTGAAGCAGCGCCGGCACGAGCACCAGGTGCCCCGAGCTCGAGACGGGAAGCAGCTCCGCGGGGCCCTGGATCGCTCCGAGGGCCGCCGCCTGGGCCGGCGAGAGCCGGGGCTCGCTCAGGCCGCCTCGGTCGCGGTCGGCCCGCGCCGTCGCCGGCGGATGAACCAGTACGCCGCGCCGAGCACGATCAGCGCCGCGACCGCGTAGTCGAAGTAGTGGAGGCTGTCCTTCCAGTCCTCCCAGTTGTCGCCCGCCTGCTTGCCGACGAACGCCAGCATCAGCACCCACGGCACGCAGCCGGCGAACGTGAGCAGCGTGAAGCGCCAGAACGGCATCCGCGCCACGCCGGCCGGCAGGGAGATGAACGTCCGCACGATCGGCAGCATCCGCGAGAAGAAGACCGCCCAGCTGCCCCAGCGCTCGAACCAGCGGTCGGCACGCTCGAGGTCGTGCTTCTTCACGTGGAGCTTTCGCCCGTGCTGCTCGAGCAGCTCGACCCGGCCGAAGTAGCCGACCGCGTAGGCGATCCACGACCCGACCACGTTCGCCCCCACGCCGACGGCCGTCGCTGCGAGCAGCGAGTACTTCCCCTCGGAGACGTTGAAGCCCGCGAACAGCATCGTGGCCTCGCTGGGGATCGGGATGCAGGCGCTCTCCGGCACCATCAGCAGCGCGATGCCCGCCAGCCCGAGGTCTCCCACCACGTTCGTCGCGAACTCGACCAGCTTGTCGGTGATCGAGGCGATGTAGAGCATCGGTCGCGGGTAGGGTAGCGACGCCCCTCAGGGCCTAGACTAGGCCGGCTCCTCCGGAGCCAACCTGCCATGCGAGCCCGCTTCCAGTCCTCCGTGGCGCTCCGCCGCGTAGCGCAGGCGTCCGTCGACGCTTGCCTGGTCGCGCTCGCCTACTTCCTCGCCTACGTCCTGCGGTTCGACTCGACCCCGCAGCGCTACGAGGACCTGCTGCTCCAGTCGATCGCGTTCGTCGTGGTCGGCAAGCTGGCGATCTTCTACGCCTTCGGCCTCTACCACAAGCTCTGGCGCTTCATCGACCAGCAGGACTTCGAGGCGATCGTGAAGGCCGTCGTCGCGGCGAGCGTGGTGCTGGTGGCCGTCTTCTTCGCGATTCCCAAGAGCGTGGCGCTCGACCCGCCGCGCGGCGTGATCGCGCTCGACCTCCTGCTGACGCTCGGACTCGTGGGCGGCGTCCGGTTCCTGCTGCGCGCCGTGCTCGAGCGCCCGTTCCGCGGCGCGCCGGCCGCGCGCGGCGCGCGCGAGGTGCTGATCGTGGGTGCCGGCAACGGCGGTCAGCTCGTGGCCGCGGAGCTGCGCCGCAACCCCGACCTCGGCGTGCCGATCGGCTTCGTGGACGACGATCCGCGCAAGCGGGGGATGCGAGTGGCGGGGCTGAAGGTCGAGGGCACGACCGACGGGCTCCCGCACGTCCTCGACGGGGCCGAGCCGGACGAGGTGATCATCGCGATCCCGTCCGCGCCCGGCGTGCTGCGCCAGAAGGTCGTGACGGCTTGCCGCGAGCGCGGCATCCCGGTGCGCACCCTGCCGACGGTGTTCGAGCTGCTCTCGGGCGGCGTCGAGCTGATGCGCCAGGTGCGCGAGGTGCGCGTGGAGGACGTGCTCGGGCGCGAGCCCGTTCGGGTGGAGATCGACAGGCTCGGCGCCTACCTCGCGAACGAGGTGGTCCTCGTGACCGGCGCGGGCGGGTCGATCGGCGCGGAGCTCTGCCGCCAGATCTCGCGCGTGGGGCCCAAGCAGCTCGTGCTCGTGGACAACGCCGAGAACAGCCTCTTCGAGATCCGCCGCGAGCTCGAGAGCGACCGGCACTTCACACGCGCCCTGGCGGTGCTGGGCGACTGCAAGGACGCGGTGCGGATGGGCGAGGTGTTCGAGGAGTACAGCCCCGCCGTGGTGTTCCACGCCGCGGCCTACAAGCACGTGCCGCTGATGGAGGAGAACCCGGTCGAGGCGGTGCGCAACAACGCCGTGGCGACCCGGATCGTGGCCGCCGCGGCGGGCAGCGCGGGCGCCAGCCGATTCGTGCTCGTCTCGACCGACAAGGCGGTGACGCCGGCCACGGTGATGGGCGCCTCCAAGGCGCTCGCGGAGTGGTCCCTCGAGGCGGCTCAACACCGCTTCCCGGAGACCAAGTACGCCACCGTGCGGTTCGGGAACGTGCTCGGCTCGTCCGGCTCCGTGGTGCCGATCTTCCGGCGCCAGATCGCCGCCGGGGGGCCGGTCACCGTGACCGACCCGGCGATGACGCGCTACTTCATGACGATCCCGGAGGCGGTGCAGCTGATCATCCGCTCGGGCGCGCTCGCGGCCGGCGGCGAGGTCTACGTGCTGGAGATGGGGGACCCCGTCAAGATCGTCGACCTCGCCCGCAACATGATCCGGCTCTCCGGCCGCGAGCCGGACACCGACATCGCGATCGAGTTCGTCGGGCGCCGGCCCGGCGAGAAGATCCACGAGGAGCTGTTCAATCCCGACGAGCGACCTCAGCCGACGCCCGCCGAGAAGATCGTCGTGGCCGCGCGCCCGCCGCTCGACCCCGAGTGGGTCGAGGAGGCGTTCGCGTGCGTCGAGGAGCTCGTCTACGCGGGCGACGCGAACGGCCTTGCCGCGACCGTGGCGGAGCTCGCGGGGCGGCGGAGGGTCACGGTCTAGGGGCCCCTGGCCTCCGCTGCGAGAGCTAAGGTCTGCCGCCGGTGCAAGTGGTCTACGAGATCGTCGCGCACGCCGCACACGTCGCGGCTCTCACCGACCTGATCGAGCGGGTGGGGTCGTACGCGGGCTTCGCGGCCATCGTGGGGCTCGCCGTGCTGGCGGCGCTCTACTTCTCGCAGGCGCGCGACGTGAGGCGCCTGCGCGACTGGGCCGGCCGCGCTCCGGAGCGGGCGGCCGAGCTTCAGCAGGGTGGGCGCACGGCGCAGGCTGCGGCGGTCCGTACCGGCCAGCCCGGAGCCGGGACCGTCAGCCCGGCGCAGCCGATC
>DATENL010000031.1:0-11682 GCA_035275105.1 Thermoleophilaceae bacterium
GTCACGGTGGCGCCGTCGGCCAGCAGGCCGAGCGCGAGGTCGGCGGCCGCGATGCTGGCCCCGAACGACAGCGTGGCGAGGTCGCGCTGGAGCGGCGTCCAGCGGAGCGCGGCCGCGCCCGCGAGGACCTGCCCGAGCGCCACCGCGACCGTCCAGATCGAGCCCGCGCTCTCGTGGCCGAGCGCGCGCAGGCCGAGGTTCCCGGCCGCGATGGCGAACACGGCGGTTCCGGCGAGGAGGACCATCGCCCGGACGGGGATCTCGTGGCCCGATCGCGCCGCGATGCCGAGCGCCGCGGCGGTGCCGAGGCCCCACGTGACCGCGAGGCCGGCGACCAGCGCGACCGCCGGTGGGTTGGTGGCCACCCAAGCGCCGACCTGGGGGAGGGCCACGCCGAAGGCGGCCAGCGCGATGCCCGGCCAGCGCCGCCAGACGACGACGGCCGTGCCCGCGCCGAGCGTGACGAGCGTGAGCGCGATCGTCGCGCCGGCGGAGTCCGCCCCGACGAGCAGCGGCGCGGTGATCGCGCCGAGGATGCCCAGCGAGGCGACGGTCCGCGAGTCCCACCTGACGGCCAGCGTGACGCCGATCGCGCCGATGCCGACCGCGGCCGCGAGGCCGATCGTCAGCGGGACCAGGTCGTACAGCCGGGTGGCGGCGATCAGGCTCGCGAACATGCCGGCGATGCCCGCCGAGGCGGCCGCGCGGGCGGCCTGGGTGCGGCCGCGGCGCTCGTGGAGCCAGCAGCCCGCGAGAACGAGCAGGGCCGAGCCGCCGAAGCCGACGAGCACGCGCGCGTTCTGGTCGAGCCAGCCGCGCTCGACGGCGGTGGCGACGAGGAAGGCGACGCCGAGGAGGACGGCGACTCCGCCCGCGAGGCCGAGGGCGCGGTTGCCGAGCCAGTCCTCTAGGGCTGCACGCCTCTGCGGGCGGGTCCTGTCGGTTCGCGTCCCGCACACACCTCGCTCCGCTCGGCGCGCGCGGTCCGGCTCCCCGCCACCCGCCCGATCGGCCCCGCGGTTCACGGGCTGCTCGTCATACGCGCGGTTCACACGCTGCCGCTCCAGCAGGGCCACGCGCTCGCTCAGCGCGCGTAGCTCCACGTCGAGTTGCTCGATGCGAGCGCCCGGGCTCGCGGTCTTCGGGTCCATCCTCGTCTCCTTGCTGCTGACCACTGGTCAACAAACCGTACCACCTTGTCAACCACCGGTCAACAAGCTACGGTGGAGCCGTGGGCACGCCGTCATTCACGCGCCTCGACGTCGACGAGCGCCGCCGGCGTCTGCTCGAGGTGGGGGCGCGCGCGTTCACCGAGCGCTCCTACGACGAGGTCTCGATGAACGACCTCGCGCGCGCCGCGGGGATCTCGAAGGGCCTGCTCTACCACTACTTCCCGAGCAAGCGCGACCTGTTCACCGCGACGCTCGCGGCAGCGGCCGGCGAGCTCGCTGCGGTAACAGCGCCGGACCCGTCGCTGCCGCCGGCGGAGCAGCTCTCGCGCAGCGTGACGGCCTACCTCGCCTGGATCGAGGACAACGCCGACGGCTACCGGCGCCTGCTCGAGAGCGCCGGGTCGCAGGACGTGCGCGACCTGATCGAGGACGTCCGCGAGCGCACCGTCGACCAGATCGTCGCCGGCGTGACCGGCGGCAATCCGCGGCCGGCGCTGCGCGTGGCCGTCCGCGCCTGGCTGTGGGGGATGGACGGGGCGATCCTCGACTGGCTCGACCGCGGGGACGTGACCCGCGACCAGGTGCGGGACCTGCTCGTGGCCACCTTCGCCGGCGCGCTGGCCGCGGCGACCCAGGTCGATCCCGAGGTGACGCTGGCGCTCGGGTAGCGGGCTGCGCCGCACCCGCGCGTTTACCGATCCCCGCTACGGGGGACACAGGCGCCAGGGGGTAGGTTCGAGCCGGGGGCGCATTTGCAGGCTGGCCGGGGCGCGATTCGCGTCCTTCTTCTCATCGTTGGAGTACTCGTCGCGGCGCTCACCGCCGGCGTCGGGACCGCCGCCGCCGCGGAGCAGAACGCGTACGCGGCCGCGATGAACTACGCCACGCCGACGATCACGATCGGCAAGGGCGACAAGCTCACCTTCCACAACCTCGACAACTTCGCCAAGCACGACCTGCTCGGTCACGACGGCCTCTTCGGCACCAAGCTGATCGGCGCGGGCGAGTCGACGCCGGTGACCGGCGTCGAGAAGCTCGACGTCGGCCAGTACCAGTTCCACTGCTCGCTCCACTCGTGGATGAAGGGCGTGCTCAACGTCAGCGCCACGAGCACGCCGACCCCGACCCTCGGCGGTGGCGGAGCGGGCGGCGCCGAGAGCCCGGCGGGATCGACTACCCCGGATCCCTACGACATCTGGCCGCGCGCCACGCGCGCCGGCGTCGGCAGGGACTCGTGGCCGTTCTACGGCAAGGACCTCGCGAACAGCCGTAACGGCGGGAAGGAGGCGCCGGCACCGGCCGACGTGCCGAAGCTGGGCGTCGCCTGGAGCTTCTACTCGCCCGAGGGCGACTTCACCGGCACCCCGGTCGTCTCGAAGGGCATCGTCGTCGCGGGCTCGAACAGCGGCGTCGTCTACGCGATCGACGCCAAGACCGGCCGCGCGCTCTGGACCCATCGCACCGAAAGCGTCATCAACGGCACGGTCGCGGTGTCCGGCAACCGAATCTTCGTCCCGCTCGCCGACCCGCACAAGCCCAAGGTCCTGGCGCTCGGCCTCAAGAGCGGGAGGCCCCTCTGGATCCGGCGGGTCTCGAAGCAGAAGAACTCCGACGTCTACGGCAGCCCGGTCGCCTGGAACGGCACCGTCTACATCGGTGTGTCGGGCGAGTACGGCGAGACGAGCGATCCGAACGTCGCGGTGCGCGGGCAGGTCGTCGCCCTCGACGCGAAGACCGGCAAGGTCAAGTGGAACACCTTCATGGTGCCGCCGAAGCACGACGGGGCATCCGTCTGGACCACGCCGGCGATCGACACCAGGACCGGGCGCCTCTACGTCGGCACGGGCAACGCGTACCACGAGCCCGTCGCCGGAACAACCGACTCGATGGTCGCGCTCGACGCTCGGAGCGGCCGCATCCTGTCGAAGTACCAGGCCTACGCCGGCGACGTCTGGAACGGCACCAGCAACGCCGCCGAGGGCCCCGACTACGACTTCGGCGCCTCGCCTCAGCTGTTCACCGCGGCGAACGGGACGAAGGTGGTCGGCGAGGGCCAGAAGGCCGGTGTCTACTGGGCGCTCGACCGCAGGACGATGAAGCCGGTCTGGAAGAGCCAGGTCGGCCCCGGCGCGTTCGTGGTCGGCGGCATCATCGGCTCTACCGCAACCGACGGCAAGCGGGTCTACGGGCCGTCGACCGTCGGTGGCGAGCTCTGGTCCGTGGGCGCGAAGGACGGCGGCTACAACTGGATCACAACCGACGGCGGGCCGCTCAAGTTCAACGCCACGAGCGTGGCCAACGGCGTCGTGTACTCCACCGACATGAGCGGGTTCCTCGTGGCGCACGACGCGGTCACGGGCGTCCAGCTCGCGCGCATCCCGCTCGGCGCTCCGAGCTGGGGCGGGGTGGCGGTCGCGGGTGGCACCGTGTTCGCGGCGGTGGGAACCCAGAGCAACGCGGGGTACATCGCCGCCTACCGCGTGCGCACGGGCAACGAGGAGACGCAGCCGGCCGACCACTGGCAGGACAAGCAGGAGCAGGACCCGGACGAGTACCTCGCCGAGCAGCACCGCAAGGAGCGCTGCGCGAAGGCGCGGAGGAACCACAACAAGAAGGCCATTCGCAAGTACTGCAAGCCGCCGAAGACCGGCGAGGAGGACGAGGAGGGCGAGCACCACGAGCACGGGCACGAGGAGGGCACGCGGGGCGGCGCGATCCTGAAGGCGAACCGCGAGCGCGGCGACCGCTACATCCCGAAGCCCCCGGGGACCACCGACAAGCTGTCTCTGTACTACGGCCCCTACACGATCCCGCCGGGCTGGGACGCGAACCGCGTCGACCTCGAGCTGCCGACGCAGAACGGGTTCCTGATCGAGCTCGAGCCGGCCATGCGGCGCGTGGACGACCTGAGCGAGCCGCCTCACACCGAGGCGCACATCCACCACGCGCACTGGTTCGGGTTCGACCCCGGCAACAAGGAGGACAACTACTTCGACCAGCTCGGCCCGGGCACGCACGAGTGGGTCTTCGGCAATGGCGACGAGGAGACGCGCGCGGACTTCCGGCGCCGCACCGCCGCGGAACCGAAGGGACCGGTGTACGGCAACTTCCTGCCGGCGGGCCGCAACCAGACGATCATCTACATGCTGCACAACAAGACGAACCAGCCGATGGAGGTCTGGATCGTCCTGGACGTGATCTTCGAGCACGGCACGATCCCGCAGCTCGAGAAGATCCACAAGCGCCCCTACCACGACGTCAACGGCATGCTCATAGGCCGGACGTTCGACGTGCCGGTCCAGCCGAAGGGCGACGGCAAGTGGGAGAACGCGCGCGACCAGAAGACCGAGGACGGCAAGCCGCGGCCGATCGAGTGGACGGCCCCGCGCGACGGGACGATCATCGGGTCAGGTGGACACCTCCACCCGGGTGGGATCCAGGTGACCGCCGAGAACTTCGGCAGCAAGAGCAGCCCGTGCCCGAACGACGGGCGCGGCTACGGCGGCACGCTGCTCTACAAGTCCGACGTGATCAACCGGCACGCGCCGCTGTCCGAGGACTACCAGACCGAGGTCACGCACCCCGCCTGGCGTGCGCCCATTCGCAAGGGCGACCGGTTGCGGATCTCGGGCACCTACGTGAACAAGAAGAACGCGTGGTACTACGCGATGACCCACGCTGGCTGGTACCTGGACTACAAGCAGCCGCCGAAGGGCCACTGCAAGCCGTACATCGTGGGCCCGGCGAAGAATCGGGTGAAGGACCCGACCGAGGGCGTTCCGAACCGCGCGTGGACGCACGAGGACGAGTACTGCGGCGTGAAGTGGGGCCAGGAGCCGTGCGAGCACGCCGAGAAGAAGCCCACGGGGTCGGCGTTCGTGAAACAGAACCAGGTGCACATCGCCAACTTCTCCTACCTGCCCGGCGACCGATCGGCGGGCGCCGCCGGCGGGAAGATCCCCTCCGTCAAGCAGGGCGAGACGATCACGTTCGTCAACGACGACCAGTTCGCCAACATCAGGCACACCGTCACGACCTGCCCGTGGCCGTGCAACGGCCGCTACGTGGCCAACTACCCGCACGCCAACGGCAAGTGGGACTCCGACACGCTGGGCTTCGACGTGATCGACGGCGGCACGCCCAACCCGATCGCCGAGACGCCGAAGAACCTCGCGCCGGGGCTGTACACGTACTACTGCCGCATCCACCCGTGGATGCGCGGCGCGTTCCGCATCGAGCCTGTCGCGATGGGCCGGCCGTAGCCGGCGACTAGATCCCGTCCAGGTAGACCGAGCGCCTACTTCGGGCCGAGGTACCGCATGAAGACCTGGTCGGCACCGGCCTTGCCCGAGCTGAAGAGGATGTAGTTCGCGTAGTAGCTCACGGACGGGTCGCGGCCGCCGCCCGACAGCGGGTCGCCACCGGCGTCGACCGACCGGACCTGGTTGAGCTTGCGCACGTCGGTGTAGAGGTATGCCTGAAGACCGTGCGCCTCGTCGAGGTTCGACGCCTCGCTCTCGTAGCCCACGTAATAGCCCGAGTTGACGATCACCGGGTCGCGCGAGTCGCCGTTGCCCTGGGTGACCACCCGTTCGCCGCCGCCGAGCTCGCGCATCGCGATCTGCCAGTGGCCGTGGCGGTTGGCCTCGTAGGCGAGCACCTGCCGGCGCAGGGCGTTGAAGGCGGGGTTGCGCCCGTGCGCGACGACGCCGGGGTCGTGGCTCGCCTCGCGGCTGAGGTAGACCTTGCCGTTCGAGTCGAAGACGAGGTCGCCGTGCTCGCCGGCGCCGAACGACGGGTTGCGCGGGTCGCCGTGGTCGAACAGGGTCTTCGTCTTGCCGTGCTGGCGGACGAACAGGCGGCCGCCGGCGGTGAACGCGGTGCGCGTGCAGTCGCCGGCGACGGCCACCGAGTCGACGTCCTCGTGCGCCTGGTGGCCGCCGGGGTAGGAGACGCGCTTCAGGTCGCCCTGACGCCAGAGGAACGCGTCGGTCCTGCCGTTGGTGTCGTTCCTCACGAGGTTCGACGCCTTCGAGAGGAATGCCACGCAGCGCGGTGCGACGTAGAAGTTGCCGTCGACGTCGGGGGCGAACGAGGCGCCGTTGGCGTCGCGCCCGTGCAGGCCCTTCGAGATCAGGCGCGTCTCGCCGGCGCGCCAGGGCTCGCCGTCGTTCGAGTAGCCGCCCTCGCGGCGGATCACGAAGACGTCGGTGGCGCCGTTGCCGTCGCCCTTCACGAGGTCCGAGGCGTCGGACTGGAAGGCGATCATGCGCGCGTAGCGCTTGTCGCCGGAGATCACGGCGTGGGTGGAGGGACCGTTGGGCGTCCCGCCGTTCACGTCCCGCGAGATCGGCCAGGTGGTCTGGTAGCGCGCGGCGTGCAGGCGCGCGGTGCTGGCCGGCGACGAGGCCGTCGCGGCTATCAGCACGGTCATGGCGGCCGCGACGAGCGCGATCGCGGTACGGGTCATCGGTCCTCCGGCGGGCAGGGGTGGTCCTCAGCCTAGGGTTCGGCCGGGTCGGCGTTTACTTGAGTCAGCGCGCTGACCGTTCGTCCAGGGCTATCGTTTCCGGGCGATGAGGGGGACGCCGCAGCGGATCGCTTCGATGGCGATGGCGATCGTTGCCGTGGGGGCCGCCGCCGCGCCGGTCGCGAGCGCGGCCAAGAAGCCGCCACGGCGGATCGAGGTGCCGATCAAGTCGATGTCGGCGGACGCGGGGAAGGTGAGGGCGTCGTACGTCAGCCTTTACGCGCCGCTGCCCGAGAGCGCCGGCCCACGGCCACCGCGCTGCGACCGGATCGGCTACCTGCGGTTCCGGGCCGCGGACGGGCCGGATAAGGCGCGCAAGGCGGACGCGGTGTTCGTGACGATGCCCGGCATCTTCGCCGGCGCCGGGTCGCTCGACATCTTCGCGCGCAACATGGTGCGCACCGCGCGCGACGACGGCCGGCACGTGGAGGTGTGGACGCTCGACAGGCGGTCGAACTGCCTCGAGGACCACTACGGCGTCGACCAGGGGAAGAGGCGGCGCAACTACCGGCTGGCGATGAACTACTACTACCACGGGGCCGCGATCGGCGGGCGGAGGTTCGAGGGCTTCCGGCAGCCGCAGGACGCGCAGTTCCTGAAGGCCGTCGGCCTCGACCGGACGGTGCGCGACGAGTACATCGTCATCAACCGCGGGATGCGGCACTGGCTGCGCAAGAAGAAGATGTTCTGCGGGGGTCACTCGCTCGGCGGGCCGCTCACGACCGCGTTCGCCGGCTGGGACTTCGACGGGAACCCGAAGTCGAAGCGCGACGCCGGCTACAACCAGTGCGCAGGGTTCTTCGCGCTCGACACGCGGCTCAACGGGGACACGTCGGGCGGGGATTCCGGCAACGGCAACGGTGGGGGCGGCGGCGACTCGAGCGTCGGGCTTGCGGACTTCTTCGCCCAGGCCAGCCAGGGATCGCCGTTCGTGAACGCGCCGCCGTTCACGCCGGAGACGATCCAGGCCGTGCCGCTCACCGCGCTCGCCGCGTTCATCGAGCCGCGCGCGGAGAGCGACGTGATCGACCTGCTGCCGAACGACGCGAACTTCCAGGTGACGTTGCGAACGCTGTTCTCGCGCAATCCCCAGAACGCCGCCACCCAGATGCCGAGCATCCGCGACTTCCGGACGACCAACGAGGTGGCGTTGGGCGCCACGTTCGACGACAACTCGTCGCCCGTCACGATCCTGCGCACGAGCCTCGGCACCTTCGCCGGCGGCGCGGTGGCCCAGAAGGAGTTCCCGGCGCCGTACAACGGCGAGCTCGCCAGCGGGCTGATCGACGGCAAGCACCTGATGATCCCCATCGAGCCGAAGGGGCCGCTGTACACGTGGTGGAGCTACACGAAGTTCGGCAAGCCCGGGACGCCGGTGCAGAAGGACGACTCGGGTCAGCCGTTCACCAGCAGCGGCAGCGAGGTGACCGCGATCCACCAGTTCGCGCGCTCGATCTTCGAGTCGCCGGCGGACTTCGCCGAGCAGTACTTCCCGCTCCGGCTGCTCGCCGACCAGCAGGACGCCGGCGGCGGCGACCGCAGCGGCTCGCTGGCGAACTACCGCTACAACGGGATCCCGAAGCGCCCGCAGTTCTACGCCGACGCCGAGCACGGCATCGAGGAGGGTGGCGACCCGCCGCCGAAGGGCCCGAAGGGACGGCGAAACATGTGGGTGAAGCTGCCCGGCTACGACCACATCGACGTGGCCACCGCCGCGCTCCGCCAGCGCGGGGGCAAGCACGAGGTCGAGAGCGCGCGGCTGTGGAAGTTCGCGCGGGCGATCCTCGGGCCGCGCAAGCGCTGACCCGGTCCGACCGACGCCGCGGCGGGCGGGTCCTGTCGAGGGGACATCCTTCCGGCCGTCCTCGCTCCGCTCCGCTTCGCTGCGGGCGCCGGAGGCACGTCGCCCTCGCCGCCCACCCGAGGTGAGTAGCACTCACCCGCGCGAGGAGGCGGCGTACGGCGTGATCGGTGCGAAAACCGAGTCTCGGGCGGGACGCAGGGAGCGACGCGTGCGGTCAGCACGCGAGCGACCGAGGACCGCGCGAGGCGAAGGTTTGCAGCCCCCGATTACCCGCAGCCGGTGTTGTTGCCGCAGGACGAGCACGTGTAGCAACTGCCCGTCCGCTGCATCATCCCGCCGCACTGGCCGCAGGCCGGCCCGAGGTCGAGGCCCTGGAGCTTGGCCGGGATGACCGGCGGATCGTCGGTCATCGCGGACGCGGCCGGCTTGGACTCGGCCTTGGGCGAGCCGTTGCCGCCATTGCCGTGCCCGTTGCCGCCGTTCGTGCCGTTGCCCGGCTCCGCCACCGGCGCCGCCGTGTCGCCGCGCATCAGCGCGTCCTGGGCGGCCTTCCGCGCCCGGACCTCGGGGGTCAGGATCCCGAGCTCCTCCTGCACGTCGACGTCGAGGAAGCGCGACGCCAGCCAGCGCATGATGTAGTCGGGCATCGACTTGGCGAACGGGATCTCCGGGTTGCCGGTGGCCCCCTCCGGGTCGAACCGCATGTAGCTGAACTTGCGCACGAGGGTCTCGAGCGGCACGCCGTACTGGAGCGCGATCGACACCGAGGTCGCGAACGCGTTCATCATGCCGCGGAGCGTGGAGCCCTCCTTGCCGATGTCGGTGAGGAAGATCTCCCCGACCGAGCCGTCCCCGTACATGCCGGCCGTGATGTAGCCCTCGTGGCCGGCGATCGAGAACTTGTGCGTGATCGACTGGCGCTCCTTCGGCATCCGGCGGCGGACCGGCTGCGGAGCGTCGTCCGCGGCCCCGCCTTCCGCCTGGCCCTTCTTGTCGCCCGCCTCGGTGCGCAGGGCCTGCGCGGTCTTCGAGCCGTCGCGGTAGATCGCCAGCGCCTTGACGCCGAGCCGCCACGCCTGCGTGTAGGCGTCGGCGATGTCCTCGACCGTGGTCTCGGCCGGCATGTTGACCGTCTTCGAGATCGCGCCCGAGATGAACGGCTGCGCCGCGGCCATCATCTTGATGTGGCCCATGTGCGAGATCGCTCGCTCGCCGACCGCCACGTCGAACACCGGCAGGTGCTCGTCCTTGAGCGCCGGCGCCCCGATGATCGTGCCGTACTCGTTGATGTAGGCGACGATCTGCTCGACCTCGACCTGCGGGTAGCCGAGCGTCTCGAGCGCCAGCGGGACCGTGCGGTTGACGATCGTCATCTGGCCGCCGCCGACCAGCTCCTTGAACTTGACGAGCGAGAAGTCCGGCTCGATGCCGGTCGTGTCGCAGTCCATCAGGAACGAGATCGTGCCCGTGGGGGCGAGCACGGTGGTTTGCGCGTTGCGGTAGCCGTGGCGCGAGCCGAGCTCGATCGCCTCGTCCCACGAGCGGCGCGCTGCCGCCACGAGGGCGCCGTCGTCGCACGCCTCGGCGGAGATCTCGTACGCGGCGTCGCGGTGCTTGCCCATCACGCCCAGGTGCGCGTCGCGGTTCTCGGGGAAGCGCTCGTACGGCCCCATCGCCGCGGCGACCTCGGCCGACTTGCGGTAGGCCCGGCCGGTCATGAGAGCGGTGATGGCGGCGGCGGCGGCGCGACCCTCGCCGGAGTCGTAGGCCTTGCCGTCGGCCATCAGCAGCGCGCCGAGGTTGGCGTACCCGAGGCCGAGCTGGCGGAACGCGCGCGCGTTCTTGCCAATGCCCTCGGTCGGGTAGCTCGACGGCCCGACGACGATCTCCTGCGCGAGGATCATCACGTCGACGGTGTGCTCGAACGCCTCGGCGTCGAACGTGCCGTCCGGGCGGCGGAACTTCATGAGGTTGATCGACGCCAGGTTGCACGCCGAGTCGTCGACGTGCATGTACTCCGAGCACGGGTTGGACGCGTTGATCCGTCCCGAGGCGGGGCAGGTGTGCCAGTCGTTGATCGTCGTGTCGTACTGGACGCCCGGGTCGGCGCAGCGCCATGCGGCGTCGGCGATCTGGCGCAGCAGGTCGCGAGCATCGATCGTGTCGGTGACGCGCTTCTCGCCCGTCTCGGGGTCGACCTCCTCGCGCGCGCGAAGCTGCCACTCCTCGCCGGCCTCGACGGCCTTCATGAAGCGGTCGTCGACGCGGACCGAGTTGTTGGCGTTCTGGTACTGGATCGACGTGAAGCCGTCGCCGTCGATGCGCATGTCGAAGCCCGCGTCGCGCAGCGCAGCCGCCTTCTCCTCCTCGCGCGCCTTGCACCAGATGAAGTCCTCGACGTCGGGGTGGTCGACGTCCAGCACGACCATCTTGGCCGCGCGGCGCGTCTTGCCGCCCGACTTGATCGTCCCGGCCCAGGAGTCGGCGCCGCGCATGAACGAGACCGGCCCGCTGGCGTAGCCGCCCTTCGACAGATGCTCCTTCGACGCGCGGATGCGCGACAGGTTGATCCCGGAGCCCGACCCGCCGCGGAAGATCATGCCCTCCTTGGTGTTCCAGTCGAGGATCGACTCGATCGTGTCCTCGACCGAGAGGATGAAGCAGGCCGAGCACTGCGGGTGCTCCTCGAAGCACACGTTGAACCACACCGGCGAGTTGAAGGCCGCCATCTGGTGAAGAAGGATGTGGGTGAGCTCGTCCTCGAAGGCTTGGGCGTCTCCGTCGCTCGCGAAGTAGCCGCCCTCGCGCCCCCAGCTCGCGATCGTCCCTGCAACACGGCCGATCATCTGCTTGACCGAGGACTCCCGCTCGGGCGAGTCCATGCGCCCGCGGAAGTACTTCTGGGAGACGATGTTGGTCGCATTCTGCGACCAGCTCGCCGGGAACTCGACGCCGCGCTGCTCGAACGCGGGCCTCGCCGGGTCGCCGATCACGGCGTCGCGGATCTCCCATTCGACCTCGTCGAACGGGTGGACGCCGGGCGTCGTGTGGCGGGGCTCGACTGCGATTCCTGTCGTCTGAATGGGGGTCGTCCTGGTCATCTGCCTCTCCTCGATCAAGTCCTTGGTGGAACGGTCAACGATCCTCTCCGGGGCGGACGGAACCCGCCTCGCGCA
>DATENL010000032.1:0-4402 GCA_035275105.1 Thermoleophilaceae bacterium
GCGCGTCGACGCCGCCGCCCGCGCCGTGCCCGAGCACCAGCGCGGCGCGCGGCGACGCGACCTGGTCGAGGTGCACGTGCGCGGGGCCGTGGGGCGTGTCGACGGCGAGCGGCACGACGGGGGAAGCTACCTCCCTGCAACGGTTTTCGCCGGCCGTGAGCCGGGTAACGGCCGTCCGCTGAAAACCGGCACAATCGACCTGTGGCCGACACGAGCTTCCGCATCCTCTCGGTCGACGGCGGCGGCCTCCGGGGCCTCGTCCCGGCGCTGATCCTGCGCGAGCTCGAGCAGCGGCTCGAGGCGATCACCGGCGAGTCCCGCCCGCTGTCGGACTGGTTTCACCTGTTCGCCGGCACCTCCACCGGCGGGCTGATCGCCCTCGGGCTCACGGCGCCGGAGCGGATGGACGGCGAGCGGCTGGTGAGCCTCTACCGTGACCGCGGCCCCGAGATCTTCCCGCCGCGCTTCAGGCTGTGGCGGTTCGTACGCGGGCTGTTCGTCGTCAAGTGGTCGAACACGGCGCTGCGCGAGGTCGTGAAGGCCGAGATCGGCGAGGCGCCGCTGAGCCAGGCGAGGCGCGATCTCGTGGTGTCGGCGTACGACATGACGGCGCACGAGCCCCGCTTCTTCAAGCGCTGGACGGCACGCGAGCGGGAGGGCGCCTCGAACCCGACGATGGCGGACGCCGCACTGGCGACCGCCTCGGCCCCCACCTACCTGCCGCCCCACGAGATCGACGGGCGGGCGTTCGTGGACGGGGGCGTGTTCGCCGCCAACCCGACGATCGCCGCCATCGCCGAGGCGCTCAAGCGCCAGAGCGACCCCCCGGCGCGGCCCAGCCTCGACCAGCTCTTCGTGGTCTCGCTCGGCACCGGCTACTACCCCGCCGAGTACAGGCCGCGCGTCCTGCGCGGTTGGGGCGCGCTGGCGTGGGTTCAGCCGCGCGGCTCCGAGCCCGCGCTCATGCGCGCGATGCTCGACGGCCAGACGGCGAGCGCCGACCACTGGGCACACATGCTGCTCAACGAGGAGCACCGGAACCCGCGGGTGGTGAAGGACGAGATCGGCCGTGGCCCGCGCTACTGGCGCATCGAGTCGCGCTACGCGACGGACTTCGAGATGGACGACGCGCGGAGGAAGACGCTCGACTCGCTCGCCGCGGAGGCGAGGGCGCGGATCCAGGACCGATCGGAGGACCTCGACCGGATCGCTCGGGCGCTCGCGGCGGCCGGTCCGATCCCCGCCGGCGAGTAGCGGGCGCGCGCCAGCTCTCCCATCGGGCCCCGGCGCTGCGGTTAGGGTCGGCGCCGAGATGGCCACACCGAGCTTCGAGCCGCGCTTCGCCCGCCCCTCGTTCGGCCCCGGCGACCTCGTCCAAGGCACACTCGAGGTCGTCCAGCCGATGGACGGGCTGCGGACCCTGAACGCCTCGCTCCGCTACGTCGACCGCTCGCCGTCGTACTGGGACTCGGTCTCCTACGCGGCCGCAGAGCCGCTCCACGAGGGCCCGGCCGCCGTCGGGGATCAGATCCCCTTCGCGCTCCAGATGCCCGCCGACGCGTACCCGAGCTGGGAGGAGCCGCTCGCGTCGCGGATGGGCTCGCTGTTCTGGGCGCTCGTGATCGAGGCCGACATCGGCGGCGGCTTCGACACGACCACGAGGCTTCCCGTCCCGGTCGACGCGAGCCGCCCCTGGACGGGCCCGCCGCCCACGTTCGCGAACCGCCTCAACCAGACGGGCAAGAAGTGGGACGTCGAGATCGAGCCGGATCGCTGGTCGCTCCGGCGCGGCGAGGTCGTCGGAGTCGACCTCCGGATCGGCGAGCCCGACGCGAGCCGCGAGACGCTCAAGCTCGGGTTCATCTGCCAGGCCGTCTACGACGTCGAGGAGGAGTACCGGGGCAACAGCGGGAGCATCAGCTACCGCCGCAGCACGAGGCGGGCGAACCTCCACGAGGAGTGGCCGGAGATCGATCGAGCGGCGTCCACCCAGACGATCGGCTGCCACGTGCCCGCCACCGCCCCGTTCAGCTACGGCGGGAACGCCTTCGGCTTCGTCTGGATGGTCGTGGCGCGCGAGGAGCGCAAGTGGCGAGGCGACCCGCGGACGGTCGCCGTGCTCGAGGTCCTGCCCTAGGGCACGGCCGAGGGCAGCTGGCTCAGCCGCGCCGGCACGGCTGCTTGGACACCACGGTGTCGACCGCGCCGCCCTTCCACCAGAACTTCACCGTCGTCTTCCAGTAGCCGCTGGCGGGGCACCTCGGCGGCGTGGTCACGTAGCTGCGGGTGCGGCCGTTCACCGCACGCGTGTAGCGCGCGACGGTGGTCGCCGACCTCCGCTGGAGGATGTAGTCGTTCACGCAGCCGGTCGGCGGCTCCGGGAAGCACGTCTGCGGCGTGAACAGGATCGTCCCGTCGGGCCGGATGGTGCCGCGCTCGACCGCGCTGCCCTCGGCGTTCACGAGCAGGATCTGCTCGTTCGTGTTGTTGAGCACGTCCATGGTGTGGTCGTAGCGGTCGAAGATGAAGCTCTGCGCGACCGGCTCGTAGAAGATGCCCTGGGCCCTGCCGCCGCCGATCCGGCTCGCCGCGGGGCACGCGGCCTTGCCGAGAGCCATGAGCTGGGCGTCCGTCGCCGTGCACTTGGCCGGCACGCTCGTGTCGTAGCGCGTGCCCTTCGGCGGGTAGAAGATCATCTTCACGAGGTACGGCGGGTTGCCCTTCGGCTTGTCGGCCGCGTGGTACACGCCCGTGTAGCTCACGCCCGACGCGGAGTGCGGGCGCTGTGACGTGAACCGCTGGTCGATGTCCTCGCGCGGCCCGTGACCGGGTAGCGCGGCGGCCCCCGCCGGCCACAACGCGAAGAGCGCCAAGCTCGCTGCTGTAGCCCCCCGGCACCGCATCGTGACGGTGGTGTTCCCCGGAGCGTGGCGCGTTAACCAAAGATCAGGAAGCTGGCGCGATCTCCTCAGGGTCGAACAGGGCAGGTCCTCGCTCGGCACTTGACCTCAAGTCAGCTTGAAGTGCGACGCTAGCGCAATGTCCTCGGCGACACCGCCCCGCTGTGACCTCGACGAGGCGGGTCTGCGCGACCAGGGAGCGCGCTACGCGCGCCTCGCGCCGAGCGTGCTGGCCGTCGAGCGCGAGCCGCGGGCGCTGACCGTCCGCTTCGGGCCGGACCTCGACGTGGACCTGCTCGAGGAGGCGCTCGCGGTCGAGCGCCGCTGCTGTCCCTTCTTCGAGCTCGACTTCGAAGGCCGCGGGCGGCGGCTGCGGGCGAGCGTGAGCGAGGCCGAGCACGCGTCGGCGCTCGATGCGCTCGCCGCGGCGCTGACCTGACCTAGAGGTCGCCCGGGACGACCAGGCCAGAGGTGAGCGCCCGGTCCACCAGCGCGAGGCGCTTGCGGTTCTGCGGCAGCTTGGAGAGCTCGAACTTCTCGAACAGGATCCGCAGGTGCGTCTTCACGCGGTCCACGCTCAGGAAGACCTCCTCGGCGATCTGCTGATTGGTCGCCGGGGTGGCGAAGCCGTTCGCCTCCTTGAAGGGACGGCACAGTGCGACGAGGACGCGCTGCTGCGTCGGACTCAGGTGGACCGACTCCTGGGGCAGCATGAACTGCTCCGTATCGCGCACCAGGGCCGACACGTCGGTGGGGATCGGCTCTCGGAACACGAGCACGCTCGACCCCACCTGAACCGAGTCGCCGTCCCGCAGCCGGCGGCGGGCTGCGATGCGCTTCCCGTTGACGAAGGTCCCATTGGTCGAGAGACCGTCGTCGGCGACCGCCCAGCAGGTGCCGATCCGCTCGAGCTCCGCGTGGACGCGCGAGACCTGCCAGTCCCACGGCAGCGGCACGTCGTTCGCCTCGTCCCGGCCGATCGTGCGGCGCGCCCTGGCGTTGGCCAGTGTCTTGATCCGGAGCTCGTCGCTCTCGTCGCGGTAAAGGACGAACGGCGACCCACCCTGCTCGGCCCGAATGATCCGCTGCAACTCGCTCGCCCGCGAAGGGCGGGGAATGCTGGGAGCGAGCGGGGCCATCGCTGCTGCCTAACTTATGTCAACTTCTCGGGTTGCGCAAGCGATTTCGAGCTTGACGACGGCGCGTACAGCCGCACCGTCGCGGCCTTGCCCTTCAGCGGCACGCCCGGCCGCTCCTCGAACCCTTCCCGGGCGGCGCCGAGCGCCTCCAGGGTGGTCTCGGTGACGAGCACGTCGTCGCCGGTGACCCGGGTCGCGGCCTCCACGCGCACGACGGTGTTCACCGGGTCGCCGATCACGGTGAAGTCGCGGCGCCCACCGCCGCCGATCGTGCCCACCACGACGGAGCCCGAGTTCACGCCGACCCCGACGCGCAGCTCGCCGGCGCCGCCCGCGCGCACGAGCTCGGCGATCTGGCGCGCG
>DATENL010000033.1:0-6318 GCA_035275105.1 Thermoleophilaceae bacterium
TGTCCGCCGCCCCGCCCGCCGACCGCCGGCCGACGCCGCCGGAACGCGGCACCGTGGTCGACCACCGCCCCGATCCGGCGCCCCGCGTCCCAGCGGACCCGCCGCGACTCGAGATCCCGGCGATCAAGCTCCAGGCGCACGCGATCCCGCTGGGCAGGACGGCCGACGACCATCTGTCGGTGCCGACCAACTGGTCGGTGGTCGGGTGGTGGAAGGGCGGGCCGAGGCCGGGCGAGCGCGGACCGTCGGTCGTCGTGGGCCACGTCGACTCGAAGACCGGGCCCGCGGTCTTCTACCGCCTGCGCGACCTCAGGCGAGGCGACAAGATCCGCTTCGTCCGGGAGGACGGATCGAAGGCCCGGTTCGTGGTCGAGTGGTCGCGGTCGTATTCGAAGCTGCGATTCCCGACCGCCGCCGTGTACGGGCCGACCGATGGCCGCGACCTGCGGCTCGTCACCTGCGACGGAAGCTTCGACTGGAGTCGCGGCCACTACCGCGACAACCTGGTCGTCTTTGCACGGGGGGTCTAGTGCAAAGGCACAGGTTTCGCCCCACCTTTACGCAATCTTGACGAGGGCTTTACGGAAGCGCGTAAGGTGGATTGCGAACCCGACGGAAGGCGCAGCATGGATTCGACGCAGACCCCGTTCGGAACGAGCCTGCCGGCGCTGGACCCCTTCGGCGGGCCGCATTTCACCGCGGAGGACGAGCTGCCGGCCGACCCGCCCGCGTGGACCGGAGATCCGTCCTCGGTCCCGCTCCCGTCGGTCGCCGACGGCGCGCCGGCGGTCGATGGCTCCAAGGGCGAGGAGCTCGACGGCGCGATCTTCGCCGCGATGCTCACGCCCTGACGGCGACGGCGGCCCGGCGCGGCCGGGCCGCCCTTGTCAGCAGGCCACGATCACGCTGACGTCGTTGTCCTCGATGTCGTTGAACGTGTAGCCCTTCCGGTAGACGGTCACGCCGACCTTGGTCGCGTCGTTGTCCAGGTTCATCCGCGGCTGGGCCGTCGCCCCCGCGCCGATGACGCCGGGCCCGAAGCCGAACCCGACCGACGCGACGGCCACGCACCCGCGCAGCGAGCGGTTGAACTTCACGAAGTACTGACCCTTGCTGCTCCGCCCGGCCTGCTCCACGCCGCTCTGCTCGCCGAGGACCCCGCTCGAGCTGACGTGCGCGAAGTGGGGCTGCGGCGTCCGCGCGCCCGGCTTCAGCTCGCGCTCGCCGACCGATTCGGGCGCGAGCTGGTCCGAGCCGACCGAGTTGCCCTGGAGCTCGAACGGGCCGACGGCGTTGTCCGCGAGCACGCGCTCGTCGACGCTGTCGCGCTTCATCTTCCTGTTGCCCACCACCTTCTCGTGGATGTGCCGCTCGCGCACGCTGTCCGTCTTCAGCTGGCGCGCGCCGACGCTGTTGTTCGGGAGGCTGGTCACAGCGACCGACACGCCGCCCAGTGCGATGAACAGGGCGATCGTCGAGATCACGTTCGCGTACGTCAGGCGCGGGCGCATTCAGGCCTCCTCGTAGGGGCCCCGGACCGTATCTCGACGGTGGCGCCCGCGCGCCGCTCGGGAGGTACCTTGCGTCAGGCCCATGGCACGCCTCGCCCACAGCGCCCGCGGATGGCTCGTGGCCGGGCTGTTGGCGGCGCTGGCCGCGGCGGCGCTTCCCGCCCCGGCCGCGGCGCAGAACGTGACCGAGCGCGTGGAGGAGCAGATCCGCAAGTGCGCCAACAGCGAGCGCGCGAAGCGGGGGCTGCCGCGGCTCGCCCACAACGCGATCCTCGACAAGGCGGCGCGATTCCACGCGAAGAACATGGCCAAGAACGACTTCTTCTCGCACGACGACCCGCAGGGGCGCGGCCCCGCCCAGCGGATCGACATCTTCGGCAGCTGGGAGGCGTTCAACGGCATCGGGGAGAACATCGCCGCGGGCAGGAACTCCCCGGCGCAGACGTGCCAGGACTGGATGGAGAGCCCCGGTCACCGGGAGAACATCCTCGACTCGTCGTTCCGCGCCATCGGCGGCGGCTTCGCGATCGGCGACACCGAGCTGCGCTTCTACTACGTGCAGGAGTTCGGCGAGCGGAACGTCGGCGGCGCCCCGCCCAAGCCGTCGCGGCCCAGCGACCAGGGCCCCGAGGGCCCGCCGGTCGTGATGCGCCTCTTCAACGCGAAGGACAGCATGAGCCTGTCGGTCGACGGCCGCCGCCTCGTGACCGTCAGGCCAGGCCAGGCCCGGGCGGTGGAGCTGGGGCGGCTCAGCCCCGACACGCGGATCACCGTGGAGGCCTTCAGCTCGAGCGGCGAGCTCTCCTGGGGGATCGAGCAGAAGCGCGGCGACCGGGTCGTCTATCGCGACGCGCGCGCGATCGGGCACGCCTCGACCAGCTCGACCGTCGAGCTGGCGACAGGTCCCGAGCCGCTGGTGCACCGCGTGACGCTCAACGCGCGCGGCCGCGTGCTCGAGTCGTCGTCCCCGGATGCGCCGGCGTCGCAGCTGTGGGACGACACCGCCCCGCCCGCCACCGCCCGCTGACGCGGCGGCCTCAGCGGTCGGGCGAGTACCGCCGCGCCGCCAGCGCGAACGCCGAGTAGCCGGCGATCTCGGCGTGCTCGATCGGTGGCTGCCGCCGCTCGAGCAGGCCGCGCAGGTGCACGGCCGCCAACAGCCAGCCGGCCACCTCGGCGAACTCGTAGTAGGAGGCGTGCCGCGCGGGATCGCGGCTGGCGCGCGCGGCCTGGACGCAGCTCGCGGTCGCCAGCGCGCCCAGGCAGCGGCCGAAGTAGAGGCCGACGTCGGTCTCCGGCTCGGCCCGCCAGCCGAACGCCCGCGCCCAGCGGTACGGGTGCAGCAGGAGAGGCAGCGCGAAGACCGGGCCGAAGCCGCCCGCGATGACCGCCGCGAGCCGCGCCGAGTCGCGGCGCCCCTTCGCGCGCGCCCGCGCGCGCCGTAACGGTCCGGCTGCCACCGCGCGACCCTCTCAGCGGGGCCGGGCGGTGTCAAGGCGCGATAGCTTCCGCCGCCGAATGGAGAACGTCCTCGAGCCCGAGGCCGCGCCGCCCGAGCGGTTCACCCTCCAGGAGTACTTCACGCCCACCCGGCACCGCCGGCTGCGGCGCTTCCCGCACCTGCTGCGCACCGCGATCGGGATCGTCTGGACGGCCGCACGGCGCGAGCTCCTCTTCCTCGCCGGGCTCCAGCTCGCCATCGGCGCCGGAATCGCGATCCAGCTCCTGGCGATACGCGCGCTGCTGAGCGACCTGCTGGCCGACGGCGGCGCGACCTCGTTCTCGGCGCTGCTGCCCGAGCTGATCGTCGTGTCGGCGCTCGGCGCGCTGGTGGCCGTGGCCACCGTCGTGATCGACGCCCAGCAGCGCGTGCTGGGCCAGCTCGTCGCGCTCCACGCCTCCGACGAGGTGATCCGCACCGCGGCGGCCGTCGACCTGATCACGTACGACTCGCCGGAGTTCCACGACCGGCTCCAGCGCGCGCAGCTCAGCGCCAGCCAGCGTCCGGCGCAGATGGTGAGCGGCCTCCTGGCGGTCGTCGGCGCCGGCTTCGCGATCGGCGGCATCGTCGTCGCCCTGCTCGTGATCGAGCCGCTCTTCTGCGGGCTCGTGCTCGTCGCCTACGTGCCGGCGTGGCTCGCCACGAACCGCGCCGCGCGGCTCGTCTACCGCTTCTCGGTCGAGCAGACCGAGCGCGAGCGGCGGCGGATGTACCTGTTCGAGCTGCTCACCAGCAAGCGCGAGGCGCAGGAGGTGCGGGCGTTCGACCTGGGCGAGCACCTCGGCGACCGCCACCGGCGGATCTACGAGGCCCTCATCCGCGACCTCCGCGAGGTCCTCCGGCGCCGGCTGCGGGTGGCGCTCGCGGGTCAGCTGGTCACGGCCGCGCTGACCGCCGGGGCGCTGGCGGTCCTCGTCTGGTTCGTCGTCGACGAGCGGATGTCGCTCTCACAGGCGGGTGCGGCGGCCAGCGCGATGGTGCTCCTGACCGGCAGGCTGCGCACGCTCTCCACGGGCGCCGGCGGCCTCTACGAGAGCTCGCTCTACCTCGAGGACTACGCGACGTTCGTCGCGGCGCGGCCGCGCATCGAGGCCACCCGTCCGAGCGAGCCCGCGCCGGCGGACCCCGAGGTACTGACAGCCGACGCGGTCAGCTTCACCTACCCGAGCCGCACGCGGCCGAGCCTGGTCGAGGCGTCGCTCACGCTCCGGCGCGGCGAGGTCGTCGCGCTCGTCGGCGAGAACGGCTCGGGGAAGACCACGTTCGCGAAGCTCCTGGCCGGCCTGTACGAGCCACAGGCGGGGACGATCGCGTGGGACGGCGTCGACGCGGCGACGCTCGACCCGCGGAGCGTCCGCTCCCGGGTGGCCGTGATCTTCCAGGACTTCGTGCGCTACCTCCTCAGCGCGCACGACAACATCGCGCTCGGCGACCACGCGCGCTCCGGCGACGGCGGCTCGGTGGAGGAGGCGGCGCGCGCCGCCGGGATCCACGACGCGCTCGGATCGCTCGGCCATGGCTACGAGACGCTGCTCGGGCCGGAGCACTTCGGCGGCAGCGACCTGTCGGGGGGCCAGTGGCAGCGCGTGGCTCTCGCGCGCGCCTTCTTCCGCGACGCGCCGGTCGTGATCCTCGACGAGCCGACGGCGTCGCTCGACCCGCGCGCCGAGGCGGCGCTCTACGAGCGCATGCGCGAGCTCTACGCGGGCCGCGGCGTGCTGCTGATCACGCATCGCTTCGGGTCGGTGCGGACCGCCGACCGGATCTACGTGCTCCGCGACGGACGCGTCGTGGAGCGGGGCAGCCACCGGGAGCTGATGGACGCGGACGGCCACTACGCGGAGCTGTTCCGGCTCCAGGCGAGCTCCTACGTCGACTAGATGACCGAACCGGTGACGCCGCCCCCGCAGCCGCTCGTGAGAGCCGCACTCGCCAGTGCGCGGATCCCGCGCGCGCTCGAGCGCACGAGCAGGAGCGCGCTCTCCGCGCTCTGGCTGGGCGTGCTCTCCGAGGACGCGCTCGGGGAGCTGGACGAGCAGTACTACGGCTTCGAGACCATGTACCACACGGCCGAGTGGAACGAGGGCGGCCTGCTGCCGTGGGAGCGGACGCTGGTGGACGAGCGCGTCGCGCCCGGCAGCCGCGTGATCGTCCTCGGCTGCGGCGGCGGCCGCGAGGCGCTCGCGCTGCTCGAGGACGGATTCGACGCCGTCGGCTACGACCCGCACCCGGCGCTCGTGGCCTACGCCGAGGAGCTGCTCACCGCGCACGGCCACCCCGGGCGAGCGTTCGTGTCGCCGCGCGACGACTTCCCCCCGGGCGCGCCTCCCAGCGACGCCGTGCTCGTGGGGTGGGGCGCGTACACGCTGATCCGCGGGCGCGCGACCCGCCTGCGCGTCCTGGCCGGCGCGCGCGACGTGCTCCCCGCCGGCGCGCCGATCATCCTCTCGTTCCTGCAGGCGCCGCGCTTCGGACGCGGCCTCCGGATGACGGTCTCGGTGGCGAACGCGCTGCGCCGCGCGCGCGGCGGCGAGCCCCTCGAGCTCGGCGACACGCTCGCGCCCAACCTCGTCCACGTGTTCACGCCCGAGCAGGTGGCCGGCGAGATAGCGGCCGCCGGGCTCGAGCTGGTCGAGTATCGCCGCGTGGGCCAGGCGGACATGCCCGTGGCCTACGCGGCGGTGGTCGCCCGCGTGCCGTGAGCGGCGGGCCGCCCGCCACCCCCCGTCCGACCGAGCTCGAGGTCCTGACCAACCTCCTGCTCGGCCCGCACGAGGACGCTCCAGAGCTGCCGCCCGCGGACGGCGCGGGCGTGCGCGCTGCGCTCGAGGACGCGATGCTGCCGGCGCTGCGGCGGTCGCCGTGCCTCGTGAGCTTCTCGGGCGGCCGCGACTCGAGCGCGATCCTCGCCGTGGCGACGGAGGTCGCGCGCCGCCACGGCCTGCCGGACCCCGTGCCGGCGATCATGCGCTTCCCGGGCGCGCCGGGCACCGACGAGACGGCCTGGCAGGAGCTCGTGATGGGGCACCTGGGGATCGGCGCGCCGGAGCTGATCGAGCTGCGCCACGAGCTCGACGCGCTCGGCCCGGTCGCCACCGCGGTTGTCCGCGACGCCGGGGTCACGTGGCCCGCCAACGCCTACATGCACGTCCCGATCCTCGAGCGCGGCCGCGGCGGCGCGCTGCTCACCGGCGCGGGCGGGGACGAGCTGCTCGGCACGGTGGCGTCGCGGCACGTCCTGCTCGCCCGCCGGCGCACGAGGCCGCAGCTCCGGGACCTCGTGTCGGTTCCGCTCGCCGCGATGCC
>DATENL010000034.1:0-9311 GCA_035275105.1 Thermoleophilaceae bacterium
CGGACGATCTGCCGGCTCGCGGCCTAGCCGGGCGAGCGCTGGAGCTGGCGCTCGACCACGTTGCCGAGAAGCTTCACGACGCCAGGGTCGCCGGACACCTTCACGTGCCCGTGCTCGTAGGCGTCGGCCCAATGCTTCAAGCGGCCCTCGCGGGCCAGCTCGTTGAAGTGCGAACGAGAGACGGATACCTCGAGCCGGGCGTCGGCCGCGGCGTCGCGGTCGATCTTCGGGCCGGGGACCTCGACCCGCCACGGGGCGTCTCCCCCGCGGGCGCGCAGCTCGAGCTTCACGACCAGCTTCAGCTTCCGCAGCGAAGGCACCTCGTCACCCAGCCGCTCGAGGGCCTGGGCGATAAGCGCCTTCGTATCGGCGGACGACACGCCTAGATCTTGTTCCGCTCGAGCAGCTTCTTGCCGATCACCATGCGCTGTATCTCGGAGGTGCCCTCGCCGATGAGAAGCAGCGGGGCGTCGCGGTAGAGGCGCTCGATCTCGTACTCCTTGGAGTAGCCGTAGCCGCCGTGGATGCGGAACGCGTCCTCGACCACCTCCTTGCCGGTCTCCGACGCGAACAGCTTGGCCATCCCGGCCTCGAGGTCCGACCGCTGGCCGGCGTCCTTGAGGCGTGCCGCCTTCAGCGTGAGCAGCCGGGCGGCCTCGACCTTGGTGGCCATGTCGGCGAGCTTGAACTGAATCGCCTGGTGCTGCGCGATCGGCTTGCCGAAGGTCTTGCGCTCCTGCGAGTAGCGCAGGGCGAGCTCGAGCGCCCGCTGGGCGATGCCCACGCCCCGCGCAGCGACGTTCACGCGGCCGACCTCGAGGGCGTCCATCATCTGGCGGAAGCCCTGGCCGATCCCGTCCTCGCCGCCGAGCACGTTCTCGGCCGGCACGCGGTAGTCCTCGTACACGAGCTCCGTGGACTCGACGCCCTTGTAGCCCATCTTCTTGATCTTGGGCGGGATCGTGAGCCCCTTGTAGTCGCCGCTGTTCTCGGCGGCGCCGGGCTCCTTCTCGGTGATGAAGCAGGTCATGCCCCTGTAGGGCGGGTCGGCGTCGGGGTCCGACTTGGCGAGCAGGAACACGACGCCGGACATCAGGCCGTTGGTGACCCACATCTTCTGGCCGTTGACGATCCAGTCGTCGCCGTCCTGCTTCGCGCGCGTGGAGATCGCCTGGACGTCGGATCCGAGCCCGGGCTCCGAAAGCGAGAACGCGGCCCGGATCTCGCCGGTCGCCATCCGGGGCAGGAAGCGGTCCTTCTGCTCGTCGGTGCCGAACTTCATCAGCAGGTAGGACCCGATGAAGTGGGTGTTGACGATCCCGGAGATCGAGATCCAGCCCCGCGAGAGCTCCTCGACGATCATCGCGTAGGTCGTCAGGTCGAGCCCCATCCCGCCGTACTCCTCGGGGATCGTGACGCCGAACAGGCCGAGCTCCTTCATCTGCTCCACGACCGCCTCGGGGAACTTGTCCTCGTGGTCGTGCTCCTCGGCGATCGGGATGACCTGCTCGTCGACGAACTGCCGGACCATCTCCGTGATCGCGCGCTGCTCGTCGGTCTTCTCGGTGTACGGCGTGGCTACCGCCAAGTCGACCCCCCTGGTCGGCCTGTTGACTCGCGAGTCAACAGGATACCGGCGCCTCGGCCCCTCTCTGCCGCCAGCGCCGCGGCCGGATCGGCGCAAACAGCGGCTAATAACGGCGCACGATCGGCTGCTTTGGTCACTTGACTGCGCATATCGCAGTCAACGTGCCAAAGCGGCGGCCCGGGCGCGGCCGGCGGGGAGCGCGGGCTAGCCCGGGTGGCGCGAGACGAAGCCGCTCGTGTCGCGCTTCTTGCCCCAGCGCGGACCGCTGCCGGGCTTGGCGCCGTGCTTGGCGCCCCACTCGTCGCGGTAGCCGGTGTCGAAGCGCAGGCCCGCGACCATCATGAACGCGTGGCCGGAGTTCGCGTAGACCGTGATCCACTTGCCGGAGCCGCGGCGGCCCCAGCTCATGAAGCCGCTCGAGTCCATCGGCGAGTCCACGAGGTCCGCGCCGTGGAGCGCGTACGAGACGGCGCCCGAGCAGTCGTAGGCCGAGTCGTTCCACTTCGCGTGGCCGCCGCCGTAGCGGTAGGACTTCTCGACGATCTTGTTCGCCGCGGCGATCACCTTCTTGACCTTGTCAGGGGCGTTCGCGGGCGCGACGGCCTTCCCGTTGATGACGGTCGCCTTCTTCGGTGGCGCCTTGTAGGCCGCGCCGCCGGAGGGCTCGTCGGCGCCGGCGGTGGCCGGGACGACGAGGGCGAGGGCCGCAATGGGCGCGGCCAGGAGTGTTTTCGCGTAAGCGCGGTTCATTCTCTTTCGTACGCCTGCGGGGTTAGCTGACGGGCTCGCGCTGAAAGAGCTTGCGCGTCCCCTCCTCGGATGAGGAAGGAATTCGCCCCTACTTCTGGGTCCCCCGTTCCGCACATGTGCGGATTCGGCGTGAGCGGCAACCTAGCAGACCGCCGCAACGGAACTTTCGCCGCGAGTCATACCCGTCCTGCAACCGGCGTCAAACCTGCAATTGCGGCGCTAGAGCGGAAAGTTACAAGTTATGGCGCGGCGGTCCTGGGGTTATGGAAACCGGCCGCGGGGTCGCCGCGCGGGGCGGCGAGAGCGGCGGCGCGTGCCTAGGATCCGGCCGTGAACTTCGCCCGCGACGTCGTGGAGGCCGGCCCGGCCGAGGCGACGGCCCTCGTGGCGCTCGGGCGCGACGGGTCGCGGCGCGAGATCGCGTTCGCGGAGGCGGCCGACCGCTCGGCGCGACTCGCGGGCACCCTGGCGGGGCTGGGCGTGGGCCGCGGCGACGTGGTCGCGACCGTGATCGGGAACCGGCCCGAGTGGGTCTACTCGATGGTGGCGTGCTTCCGGATCGGCGCCGTCGCGCTGCCGTGCACGGAGCAGCTTCGCGCCAAGGACCTGGCCATGCGGATCGAGCGCGTGCCGCCGCGCGCCGTGATCTGCGACGAGCGCGACCGCCCGGCGGTCGACGGCAGCGGGTTCGACGGCCCGGTGATCGAGCTGCCGGACGAGCGCCCGTTCGAGGCCGACCCGGCCCCGATCGCCGACCTCTCCCCCACCGATCCGGCGCTGATCACCTTCACGTCAGGCACCGCGGGCGAGCCGAAGCCGATCCGCCACGGCCAGCGCTACCTCCCCGGCCAGAGCGTCCAGGCCGAGCACTGGTTCGGAGCGCGCGCGGGCGACCTCTGCTGGTGCACGGCGGCGAGCGGCTGGTCGAAGTCGGCCCGCAACGTGTTCATCGCGCCGTGGCTGCGCGGCGCCAGCGCGCTCCTGCACGACGCGCGATTCGACGCCCACGAGCGACTCGACGTGGTCGAGCGGGAGGGCGTGAACGTGCTCTGCATGGCCCCGACCGAGTACCGCACGATCGCCAAGCGGGCCGAGCTGCGGCCGCTCTCGGGCCTCCGCCACGCGGTGGCCGCCGGGGAGCCGCTGAACCCCGAGATCGTGGAGGTCTGGCGGCAGGACGCCGGCGTCGAGGTGCACGACGGCTACGGCCAGACCGAGACCGGCGCGCTCACCGGGATGCCGATCGGCCCGCCTGTGCGGCCGGGGTCGATGGGCAAGCCGCTCCCGGGCTTCAGGCTGTGGGTGGACGACGGCGAGCTGGTGGCCGACCCGGCCACGATCCCGACGTTCTTCCTCGACGGCGGCGACGGACCCTGGCGCACCGGCGACCGGGTGCGCGAGGACGAGGACGGCTACCTCTGGTTCGAGGGCCGGGCCGACGACGTGATCATCTCGGCCGGCTACCGGATCGGGCCGTTCGAGGTCGAGTCGGCGCTGGTATCCCACCCGGCCGTCGCGGAGGCCGCGGCCGTGGCCGCGCCGGATCCGGAGCGCGGCGCCGTGGTCCGCGCGGTGGTGGTGCTGCGCGACCCGGGCAGCGCCTCCGACGCCCTCGCCCGCGAGCTCCAGGACCACGTGAAGGCGGAGACCGCGCCGTACAAGTACCCGCGGATCGTGGACTTCGCGGAGTCGCTGCCGAAGACCAGCAGCGGCAAGATCCGGCGCAAGCTGCTGCGTGACGCGGCGCCGCCCGGGTAGCTTCGAGACATGTCGAACAGGCTCGCCAACGAGACTTCGCCGTACCTCCTCCAGCACAAGGACAACCCCGTCGACTGGTACCCGTGGGGCGAGGAGGCATTGGCCCGCGCGCGCGACGAGGACCGCCCGATCCTGCTCTCGATCGGCTACTCCGCGTGCCACTGGTGCCACGTGATGGAGCGCGAGTCGTTCGAGGACCCGCAGACGGCGGCGCTGATGAACGAGCGCTTCGTGCCGATCAAGCTCGACCGCGAGGAGCGGCCCGACATCGACGCGATCTACATGGAGGCCTGCCAGGCGATGACCGGCCAGGGCGGCTGGCCGCTCAACGTGTTCCTCACCCCCGACCAGGTGCCGTTCTACGCCGGCACGTACTTCCCGCCCGAGGACCGTCACGGGATGCCGAGCTGGCGGCGCGTGCTGGCGGGGGTCGCCAACGCCTGGGACCAGAACCGTGACGAGATCCGAGCCGGCGGCGAGCAGATCGCGGCGCGGCTGTCCGGCGGGGCCGCGCTCAGGCCGTCGGAGGGGGAGATCGACCCGGCCGCGCTCGACGCGGCGGTCGAGGGGCTCCGCGCCGCCTACGACCCGGAGAACGGCGGCTTCGGCGGCGCGCCGAAGTTCCCGCCCGCATCGGCGCTCGAGCTGCTGCTGCGGCGCGGCGAGACCGAGATGACCGCGAGGACGCTCCGGGCGATGGCCAGCGGCGGGATGTACGACCAGGTGGGCGGCGGGTTCGCGCGCTACTCGGTCGACGCGACCTGGCTCGTGCCGCACTTCGAGAAGATGCTCTACGACAACGCCCTGCTGGCGCGCGCGTACCTGCACGGCTGGCAGGTCGTCGGCGACGAGCTCTTCCGGACGGTCGTCGAGGAGACGCTCGACTGGATGCTCCGCGAGATGCGCGGGCCGGAGGGCGGCTTCTACTCGGCGCTCGACGCCGACTCCGAGGGCGTGGAGGGGAAGTTCTACGTCTGGTCGGTGGAGGAGCTGCGCGAGGCGCTCGGCGACGACGCCGACGAGGCGATCTCGTTCTTCGGCGCGACCGAGGACGGCAACTTCGAGGGCTCGAACATCCTGACCCGCGGCGTGGCGCCCTCGGATCGGCTGCCCGAGATCAGGCAGCGGCTGTACGACGTCCGGGCGAAGCGCGTCTGGCCGGGGCTCGACGACAAGCGCCTGACGGCCTGGAACGCTCTGGCGATAGGCGCCCTCGCCGACACCGGGGCGGTCCTGGAGCGCGCGGACTATCTGGACGCGGCGCGGGCGTGCGCGGAGTTCGTGCTCGGCGACCTGCGGGACGCCGAGGGCCGCCTGCTGCGGACCTACAAGGACGGGACGGCGAAGCTCAACGCGTACCTGGAGGACCACGCGTTCCTGCTCGAGGCGCTCCTGTCGCTCTACGAGGCGACCTTCGAGCCGCGCTGGTTCGCGGCCGCGCGGGCGACGGCGGACGCGATGATCGAGCGCTTCGCCGACGACGAGCGGGGCGGGTTCTTCGAGACCTCCTCGGACCACGAGCGGCTGGTCGCGCGGCGCAAGGACCTCGAGGACAACCCGATCCCGGCGGGCAACTCGAGCGCGGCGTACGGGCTGCTGAGGCTCGCCGCCCTCACCGGTGAGCACGAGTACGAGCGGCGGGCGGTCGGCGTGATCCGACTGCTCCACCCCGTCGCCCCGCGACACCCGCAGGCGTTCGCCCACCTGCTCCAGGCGATCGACTTCCACCTCGCGCGCGTGCGCGAGGTGGCGCTGGTGGGCGACGACACGCGGCCGCTCGAGCGCGTCGTGCGCGAGCGCTTCCGCCCGCACATCGTGCTCGCGGGCGGGGAGCGCGACGGCGTGCCGCTGCTCGAGGGGCGCGAGCCGGTCGACGGGCGCGCGGCCGCCTACGTGTGCGAGCGCTTCGCGTGCCAGCGCCCGGTGACCGAGCCGGCGGAGCTAGCGGCGCTGCTCGACTGAGCGCTCGAGGCCGGCGAGCAGCGCGGACCCGGCGGCGCCGTCGGCGTCCGCCCTCGCAAGCGCGGCGAGCACGAGCTCGTCGTGCCTGAGGGGGTTGACCTTGCGGAGCACGTCGACCACGCGGCCGTCGGGCCCGATCACGAACGTCGTGCGCTCGGTCAGGATCTGCGGGAGCAGCGAGCGGCCGGCGCCCCACGTCCCGTACTCCTTCGCGACCGCGTGGTCGGGATCGGACAGCAGCGTGAACGGCAGGTTGAAGGTGCCGGCGAATCGCCTGAGCCGCTTCGGCTTGTCGGGCGACACGCCGAGGACGACGGCGCCGGCGGCCTCGAGCTCGTCGTGGCGGTCGCGGATGCCGCACGCCTGGAGCGTGCACCCGGGCGTCATCGCGGCGGGGTAGAAGTAGATCACGACGCTGCGCCCGCGCAGGGACGACAGCCGGACGGCGTCGCCGTTCTGGTCCGCCAGCTCGAAGTCGGGGGCGACTTCCCCCGCCCGGATCGTCACCGGGCAGATATTACCGATGGTTACAAGACCGAGAGGTAGCGGTCCAGCTCCCAGCGCGAGACCTGGATCCGGTAGTCCTCCCACTCCTTGCGCTTGATCTCGACGAAGCGATTGAACATGTGCTCGCCGAAGGTGCGCAGGACGAGCTCCGACTCGGCCGTGAGCTCGATCGCCTCGCCGAGCGTCTCGGGCAGCTGCTCGATGCCGCGCTGCTTGCGCTCGTCCGGCGACAGGTGGTACAGGTTGCGCTCCATCGGCTCGGGCAGCTCGTAGCCCTTCTCGATCCCCTCCAGACCGGCCTGGAGCAGGGCCGCGAACGTGAGGTAGGGGTTGCAGGCGGGGTCGGGGCAGCGGAGCTCCATGCGCGTGGCCTGCTCCTTGCCCGGGTGGTACAGCGGAACCCGGACGAGCGCCGAGCGGTTGCGCCGTGACCAGGCCACGTAGACCGGGGCCTCGTAGCCCGGCACCAGGCGCTTGTAGGAGTTGACCCACTGGGCGAAGATCGACGAGATCTCGCGCGCGTGCTTGAGCTGGCCGGCGATGTACGCCTTGCCGGTCGCTGACAGGAAGTACTGGTCGTCGGCGTCGTAGAAGGCGTTGCGACCCTCCGTGAAGAGCGACTGGTGCGTGTGCATGCCGGAGCCGTTCTCGCCGAAGAGCGGCTTGGGCATGAAGGTCGCGTGCCAGCCGTACTTCATCGCGTACTCCTTGACCGTGATGCGGTACGTCATGCAGTCGTCGGCCATCTTCAGGGCCGGGGCGTAGCGCATGTCGATCTCGTGCTGCGACGGGCCGACCTCGTGGTGGGTGTACTCCACGTGGATGCCGAGCTGCTCGAGCGCGAGGACGGTCTCGCGGCGGACGTCGGAGCCGGCGTCCAGGGTCGTCAGGTCGAAGTAGCCGCCCTCGTCGAGCACCTCGGGGTCGCCGCCGTTCAGCTTGGCGCTCCCGAAGTAGAAGTACTCGAGCTCGGGGCCGACGTTGAACGCGTCGAAGCCCATGCTCTCGGCACGCTGCAGAGCGCGGCGCAGGACGTAGCGCGGGTCGCCCTCGTAGGGCTCGCGGGAGGGCGTGACGATGTCGCAGAACATGCGGCCCACGCCGCGGTCCTCGGGCCGCCAGGGGAGGACGGCGAAGGTGGACGCATCCGGCATGGCGATCATGTCGGACTCCTCGATGGCGTTGAAGCCGGTGATCGACGAGCCGTCGAAGCCCATGCCGCCCTCGAAGGCGTCCTCGAGCTCCTGCGCGTTGATCGAGAAGCTCTTGAGCTGTCCGAGGATGTCGGTGAACCAGAGTCGCACGAAGCGGATCTCCTGGTCCTTGACGAGCGACATGACGTCGTCGGCGGTCTTCGGCTGGTCGGCCATCGGGCTCCTTAGGACGTGTTCGGGTTCGGCGGCGAGGCGGAAGCAGTATCAGACGAGCGCGCGAGCCGCCTAGTCAGCGGAGCGGTCGAGCCACTCGTTGGCCCACGACTTCAACGCGTGGACCGTGGGCTCGAGCGCGCGGCCCTTGTCGGTCATCGCGTACTCGACGCGGACCGGCGAGCCGTCGAGCACCCGGCGCTCGACAATCCCCTCGGACTCGAGCTCCTTGAGGCGCTCGGACAGGAGGCGGTCGGAGATCTCCGGCACGAGCGCTCGGATCTCCGAGAAGTGAGCGGGCCCGTCGAGGAGCACCAGCAGGATGGCGCCGGTCCAGCGCTTGCCGACGAGCTCGACGGCCCGGTGGTAGAGGGAGCAGCAGGGGTGCCGGGTGGCGCCATTCGCCCGTGAATGGACGGTGGTCGCTGCTCCTCCCGGGGCGGCCATGTGTCAATCGTACCTACGCGGCGTGATGGGGACTACGCGGCGTGGAGCAGGCGGCCCTCTTCGGCGGAGCCGTCCAGCGGCAGGTTGCCGCCGCGGGTGATCAGGCTCGTGAAGATGCCGACTCCGGCGTGGGCGATCGCCTCGAGGAGCTGCTCCTCCGTCCAGCCCGCCTCGAGCGCCTCCTCGTGGAGGTGGAGCGGCGGGGTCGCCTGCCCGTCGACGACGCCGTGCACGAAGCGCAGGAGCGCGGACTCGCGCTCGTCGGCCGACTCGAAGCGGCGGGCGAAGGCGATCTCGTCGAGCCCCAGGCCGGCCTCGCGCGCGGTGCGGAGCAGGTTGGAGAGCGTGTACTCGCTGCCCTCGTGCTCGGCGACGGCCAGCGCGACCCGCTGCTGGGTCTTCAGCGGGAGGCTGCCCTGGCGCAGCTCGGAGCGCAGGCGCGCGTAGGCGCGCAGCACCGCGGGGGCGCCGGCGACGACTCCGAGGAAGTTCGAGAGCTGGCCGCCGCTCGAGACGGCGCCCTTCAGCACCGGGAGGCTGCGCTCCGGAGCCGTCAGCTCGTCGTGGACGTGGAACCTGCTCTCCTTCGCCTTCTTCTTCATGGGCTTACTTTTCCGAGGGTTGCTTACGTAGCGTAAGTATAAGTGGCCGAACGGTCGTTCGCGTCGTCCGGCGTGTGCGATTCCGCACGCGACGGGCCGCGCACGGCGCGGATGGTCTCTACGTCTTGTACGGGCCTGGGGCCCGTTTGGATGCCCGGCGGGCGGCTAGCCGTGGCCGGTCGCCGCGGCCACCGCGGTGAGGAAGAAGCCGAGCAGGACAGCCCACATCGCGACGCGGTCGGGGCGGCCGGCGAGACGGGGGGCGGCGGCCTGCGGGCGCGGAGGCGTGAGCGGCTGGCGCCGGGGCTCCTTGCGCGGGCGGGGCCGGGG
>DATENL010000035.1:0-11768 GCA_035275105.1 Thermoleophilaceae bacterium
CGGCTCGGCGCTCGCCCGGGCCGTGGCGGAGGCGCGCTGTGCGCGCGCCCGGGACGCCGAGGTGAACGCGAGGCTCACCCCCGCGAGGGCGAGGGCGGCGACCAGCGCGACGGCGAATCCGGGGCGGGGTACGGCCACCCCATGGCTGTCGGCCGACCCCGCCCGGAGCTAAAGGGGCTCGGCGCCCCTAGAGCAGCACGCTGCGCGCGTCCAGGTGCGCGCCCACCTTGCGCTTCACGCGCTGGAGCGCGTTGTCCACGGTCTTCGTGTCGCACACCAGCCGCTCGCCGATCGCCTCGTAGCTGTGGCCGTCGAGGTAGAGCGAGAGAACCGAGCTCTCGAGGTCCGAGAGGACGCTCGACAGGCAGGCGACCAGGCTGTGCAGCTCCTCCGAGGAGATGACCTGGTTGACCGGGTCGTGCGCGGTCGGCCCCGGGAGCACCTCGTCGAGGGTGGGCTCGCCGTCGCCGCCGGCCGCCGGCGTCTGCGAGAACGAGACGTACTGGTTCAGCGGCGTGTGCTTGTTCCGGGTCGACGTCTTGACCGCGGTGATGATCTGACGCGTGATGCAGAGCTCCGCGAAGTTGCGAAAGCTCGACTCCCGGTCCGAGCGGTAGTCGCGGACCGCCTTGTAGAGCCCGACCAGACCCTCCTGGATCAGGTCGTCGGAGTCGCCGCCGATCAGGAAGTACGACGACGCCTTGAGCCGCACGAAGCCGTAGTAGCGACGCACGATCCTGTCGTATGCGTCCCGCTTGCCTGACTTGGCGAGCGCGACCAGATAGTGATCATCAACCTCGAGTTGAGATTGAGTGCTACGCGAAGCGGTAATCGACACGTCATCTCCCCTCCGACCCCCTTGGCACGCATGGCTAGGGGCCGAAAGTCGAGGCGTACGTACCTCCCCTGGTAGCGCCGACTCTCGCCTGACCCGGGCTAAAGCTCAGGTCAAGCCTTATCTGTGCGCGCGAGCTTCCCAGGTTTATGGAACCCTGTCAACCCCGGGCGGACGAAATGCAAGATCCCGTACACCAGCGCGGCCGCGGCGGCTGAGACGTTGAGCGACTCCACCCGCCCGCGCATCGGGAGCGCGATCAGCTGGTCGCACCCCGCCGCGACGCGCGGCCGCAGGCCGCGCCCCTCCGAGCCGAGCACCAGCACGACCCGCCCGCGGTAGTCGGGCTCGTCGTACGGCACGGCGTCGGGCGCCGTCGACGCTCCATAAACCCACGCCCCCTCCTCCTTCGCCTCGCGGAGGAAGTCGGCCAGGTTCCTGACGCGGGCGACCGGCAGGTGCTCGACCGCCCCGGCCGACGCCTTGCACACCGCCGGGGTGACGTGCGCGGAGCGCCGCTCGCCCACCACCACGCCCGCCGCGCCGGCGCCCTCGGCCACACGGCAGATCGCGCCGAGGTTCTGGGGGTCGGTGACCTCGTCGAGGCAGACGACCAGCGAGTCGTCGCCGGCCAGGAGAGCGCGCGCGTCGGCGTACTCGAACTCGGCGACGTCCGCGCACACGCCCTGGTGGTCGGGCGACCCGCACAGGGAGGCGAGCTCGGCGTCGTCCGCGCGCGCGGGCGCGGCCTCGCTCAGCCAGGGCTCGCCGGCCATCCGCTCGCTCGCCCACACGCGGCTCACGCCCCGCCGGCCGCGCAGCGCCTCGCGGACCGGGTTGCGCCCGTAGACGATCACTCCGCCGGCATCGCCGCGGCCAGCGCGGCGCCGAGCGACGCGATCAGCTCCTCGCCGGTCGGCGTGTCCTCCGGCGACAGGACCCACTGGATCGCGAACCCGTCGTTGACCGCGATCAGGAACGAGGCGACCGCGCGCGGGTCGACGCCCGGCGCGTCGCCGAGGCTCGCGCCCACCATCTCCACCACGCGGTCGCGCGACTCGTCGAGGTGGATGGCCATCTGCCGCCGCAGGTCGTCCGAGCGCTCAGCCTGGGCGACGGCCTCGAGGAACGAGACCAGTAGCGGGCGCTGGCGCTCGAACGCCTCGAGCATGACGATCCACGAGCGCGCCATCCGCGCCAGCGGCGGGGCGTCCGGGTCGGTGAACGCCGCCTGGCCGAGCATCTCGGTCCACTCCTCGAAGAGCCGGATGATCGCGGCGTTGAGCAGGCCCTCCTTCGATCCGAAGTGGTAGCCGATCGACGCGAGGTTGGCTCCCGAGGCCGCGGCGATGTCGCGGGCGGTCGTGCGCGCGTAGCCCTTCGTCTGGATGCACTCGATCGCCCCGGCCAGGAGCTGCTCACGGCTGCTGGGCTGGGCCACGGGCCGATCGTACTGCGAAATGTTTGGCATACGTGTGTATTGTACATACGTATATATATGGAAGCCACAAGCCAGAGAGCAACCGCCGCCAACGGCCTTCCGCCCGGGCCGCGCTGGCCGCGGGCCGCGCAGACCGCCTGGTACGCGCTGCGCCCGACCTCGGTGCTGCGGCGCTGCCATGCGCGCTACGGCGACGCCTTCACGCTGCGCACGCATGGGCTCGGCGAGATGGTGTTCCTCGCCGACCCGGCCGCGGTCAAGGAGGTCTTCACCGGCGACCGCGACCTGCTTCACGCGGGCGAGGCGAACGCCGCGATGGAGCCGGTCCTGGGACCGCACTCGCTGCTGTTGCTCGACGGCGCGCGCCACCTGCGCGAGCGCAAGCTGCTGCTGCCGGCGTTCCACGGCGAGGCCGTGCGCGCGTACGCCGACCGGATCGAGGAGATAGCCGAGCGCGAGGTGGCCGGCTGGCCGGTCGCGAAGCCGTTCGCCGTGCGCCCGCGGATGCAGGCGGTGACGCTCGAGGTGATCCTCCAGGCCGTCATCGGCGTGCGCGACCCCGCCCGGCTCGATCGCCTGCGCCGGCTCCTGCCCCAGCTCCTCGACTTCAGCGTGAGCGACATGTGGGCCGTGTGGATCTTCCCCGGGGTAATGAACACCTTCCTGGGCCGCCGCCACAAGGCGATCCGCGTGCAGCCGGAGGTCGACCGCCTGCTGCTCGAGGAGATCGCGGACCACCGGCGCGACCCCGAGGGGCGCGACGACGTCCTCGCGCTGCTCGTGGCCGCGCGCGACGAGGGCGGCGAGCCGCTCAGCGACCGGGCCCTGCGCGATCACGTCGTCACGCTGCTCCTTGCCGGCCACGAGACGACCACCACGGCGCTGGCGTGGGCGTTCGAGCGCCTGGTCCGGCACCCGGCCGCGCTGGCGCGCCTGCGCGACGAGGTGCGGACCGGCGAGGGCGACGACTACCTCAGGGCCGTCGTCGACGAGACCCTCAGGGTGCGGCCGATCATCTGGGGCGTCTGGCGGCGGCTGACGGCGCCGGCCGAGGTCGCCGGTCACAGGCTTCCCGCCGGGACCACCGTCGAGCCGTCGATCTCGCTGCTCCAGGAGTCCGACGCGTTCGAGCACCCGCAGGAGTTCCGGCCCGAGCGCTTCCTCGACGGCGCCTCGCCCCCGCCCTACACCTTCATCCCGTTCGGCGGCGGCCCGCGCCGCTGCATCGGAGCGAGCTTCGCGACGATGGAGATGCGGGCGGTCCTGCGCACCGTGCTCCGGAGCGTGGACCTGGCCACGACGACCGCGCGGCCCGAGCAGCCGCGCGTGCATCACGTGACGCTGGTCCCGTCGCGCGGGGGCCGGATCAGCGTCGAGCGGCGGGTCGTGGGCGGATGAGCTCGCGGCGCGCCGAGATCGAGGCGGCCGGCCTGCTCGACGGGCTCGCGGACGACCGTGCCCGCGAGGACCGCGCGGTACTCGTCGAGCAGCTCCTGGCCGACGGGTTCACGGTCGAGGAGGTCCGCGACGCCGCGCGGCGCGGCCGACTCCCGCTGCTCCCGCTCGACCGCGTGCTCCACCCGCCCGGCGTGGAGCTGACGAGCGTCGACGTCGCCGAGCGGAGCGGTCTCTCGCTCGACTTCCTCACCCGCCTGTGGCGCGCGCTCGGCCTTGCCGAGACGGCCGACGACGAGGTCGCCTACGCGGAGGCCGACGTGGAGGCCGCGCGCACGCTGGCGCCCTTCCTCGAGGCGGGCCTCGACCCCGAGTCGCTCGTGCTGATCGGCCAGGTGCTCGGGCACGGGATGGGCCGGCTCGCCGAGACGATCCGCGAGGTGGTCGGCAACGAGCTTCTGCGCGCCGGCGACAGCGAGCAGGCGCTCGGCCTGCGCTACGCCCAGGCGGCCGAGCACCTGGTCCCACTCCTCAACCCGCTGCTCGGCTACGTGCTCAACGTGCACCTGAAGGAGCAGGTGAAGACCGACGTGGTGCTCGAGGCGGAGCTGGTCACGGGTCGCGTGGAGGGCGCCCGCCCGATCGCCGTCTGCTTCGCGGACCTGGTCGGCTTCACGAGGCTCGGCGAGCGCGTCCCGCCCGACGAGCTCAGCGCCGCCGGGCGCCGCCTGACCGCCATGGCCGTCGACGTCGCGCGGCCGCCCGTCCGCCTCGTGAAGATGATCGGTGACGCGGCGATGCTGGTCTCACCGCAGCCGGAGCCCCTGCTGAACGCGGCGCTCGACCTGGTCGACGCGGCCGAGACGGACCCGGCCGTCACGCCGCTGCGAGTCGGCGTCGCGAGCGGCGACGCGATCGTCCATTGCGGCGACTGGCTCGGGGCGCCGGTCAACCTCGCCAGCCGAGTGACGGACGCGGCGCGTCCCGGAAGCGTTCTCGCCACGAGCGCGGTCCGCCGGACGGCCGAGCCCGCCTTCGCCTGGTCCTGGGCCGGCCGCCGGCGGTTCAAGGGCGTGCGCGACGAGGTGGGCCTGTACCGCGTGCGGCGCGGGTCAGACTAGGCGTCGCTGCCCTGGCCGGACGGGTCGCCGCGCTCGGCGAGGCTCGCCTCGAGGCCGTCGAGAATCCGTTCGAGCCCGTAGGTGAACACCTCGTCGCCGACCATCGCCCCGCTGAACGGCCCGGCCGTCTCGCGCAGCCGCTCGTAGTCCTCGCCCGGAAGCGAGCCGAGCGCCGTGCGCGTGGTCTCCCGCGCTCCCGGCGCCGAGCGCGGCATGCTGAACAGGGCGAAGCCGAAGATGTAGGTGACCAGCAGCCGGAAGGCCTTCACCGCCTCGTCGGGTTCGAAGCCGGCGCCCACGAGGATCCGCACCCCGGCCTCCACGTTGCGGAGGCTCCCGGGCCCGAGCACCGGCTGGCGCGCCCAGATCTCGACGACGCTCGGGTGGCGCGCGAACAGCTCGCCGCTGTACTCGGCGAACCGGTGCACCTGGTCGCGCCATGAGCCGTCGAACGGCGGCAGCTCGCTCTCGGCCACGGCGGCGTCGATGACGGCGTCGAGCAGCTCGCGCTTGTCGCGGAAGTGCCCGTAGAGCGTCATCGTGCCCGCCCCCAGCTCGTCGGCCAGCCGCCGCATGCTGAGCGCCTCGATCCCGTCGCGGTCGGCGAGCTCGAGCCCCGCGGCGGCTATCCGGTCGCGGGACAGGGGCTTGCTCGTCTTCCGAGGCAGTCGGTTCCTCCTTGCACGACGCGAGCAGCCTCCGTACACTGTACTAGTACACCGTACGAAACGGCTGCCGAGGGAGGCAAGGATATGGATGGTGGAACGACGTCGACCCTGCGGGGCACGCTGCTCCTGGTACTCGCCCTCGTCGCGTGCGCGGCGCTCGCGACGGACGGGCGGGCGAGCTCGATCTCGCTGCGCTTCGCCGCCCAGACGCCCGGCAAGCACAGCACGATGCGCCTGGTGCTCCGCTACACGAAGCCCGGCAGCCCCGGCGGGAAGCCGTCGCCGATCCGCCACCTCGTGATCGACGCGCCCGCGGGAACGGTCTTCCACAGGGCGACCTTCCCCGCGTGCCGCGCGAGCGACTCCGAGGTGATGGCCGCCGGCCCGGGCGCGTGTCCGGCGGCGAGCCGCATCGGGGGTGGCCCGATCACGGTCCTCACGGGGTTCGGAAAGCCGTTCGATCCGTTCGTCTCCCCGACCGCCGTGTTCAACGACGGGCGCGGCTGGCTCGAGATCTCGGAGACGCCGTCCGAGCCGCGAAGGACGATCGCCGTCACCCGGCTGAAGGTGGCGGGAAGGCGCATCAGCGGCGACATTGCCGCGACGCCCGGCGGCCCGCCCGACGGCCAGAGCGCGGTCTCGACGGTGGACCTCTCCTTCGGCGCGCGGCGGTACTTCACGACGCCGCGCACGTGCACCTCCACGCGTCGGTGGGTCACGAAGGCGCGCTACACGTTCGCCGACGGGAGGACCGAGGCCGTGCGCGGCACCACCCGCTGCAGGCCCATCGCGAAGTCGGCCGGGCCGTCGATCCCCTAGCTCCGTACGAGCCGCGGGCCCTCGGGCGTGTCGCGCACCTGCCACCCGAGCGCCGCGAGCTCGTCGCGGCGCGCATCAGCGGTCGTGAAGTCACGCTCGCGGCGGGCCGCCTCGCGCTCGTCGAGCAGCCGCAGCGCGTCGTCGTCGGGCGCGTCCTCGTCCGCGAGCAGCGACTCGAGGCCGAGCACCTGGAGCATCTGGTCGAGGCGGCCCGCGCCGACCGCCTCGCCCGCGTCGATGCGCCGGTTCGCCTCGCTGATCCAGTCGAACAGCTCGCGCAGGGCGCCGGGGGTGTTGAAGTCGTCGGCGAGCTGCCCCATGAAGCGGTCGACGCGCTCGTCGTCGGGGCCGGGAGCGCCGGGGGTCAGCCGCGCCACCAGATCGCGCACGCGCGCCACGGCGGCGCGCGCCTCTGCCAGCGCCTCCTCCGAGTACGGCGCCGGCTGGCGGTAGTGGCGCTGGACGAAGTACATGACGAGCGCCTCCGGGCCGACGCGCTCGAGCGCCTCCCCCAGGAGCGTGATGTTCCCGACCGACTTCGACATCTTCTCGTCGTCGAACTGGAGCATCCCGTTGTGCATCCAGATCCGGGCGAGCGGCTGGCCGCGCCCGGCCTCCGTCTGCGCGATCTCGTTCTCGTGGTGGGGGAAGATCAGGTCCGAGCCGCCGCCGTGGATCTCGAAGTCGAGGCCGAGGATCTCCTCCGCCATCGCCGAGCACTCGATGTGCCATCCCGGCCGGCCCTCCCCCCAGGGGGCGTCCCACCACGTGTCCTCCCCCGGCTTGCGGGCCTTCCAGAGGGCGAAGTCCCGCGGCGACTCCTTCGCGGCGCCGACGTCGTCCTCGCCCTGCTCCATCTCGTCGAGCGACCGGTTGGACAGCTTGCCGTAGTCGGCGTAGGCCGCGGTGCGGAAGTACACGTCGCCGGCGGCCGCGTACGCGTGTCCTCCGTCGATCAGCGCCTGGATCAGGTCCACGATCGCCGCGATCGTCTCGCTGGCCTTCGGCTCCTGGTCGGGACGGCCGAGCCCGAGCCGCTCGGTGTCCTCCTCGTAGCGCGCGGTCATCTCGCGCGCGAGCTCCTCGCTGCCGATCCCGCGCTCGCGCGCGGCGTCGTAGATCTTGTCGTTCACGTCGGTCACGTTGGCGACGAACGTGACCTCGTAGCCCTCGTGCTCGAGGAACCGCTTGAGCAGCGAGAAGACGACGTACGGGCGCGCGTTGCCGACGTGCACCGGCCCGTAGACGGTCGGCCCGCAAGCGTAGATCCCGACGCGCGCGTCCTCGCGCGGCTCGAGCTCGCGCAGCCCGCCGCTGAGCGTGTCCTGCATCCGGACCGTGCGCGGCATCAGCGCCGCATCACTCCGGCGCGGCGCGGTCGACGGTCGCGACCGCCATCGCCGCGATCCCCTCGCCGCGCCCGATCGCGCCCATGCCCTCGTTCGTGGAGAACTTGACGTTGACCTCGCGCCAGTGGAGCCCGATCGCCTCGGCCAGGCTCACCCGCATCTCGTCGCGGTGGCCGCCGAGGCGCGGCGCCTCGCAGACGACCGTCACGTCCACGTGCTCGACGCTCCAGCCGTGCTCGGTCAGGAAGCCGATCACCTCGCCCAGCAGCTCGATGCTGTCGGCGCCGGCGTAGCGCTCGTCGGTGTCGGGGAAGTGCTGGCCGATGTCGCCGAGGCCGGCCGCGCCCAGCAGCGCGTCGATCACGGCGTGTGTGAGGACGTCGCCGTCGGAGTGGCCGAGCAGCCCGCGCTCCGCCTCCTCGATCACGACCCCGCCGAGGATCAGCGGGCGTCCCTCCACGAGCCGGTGCGAGTCGTAGCCGATCCCGGAGCGCTCGCTCAACCGATCGGCTCCATGCGGCGCTCGCGACGCTCGAACGTCGCGAGCTCGGTGACGCCGAGGCCGGAGAGCAGCTCGACCGCCTCGTCGTAGCGAAAGGCCAGGTCGGCCGGCACGTGGGCGTCCGACGACAGCGCCACCGGCCGGCCCGCCTCGAGGCACATCTCGAGGAACGCCGGGGCCGGGTAGATCTCGCGCACCGGCTTGCGCAGCCCCGCGGTGGACACCTCGATCGCGACGTCGGACTCGGCGATCCCGTCCATCGCGAGATCGTAGAAGCGGCGCAGGTCGCCGTCGGGGACGGGCGCGTCGCTGCCCCAGACCTTGACCAGGTCGGGGTGGGCGAGGACGTCGAACATCCCCGTGCGCGCGGCCTCACCGAGCGTCTCGAAGTAGCGCCGCCACACCTTGTCGGGGTCGGCGGAGCGCCAGACGTCCCACTCGCCGCGCATGTCGAGCGCCCGGTCGAGCAGGAAGTGGATGGAGCCGAGCACGTAGTCCCAGTCGCGCTCCTCGAGCAGGTTGGCCATCCGGTCCTCGCGCCCGAAGACGTAGTCGGCCTCGATCCCGAGGAGGAGGTCGGTCTCGTCGCGCACGAAGCCGCAGTAGGCGTCGAGGTCGTCGACCGCGGCCGTGACCCAGAACGGGTGGTCCCAGACCGACAGCGCCTGGCGGAAGCGGTGGACGTGCTCGGAGACGCCGAGCACTCCCACGCCGCGCTCGCCCGCCACCTCCCGGTAGCGCTCGGCGTTCTCGGACGTGAAGTGGTCCGCCGCGGTCGCGCCGAGGTCGTCGGGCCGCAGGTGCACGTGCAGGTCGGTCAGCATAGGAGCGTCTCCGCCAGCGCGAGGTCCACGTGGCTCGTGACCTTGAAGTTCTCGGGAGGCGCCTCGACCACGCGGACGGCCCCGCCGGCTGCCTCCACCAGCGACGCGTCGTCGGTCGCGGTCGCAAGGTCGCCGTGCTCGAGCGCGCGGCGGAGCACGTCCGCCACGAACGCCTGCGGCGTCTGGATCGCCCACAGGCGCGAGCGGTCGAGCGTCCGCAGCACGCGGCCCTCCTCGCCCGCCTCCTTGATCGTGTCGCTCACCGGTGCCGCGGCCACCGCGCCGTCGAACCCGTCCCCCACCGCGGCGACGCACGCCTCGACCAGCGCGCGCGTGACGAGCGGCCGGGCGGCGTCGTGCACCACCACGATGCTGGCCTCCGGGGCGGCCGCCAGCGCCAGGCGCACCGACTCTGACCGCGACGCCCCGCCCGTCACCCGGTCGGGCCCGGTCTCGTGGCCGGGCGGGACCGCGACGACGACGCGGTCGCAGACCGCCTCGAGGACGCCCAGCGACCACTCGATCAGCGGCCTCCCGGCGCAGACGGCGAACGCCTTGGGGACGTCGCCCCCAAGGCGCTCACCGCGGCCGGCGGCGGGAACGATCCCGACGACAGCCAATATTCCGAGGCGGCGCCCCCCCTCGCGCGGCGGGGCGCTACCCGGCCGCCGCCGGCGCGCCGTTGCGTTCGGCGTGGGCGTCCGAGATGAGGCTGTCGAGGTGGTCCTCGGCCTCGTCCTCGCCCATGTCGAGCGCGTACATGAGCTCCGACGCGAGGATCTTCTTCGCGCGGGTGTACATCTGCTTCTCGCCGGTCGACAGACCCTTGTCGGACTCGCGGATCGCGAGGTTGCGAACGACCTCGGCGAGCTCGTAGACGTCGCCCGTCTTGATCTTGTCGCGGTTGTGCTTGAACCGGCGATTCCAGTTCTTGGGCATCGAGCTGACGTCGTCGCGCAGGACGCCGAGGACCTTCTGCACCGCCTCGTCGTCGATGACGCGCCGGAGGCCCGCCTTGCCCGCGTTCTCGCACGGGACCATCACGGTCATGTCGTTGTGGAGGATCTTGATGGTGAGGTACTGGCGCTTCTCGCCGAGGACCTCCTTCATCTCCTTCTTGAGGATCTTGCCCGCCCCGTGGTGGGGGTAGACGACGTGGTCCCCAATGTCGTAATCCTCGTTGGGGACCTCACGCTCGAATTCCTCGATCGTCTGCTCCCAGTCTGAGTCGGTAATGGTCGGCTCCCCTCTTGGGTCTTGGTCTTGGGTCAGGTTTGCAGATAGCGGTCCACGAGGTTGATCTCCTGAAGACGGCGAAGGCCCTCGCGGATGTCCTTCGCCCTCATGTCCCCGACGCCCTCGACGGCCTCCAACTCGCCGTCGGTGGCCGCCAGGATCTCGTCCAGCCCGCCGAACTCGCGCACGATCGCCTGGATCACCAGCTTCGGCAGCCGGGGCACGCGCCCCAGGATCCGGTAGCCGCGCGGGGAGACTGGATGGTCGAGAGTGTTGAGCTTGCGGTCGTAGCCGAGCAGCTCGGCCAGCCGCCCGAAGTCGAGCAGGTCCTCGTGCGGCAGCCGGGCGAGCTGGTCGAGGACCATCGCGAAGCCGTCGTCGCTGGGCTCCGCCAGGTAGTCGTGCACGAGCGCCGCCTTGTCGCCGGCCGCGCCGACCATGGTCTCCTCGAGCTGCATCTCGATCAGCCGGCCCTCGCTGCCCAGCTCGACGATGTAGCGCTCGATCTCCACGGCCATGCGCGTGACGAGCTCGGCGCGCTGGAGCACGGTCAGGACGTCGTGGAGCGTGGCGCCGCCCTCGAACTCGAGCGCCGTGAGGCGGGTGGCGACCTGCTCGAGGCGGGTGCGGTACTTGTCGAGCGTGGCGAGCGCCTGGTTGGCCTTGGCGAGCACGACCGGGATGTCCTCGAGCACGTACTTGCCGCCCTCGACGTACAGCGACACCACGTCGCGACGCTGTGAGATCGCGATCACGAGGGCGCCGGTCTGCTTCGAGACGCGCTCCGCCGTCCGGTGGCGGGTGCCGGTCTCGAGCGACAGGATCGTCGGGTCCGGCATCAGCTGGACGTTGGCCCAGCAGATCTTCGTGGAGTTCTGGGAGAGGATGATCGCGCCGTCCATCTTCGCGAGCTGGTAGAGCAGCGCCGGGGTGTAGTCGACGTCGATCTTGAGCCCGCCGGAGTAGAGGAACGAGAGGTCGTCGTTGTCCCCGATCGCAATCAGGGCCCCGGTCCTGGCGTGGAGGATGTGGTCGATCCCCTCCCTGAGAGCGGATCCGGGCGCGACCATCTCGAGCGCCTTTACGAGCCGGGGCTCTTGACGGTGCTCCAGGTCAGCGACCTCATCCCCGGCGTGCTGCATTGACCCCATTCTACCGGGAAATCCGCGGCTTTCCGGCGTCTGGGCTAGCGCAACCGGACCCTCCTGGGGCGGGCCCTCTTCGGCTTGCGCTCGCGGTTGCCGGCTCGGTCGATCGCGCGGGTGCGGATCGTGTAGCGGCCCCGGCGCAGGCGCCGAGTGCGGACGTGCCAGCTTCGCTTCCCACGGACGGGCGTCCAGAGGGCCCGGCGGCACCGGCGGCGCTTGCTCAGCCGGCCGTCCTTCCTCACGAAGCGGCAGCGGTGGCGCCTGTGGAGCGCGATCGAGACCTGGACCCGGCGCAGGTGGGAGCAGCCGCGGTCGCGGGCGACCCCTCGCAGGACGAGGCGGCGGTGGCGCTTCCGGACCCCGCGCCTGCCGCGCCTGAGCCGGCTGGTCGGGCGCCTGTGGTCGACGCAGCGGTGCGGGGCCTGCGGGT
>DATENL010000036.1:0-7041 GCA_035275105.1 Thermoleophilaceae bacterium
TCCCCGCGGTCTACGAGCGAGTCGAGCGCGACGGGCGCCCCGGGCTCGTCATCGAGCGCCTGGAGGGGACGGACCTGCTCACGCTGGTCGGCCGGCGCCCGTGGCGGGTCGGGTCCGTGGCGCGGCGCTGCGGCACGCTGCACGCCGAGCTACACCGCGTCGCCGGCCCGGCCGAGCTGCCGCCGCTCGCCGATCGCGTGCGGGAGATGCTCGGCTCGGACGCGGTTCCGCCCGCGCTGCGCGAGGAGGCGGCGGTCGCGCTCGAAAAGCTGCCGGCGGGCGACCGGCTCTGCCACGGAGACTTCCACCCCGGCAACGTCGTGGGCGAGCGGGTGATCGACTGGGGCAAGGCCGCTCGCGGCGACCCGGTGGCCGACGTCGCACGCACCTGGGTCGTGCTCGAGTTCTCGCCGCTACCGCCCGGCTCGTCAGCCGTCGACCGCCGGCTCGCCGCCGCCGGCCGCGGCCTCCTCCTGCGCGGCTACCTGAACGCCTACCGGCGCGCGGCGGAGCTCGATCCGCCCCGCTTCGCCCGCTGGCTACGCGTCCGCGCGGTGGAGCGGCTCGCGCAGGAGATCGAGGGCGAGCGCGAGCCGATCCTCGCGCGGCTCGTGTCAGAGCGGTGACGTCAGAGCGCTGACCCGGGCGTGATTTTCGCTGCCGCCCCCGCGTTCTACCTTCGAGACCCCCTCCCAAGGAGAACTTTCCAATGAAGCGGATACTCGTACTACTAGGACTCATCGCCGCGCTCGCCCTGAGCGTCGGCGCCGCCACCGTCGTCGCCAAGAACGGCGCGGACGACCCGCCCAACCACGACGCCGGCGAGAACGCCTGCCTGTCGGACGACGGCCCGAACCACGACGTCGGCGACGACCACGGCGGCGACACCCCCGGGTCAGACGACGGCCCGAACCACGACGCCGGCGACGACCACGGCGGGGACGACGGTACGGTCGCCTTCCGTCGCGGCTCCGACGACGACGACTCGCTCGACGGCGGCGACGACGCCGACGACGACCACGGTCGCGGCGGCGACGACGTGCTCGACGGCAACGGCGGCGACGACGACCTGCACGGCGACGACGGCGACGACGACCTCTGCGGCGACGACGGCGACGACACCGTGAGCGGCGGTCGCGGCAACGACGACATCAGCGGCGGGCTCGGCGACGACGACCTGAGCGGCAACCGCGGCAGCGACGACATCTCGGGCGACCGCGGCAACGACGACATCAGCGGCGGCAACGGCCGCGACGTGCTCGAGGGCAACCGCGGGCGCGACAGGATCAACTCGCGCGACGGCGCCAAGGACCGCGTGAACTGCGGCCGCGGCGACGACACCGTCAAGGCGGACGACGACGATCTCGTCTCGGAGAACTGCGAGCACGTGAGTCGCTCGTAACCCACCTCCCAACGGAGGGTCCAAGGAGGGGCTGCGGTCGTGGGGCCGCAGCCCCTCCTGCCTTCCGGCGCCGGGCGCGCTACAGCAGCGTGGACAGCGAGCGACCGACGTCGCTCGCCAGGTGGAACAGCGGCTGCGGGACGATCCCGAGCACGACCGTCAGCGCCGCGCAAACAACGGCCACGGCGGTGACCTCCGGCTGCGCGCGCGCGTCGGCCTCCGGCGACCAGCCGGCCACGGGGCGCACGCGCCTGCCGCGCGCGCCGGGAGCCGCGGGCAGCTCGATGCGCGTGGGCCCGAGCCACATCACGGCCAGCACGCGCAGGTAGTAGACGAGCGAGATCATCGATCCGACGACGATCACGATCCCGAGCCAGGCGTAGTCGCCGCTCACGGTGGCGTCGATCAAATAGAACTTCCCGATGAAGCCGGCGGTGGCCGGGATGCCCGCCAGCCCGAGCATCGCGATCGTCATCGGCCACGCGAGCCACGGGCTCGCCCTCCCGAGGCCGTCGAGCGCCTGGATGTCGTCGCCCAGCTCCGACACCCGCTCGCGCGCGATCACGACCGCGAACGCCGCGACGTTCATCAGCAGGTACACGGCCAGGTAGAACGCGGTCGCCTGGAGGCCGAGCCGGGTACCCACCACGACCCCCGCGAGCATGTAGCCCGCCTGCGCGACGCCCGACCACGCGAGCATCCGCTTGAGCGAGCGCTGCGCGATCGCGCCGGCGTTGCCGACGACGATCGTCGTGACGGCCAGGGCGGCCAGCGCCGGCGCCCAGTCGTCGCGCAGGTCGAGCAGCCCCTCGTCGAACAGGCGCAGCAGGATCGCGAAGGCGGCCGCCTTCGTCGCGACCGCCATGAAGGCGGTGACCGGAGTCGGGGCTCCCTGGTAGACGTCCGGCGTCCACTGGTGGAACGGCGCGACCGACGCCTTGAAGGCGAGCCCGGTCGCCGCCAGGGCCACGCCCGTGAGCAGCAGCGGGTCGCCGAGCGGCACCGACGTTCCGATCGCGTCGGCCATCTTCGAGAGGTCGGTCGACTCGGTCGCGCCGTAGAGGAACGCGAGCCCGAACAGCAGCGTCGCCGAGCCGACCGATCCGACGATCAGGTACTTCAGCCCGGCCTCGAGCGACCTCTCCTCGCGCACGCGACTCCCGCACAGGATGTAGAGCGGGATCGACAGCAGCTCGAGGCCGATGAAGAGCGTGACGAGGTTCTCCGCCCCCGCCAGCAGCACCATCCCGGCGATCGAGCCGAGCAGCAGGCAGGCGACGTCCCCGGGCCCAGCGGCGCGCGCCTCGGTCGAGCGGAGCGACAGCAGCACTGTCGCGATCCCCGCGACGTAGAAGAGCACCGACACCCCGAGCGTCAGCGTGTCCATCGAGAGCGCGCCGGCCACTATCGGCCGCGTGCCGCCCGGCTCCCAGATCCAGATCGTCAGGCCGATCGCCGCCAGCAGCGCGGCGATCGCGAGCGCGGCCGGCAGCCCGCGCTGGCGCCGCCTGCCGGGAAGCATCCCCGCAACCAGCACGACGATCGAGCCGCCGATGACCGCGATCAGCGGGGACATGGCCTTCCAGTCCACGTGCGGGGCGTGGAACTTGGAGAGCTCGGCCCCGGCGGCGGCGAGGACGCTCACTTGGTCCCGCTTCCGATGTACACGCCCTCGCCGTCCAGCAGGTGGACCTCGGCGCCGCTCGCCGCGCCGTGCTCGAGCGCCGCGGCTCCCAGGACCGCGGGCCGGGTCGAGTCCTCACTGCGGCGCGCGATGAAGTTGGGGTAGACGCCGAGCGCGACGATCACCGCCACGAGCCCGACGATCGGCACGAGCTCGGCGCGCGTGAGGTCGCGGGACTCGACGTCGGGCCCCTCGCGGTTGTGCATCGTCCGCTGGTACAGGCGAATCATGTAGAAGGCCGCGAGCACGACCCCGGCGCTGGCGACGAGCCCGAACACGATCTTCGTCGAGAACGTGCCGAACAGGATCAGCAGCTCGCCGGCGAAGTTCGCGGAGCCGGGCATCGCCAGGGTCGCGAGCGCCACGATCAGGAACAGCGCGGCGAGCACCGGCGCGCGCGTGGCCATCCCGCCCATCCGCGACAGCAGCTCGGTGCCGTCCTTCGTCCGCGCCGCGAGCGCCGCGATGATCAGGAACAGCGGCGCGACCACGAGGCCGTGGTTGACCATCTGCAGCAGCGCGCCCTCGGCGCCCTTGCCCTGGAGGTCCAGCGCGAAGATCCCGAGCAGGATGAAGCCGAGCTGGGCGATCGACGAGTAGCCGACCACCAGCCGCGCGTCGTCCTGGGTGAACGCGAGCGCCGACCCGTACAGGATCGACACCACCGCGATCACGATCATCAGCTCCTGGAAGTGCTGCGCGGCCAGCGGCAGGATCGGCAGCACGATCTTCAGGAAGCCGTACATCCCGACCTTCGACAGCACCGCGCTGAACGGGATCAGCACCTCGAGCGGGGCCGCGCGGTAGCCGTCCGGCATCCAGCCGTGGAACGGGAACGCGGGCGCCTTGACCAGGAACGCCGCGGCGAACAGCAGGAAGATCCACTCCTGCGTGCCCTTGCCGAGGCTGCGGTGCGCCAGGTCGGCCAGCGAGAACGAGATGTGCCCGCCGTCCGGCGTGGCCAGCACCCCGAGCGCGATCGCGCCGGCCAGCATCAGCAGCGATCCCACCAGCGTGTAGATCACGACCTTGGTCGTGGCCGCCACCCGGCGCCGCCCGCCCCAGCCCCCGATCAGGAAGTAGAACGGGATCAGCATCAGGTCGAAGAAGAAGACGAACAGGATCAGGTCCTGCGCGCAGAACGCGCCGAGCACCGCGGTCTCCGCAAGCGCCATGTGGAAGAAGAAGAGCCGCGGCCGGTCCCAGTCCCGCACCGCCGCGGCCAGCAGCGCGGCGACCCACACGACGGCCGTGAGCGCGATCAGGAAGAGGTTCAGACCGTCGACGCCGAGCGAGTACCGGATCCCCAGCTCCGGGATCCACTTCGCGTCGGTCACGTGCGTCAGGCCGTGGCCGCCGTTCGGGTAGTCGCCCATCGCGCCGACCGCGAAGCCGAGCACGAACACGGCGGCGCCGAGCACCAGCCAGCGAGCCCACCCGCGCGGGAGGAACGCCGACAGGAGGCCGGCGGCGAGCGGGACGAAGATCGGGACGGAGAGCGGCATCGTCAGGTGCTCTGGAGGAGGAAGTAGAGGCCGAGGCCGCTCAGGCCGACGATCAGCAGCATCGCGTACGCGCGTATGTAGCCCGACTGGACGGCGCGCGCGAACGACGTGGCGCCGCGCACCGTCGAGGTGACGCCGCCGATCAGGAAGTCCTGCACGAAGCGGGTCTCCACCACCGATTGCCCGAAGCGCCCGAACGCGAGCGTCGGGCGCACGAAGACCCTGTCGTACAGCTCGTCGAAGTACCACTTGTGCTCGAGGAAGCCGTGCAGGCGGTGGAAGCGATCGCGCAGCCACAGCGTGAGGCCGGGGCGGCGCACGAACACGCTGTAGGCGCCGATGATGCCCACGACCGCGAGCACGGCACCGACCCACAGGCCGGCCCACTCGGCGCCCACCGACGGCACGTCGTGCGCGAAGCGCGAGTCCTCGAACGTGGGCGCGAGGAAGTGCTCGAGCCACTCGGTCACCCCGGGGACGAGCACGATCCCCCCGATCAGCGACAGCACCGCCAGCGGCGCCATCGCCGCCTTCATCGGCCGCTCGCGCTCGGCGATGTGGTGCTCGGCGCCGGGGAAGCCGACGTCGGTGTCCTCGGGCTCGCCGGTCGCCGGGTTGAAGTGCTCGCCGTGCCACAGCTCGCCCTGCTCGAGCGACTTCGCCTGCTCCACGGGCTCGCCGAAGAACACGCGGAAGACCATGCGGAAGGCGTAGAAGGCGGTCATGGCCGCGGCGACGTAGCCGACCACCGCAAGGACCGCGTAGAGGCCCCCGCGGTGGAGCTGGAACGAGAGGATCGCGTCCTTCGAGAACAGGCCGGAGAACGGGAAGAACGCCGACAGCGCGAGCGCGCCGATCGTGAACGTGGCGAACGTGAACGGCATCGAGCGGCGGAAGCCGCCCATCTTGTCGAGCGACTGCTCGCCGCCCATCGCGCCGATCACCGATCCCGCGCCCATGAACAGCAGCGCCTTGAAGAACGCGTGCGTCATGAGGTGGAACATCCCCGCCGTGTAGGCGAAGCTCGCGACGCCCATGATCATGTAGCCGATCTGCGACATCGTCGAGTACGCGATCACGCGCTTCAGGTCGGTCACGACGAGCGCGACGGTCGCGGCGAACAGGAGCGTCGCGCAGCCGATGATCGCCGCGACGTCGGCGGCCGCCGGCGCCTGCTCGAACAGCGGGTGCAGTCGCGCGATCAGGTACACGCCGGCGGTGACCATCGTCGCGGCGTGGATCAGCGCGGAGACGGGAGTCGGGCCCTCCATGGCGTCTGGCAGCCAGGTATGCAGCGGGAGCTGAGCCGACTTCGCAAACGCCCCGACCAGGAACAGGAGGCAGGCAGCGACCAGCGTCCCGTCGTTGACGCTGAACGCGTCGTGTGTCTTCTCGAAGACGCCGACGTAGTCGAGCGCGCCCGTCTCGCGGAACAGCAGGAACGCGCCCACGACCATCCCGACGTCGCCGATCACGTTCATCACGAACGCCTTCATGCCCGCGCGCGTGGCGGTCTCGCGCCGGTACCAGTACGAGATCAGGAGGTACGACGCGGCGCCGACGAACGCCCACCCGACGATCAGCAGCACGAAGTTGGCCGCCATCACCAGGAGCAGCATCGAGAAGACGAAGTAGTTGAGGTAGGCGAAGTACCGCGCGTGGCCGCGGTCCGAGGTCATGTACGCGACCGAGTAGACGTGGATCAGGAACGACACGCCGGAGACGACCAGCGCCATGAACACCGACAGCGGGTCGACCTGGATCGCCATGTCCACGTTCACGCCCGACGCGTGCAGGTAGTCGAACGCGTTGGAGACGACGGTGCGGTCCTCGGGTGCGCGGTCGTGCAGCGCGAGGAACGCGCCGACCGAGCTGACGAACGAGGCGAAGACCGCGCCGCTCGCGATCCAGCCGGGCAACCGGCCTGGCAGGTCCCTCCAGAGGACCGAGATCGCGATGCACCCCAGGAGGGGGAACGCGAGGACCAGCCAGCCCCACCCGCCCGGCGTCATCCGGAGAGCTCCGTGACCTCGTCGACGTCGATCGGGACGCGCCGGCGGTACATCGCGACGATCAGCCCGAGGCCGATCACGACCTCGCACGCCGCGACGACCATCACGATCAGCGCGAACACCTGCCCCTCCTGGTTGCCGACCATCCGCGAGAACGCCACCAGCGCGAGGTTGCCGGCGTTGAGCATCAGCTCGAGGCAGAGCAGGACCACCAGCGGGTTGCGGCGCGTGAGCACGCCGGCCGCGCCGATGCAGAAGATGAACGCCGCGAGGACGACGAACCAGGCGACGTCCATCAGGGCTCCGTGGTCACGGGTTCGCGGTCGGGCTGGAGCGGCTCCTCGCCGGGCACGCCCTCGGGGGCCGGCTCCCCCGGCGCCGGCGCGGGCTCGCCGGGCTCGGGCTCGTCCTCCGGCGCGTCGAGCTCCTCGGGCGGCG
>DATENL010000037.1:0-5121 GCA_035275105.1 Thermoleophilaceae bacterium
TCGGCCGGTCGGCCGCCTCGGCGCACAGGGCGGCCAGCCGCTGCGAGAGGCTCGCACGGGCGGCGTCGCCGTCGGTCTCGAGCAGCGCCTGGAGCGCGAGCAGGTTGTCCGAGAGCCCCTCGACGTCGCTCGAGCGCTCGCAGCCCATCTCGAAGCGCCCCAGCGCCCACGCCACGCGCCCCGGCTGGCGGCTGCGCGCGACGAGCTCGGTCAGCTCCCGCAGCTCGGCCTCCTCGGCCGCCGTGAGCACCCACGGCTCGCCGCGCCCGGCGCCCCCGAGCGCCAGCGGCACGGGCTGCCAGACGCCGCCGTCGGCACGGCCCCATCCAAGTCCGAGCAGCGCGACGCGGCCGGGCTTGAAGAGCCGCATCGCCGTCAGGAGCCGCCGGAACCGGATCCGCGCCTCGCTGGCGGGCAGCGGGCTGTCGGCCTCGACGTCGCGTTCGAGGGCGCAGACGGAGTTCGGGCCCGTCGCGCGCTCGCGCTCGCCCGGCGCGAGCGGCCAGACGGCCTCGGCCGGCGCGTCGATCCGGTCCCCGCGCGCGAGCATCAGCCCGCCGCCGAGGTCCACGCGGTCGCTCTCGAGCACGAGCCCGTGGACCGTCGCCACCACCGCCGTCCGCATCGTGCCCTCGTAGAGGGTGCGCTCGACCTCGCCGTACACGCGCTCGAAGCGGTCCTCGGGGAACTGGAAGTCGGTCGCGTCCTCGTACAGCCTGTCGAGCATCGCGCGCAGCGCCGGCTCGGCGTCGTCGGCGGTCGGGAGCCCGCGCAGCCGCAGGTAGGCCTCGGCGCCGTCGCCGAGCCTCGTGGCGGCGCGCTTAGCCGACGGCATCGCCGCGATCGCGTCCCAGCGCGACGCGATGAAGCTCGCCGTCAGCGGCAGGTAGCGGTAGAGGACCGAGCCGGTGCCGGGCTCCTCGACGACGTCGTACGGAAGCTCCTCACCGGCGTCGAGCTCGGTCGACAGCATCGCCGCCGTCTCGAGCGCGAACTCGCGGAGGGCGTCGTGCAGCTCGCGGTTCCGCATGCGCCCGGCATTCGCCACGCGCGCGCGGGGTCCTGCGCTTGACGGCTGTCTCGCTAGGCCGCCGCGGCGGCGGTGGTCCGGTCGCCCGCGAGCCATTCGCGGCCGAAGCGGCGCATCCCGTCGAGGATCGGCAGGAGCGCCTGGCCCTTCTCGGTGAGCGCGTACTCGACCCGCGGAGGGACCTCGGGATACGTGCGGCGCTCGACGATGCCGTGCTCCTCGAGCGCGCGCAGCCGGAGCGACAGCGTGCGCGGGCTGATGCCGGCGAGCGAGCGCTCGAGCTCGCAGAAGCGGCTGCATCCGCCCGCGAGGTCGCGGATCACCAGGATCGTCCACTTGTGGCAGACGACGTCGGCGGTGGCGCAGATGGGACAGACGTCGTTAGCGGCGCGCTCTTCTGCAAGGTCACGCTTCACGAAATGAAGTATAGCCCCGCAGGTGCGATCCTGGGGGATCGCCCGGCTGCGCCCGCTCCCTCAGCCGCTCAGCAGCTTGCCGATGCCGCCGGCCGCGCCGGCGCCGCCGGCGCCCGCCGCCTGGATCCGGCCCTCGCTCGGCTGCACCAGCACCCAGCCCTGGCCGCTGAACGCGACCTGGAGGGTCTCGCCCGAGCCGCGGCCGATGAGCGTCTTCATGTTCGCGTCGACCTTGACCTGCGTCTGAACGCCGCTCGACCACGTGATCGCGGCCTGCGCGTCGGCGAAGGTCGGCGCGCCTCCCACCTGGAGCAGGACGGGCGGCCCGTCGGAGAGGACCGCGACCCAGCCGGTGCCGTTGAGCACGGTGTTGAAGAGCCCTCCCGCGAGCATGCTCCCCGTCCCGCCCTCGACCTTCTTGATGTCCCAGTCGATGCCGGCGTCGAACGCCAGCAGGTTGGCCCCGTTGCACGTGATCTGCTCGTTCTCGAGCTTGAGCAGGTGGATGTCCTGGGCCTGGTCGGCGAGGAACACCTCGCCGGACCCCTCCATCTTCATCAGCTTCGTTCCCTCGCCCGTCATGGCCTTCTTCACGAGCCGGCCCAGCCCGCCCGAACCGGCGTGCTCGAACTTGACCTCGCCCTGGTAGGCGACCATCGAGCCGAGCTTGGCCTGGATCGTCACCTGGCCGAGCTCGACCTTGAGCAGCTTCCCGTTCTGGAGCGAGAAGGACTCCTGGGACTCGGTCTCGGCGAACGCTTCGAGAGTGCTCTGCACGGCGGGGGGCTCCTTGCGTCGGGGAGCCCTGAAAGCTAGTACGCCGGCTCGGCTTCGACCGGCGCGGGCTCCGAGGACATCAGCTGCTCGACGGAGGTCGAGCGCTGGCCGTCGGAGGCGACCATGAGCTTGAAGTCGTGCGGGCTGCTCGCGGCGTGGACGGCCTCCTCCATCGTCACGCGACCCTCCTGCACGTGATGGAGCAGCGCCTGGTCGAAGGTCTGCATCCCGTAGTAGGCGCCCTCGGCGACGACGTCGATCAGCTTGCCGGTCTCCTCCGGGATCATGATCATGTCCTTCACGCGGCCGGTCGTGCGGAGCACCTCGCAGCACGCCACCCGGCCCTGGCCGTCGGCGCGCTTGACGAGCCGCTGCGAGACGACCGCCTTCAGCGTGCCCGCCATCATCGCCCGTACCTGCTGGTTCATGTGCGGGGGGAAGAAGTCGATGATCCGGTTGATCGTCTCGGGCGCGTCGACCGTGTGCAGCGTCGAGAGCACGAGGTGGCCCGTCTCGGCGGCCGACAGAGCGGTCGAGACCGTCTCCTCGTCGCGCATCTCGCCGACCAGGATCACGTCCGGGTCCTGACGCAGGACGCGCCGCAGCGCGCGCTTGAACGACGCGGTGTCGGCGCCGACCTCGCGCTGGTTGATGATCGACCGCTTGTCGCGGTGGAGGAACTCGATCGGGTCCTCGATCGTGACGATGTGCTTCGAGTGGAAGCGGTTGATCTGGTCGATCATCGCCGCGAGCGTGGAGGACTTGCCCGAGCCGGTCGTGCCGGTGACGAGGATGATCCCGCGCTCCTCGTCCGCGATGTCCGAGATCACGTCCGGCAGGCCGAGCTGCTCGATCGACTTGATCTCATGCGGCACGGCGCGGGCGACGAGCGAGATCACGCCGCGCTGGCGGAAGGCGTTCACGCGGAAGCGCGAGAGGCCCGGAAGGCTGTAGGAGAAGTCGACCTCGTGCTCCTCGGCGAACTCGTCGAGCTTGGTGTGGTCCTTCAGGAGCTCGCGGAGGGCGCGGTCGGTGTCCTCGGGGGTCAGCTCTTCGGCGCCCGGAATCGGCTCGAGCTGGCCTAGATGGCGGATGAGCGGCCGGGCCGGGACCTTGAGGTGCAGGTCGGAGCCACCGATTTCCACGACGCGCTTGAGCGCCGACTCGAGGTCGAACATATCCTCGTTATCGACGCCTAGGCAGGGGCCTTTAGGCCCCCAGGAGGGGGACGCCTATGCGACGTCGCGGAGCTTCTGCGCCTCCGCGAGCGACTGGAGCTTCTTGAGCGACTGGTTCTCGATCTGCCTGATCCGCTCGCGGGTGACGTTGAACGTCCGCCCGACCTCGTCGAGCGTGCGCGGGTGCTCGCCGCCGAGCCCGTACCGGAGCTCGAGCACGCGGCGCTCGCGGTAGGACAGGTTCTCGAGCGCCTCGCGGAGCGCCTCCTTGGTCAGGATCTCCGCCGCGCGGTCGTACGGCGACTCGGCGCGCTCGTCGGCGATGAACTGGCCGAACTCCGACTCCTCCTCGTCGCCGACCGGCTTCTCGAGGGACACCGGCGCCTGCGCGGAGCGCTTGATCGAGTCGACCTCCTCGGGCTCGATCCCGGTGACGTCGGCGATCTCCTCCGGGGTCGGCTCACGGCCGAGCTCGGTGACCAGCTTGCGCTCGGCGCGGCCGATCTTGTTCAGCTTCTCCACGACGTGGACCGGGATGCGGATCGTGCGTGCCTTGTCGGCGAGCGCGCGGGCGATCGCCTGGCGGATCCACCAGGTCGCGTAGGTCGAGAACTTGAAGCCCTTGCGGTAGTCGAACTTCTCCGCCGCGCGGACGAGCCCGAGCGTGCCCTCCTGGATCAGGTCGAGGAAGGGCAGGCCCTGGTTGCGGTAGTTCTTCGCGATCGAGACGACGAGCCGCAGGTTCGACTCGACCATCTTCTGCTTCGCGTCGAGGTCGCCGCGCTCGATCCGCTTCGCCAGGTCGACCTCCTCCTGGGCGGTCAGCAGCCGCACCTTGCCGATGTCCTTGAGGAACAGCTGCAGCGAGTCGGTCGTCATGTCCGGCTTCAGGTCCAGCGCCTGCTTCTGGCGGCGCTTGCCCCGCTTGCCGTCGCTGCGCTCGGCATCGGGCGATGTCTTCTGAGCCGGGTCGACGTCCTCGACCAGCTCGATGCCCTGCCGCTCGATGTGCCCGTAGAGGTCCTCTACGTCCGACTCGTCGAGATCGACCTCGGAGACCGCTGAGGCCACGTCGCCGAAGGTCAGCACTCCGAACTGCTGACCCTTGGTGATCAGGCCCTTTACCTCTTCAAGCTCCTGAAGTTCTGCTACCAGCATCCTTGTCCCTTATTCGCCTATTCGCCTTTGGTTCCCGCGCGCTTGGCGCTTCAACCGTCATCAGGGTCGCAAAACTGCAAAAACGCGGACCCGGAGACTCTGATCCGCGACGGTTGGACTGCGCTCAAACGTATGTTCGTATTTTAACCGCTTCAGTTTTTGAAGTCAATCCATGACCCTCGGATTTCAAGCCAAAACCTGCGCTTTGCGCCGAAGTATCGGTGCCGCAGCGCGAAAACCCGAGTGAGCCTGGAAAGGATCGAACACCAGCGGAGATCATTGTTACGCTCGCCGCGGGTGCAATGACTGAGGACGACGCCAAGGAGGTGTTCGGCAGCCTGCCGCGGCGCCGGCCCGGGATCGAGAGCCCGCGGCGCGCCCGCGCCCGCGAGCAGGGCAAGGCTTCCGGCGCTCCTCCCAGGCACGAGGCGCCGGTCGCCGAGCACTCCGAGATCGCCGAGCTCGAGCAGATCGCTCGCGCCGGCGCGAAGCTGGCGGCGGGCGCGGCGGCCTCCGGACTGAAGCTGGCGGGACGCACCGTCGGCGGTATTGGGAGGGCTGT
>DATENL010000038.1:0-16707 GCA_035275105.1 Thermoleophilaceae bacterium
CGGAGCCGCGCCGGCGACGGCCGCGCGGCCGGGTCCGGCGCCGGATCGGAGCGCTGCTGGTGCTGCTGGCGCTCGCGGCCGCGATCGTCGGCCTCTGGGCCGGCAGCCGCCAGTTCTACTTCCTCGGCACCGACGACCGCGGCGTGGTGGCCATGTACCGCGGCCTGCCCTACGAGCTGCCGTTCGGGATCGACCTCTACACGAAGGAGTTCTCGAGCGACGTACCGGCGTCGGCGATCGAGGACCGCCGCCAGCGCGACAACCTGCTCGACCACAAGCTGCGCAGTCGCGGCGACGCGGTCACGCGGTTGAGGCAGCTCGAGCGGGCGGAGACCCCGCGCTGATGTCGTCGCGCAACCGCGAGCTGTTCGGCCTCGTGCCGGTGTCGCTCCTGGTGACGGCCGGCTTCAGCGCGGTGCTGATCACCCGCTCGCACCAGATCAACGACGTGACGGTCACCTACGGCCTGGTGTTCCTCGGCGCCTGCCTGTTCGCGCACGTCTTCATCCGCGCTCGGCTGCCCGACGCCGATCCGTACCTGTTCCCGCTTGTGGGCCTGCTCGCGGCGTTCGGGCTCGTCGAGATCTTCCGGATCTCCCCGCACCGGGCGCTTGGGCAGGCGGTCTGGTTCGGGGTCGGGCTCGCGTTCTTCTGCGCGACGATCCTCTTCCTCCGCGACCACCGCGCGCTCGAGCGCTACCGCTACACGATCGCGTTCGCGGGGATAGCGCTGCTGATGGCGCCGCGCCTGCCCGGCATCGGCCGCGTGACGAACGGCGCCTACCTCTCGATCGGGGTCGGCCCCGTCCAGTTCCAGCCGGCCGAGTTCTCGAAGCTCGCGATCATCATCTTCCTCGCGAGCTACCTGAACGAGACCCGCGACGTGCTGGCGGGGAGCGGCCGGCTGCCGCGGCTGTCGCTCAAGCACCTCGGGCCGCTGCTCCTGATCTGGGGCATCGCGATGCTGATGCTCGTCTTCATCCGCGACCTGGGCAGCGCGATCATGTTCTTCGGCGGCTTCCTGGCGATGCTCTACGTGGCCACGAACCGGCTGTCGCTCGTGATCCCGGGGCTGCTCATGTTCGTCGGCGGGGCGTCGTTCCTGGCGAACCACATCCCGCACGTGCACGAACGGGTGACGGTCTGGCACGACCCATTCAAGCGCGGCGTGGTCGACGACGAGGGCTACCAGATCGCGCAGTCGCTGTTCGCCCAGGCCGACGGCGGCCTCTTCGGTCGTGGCTTCGGACAGTCACTCCTGCAGCTCACGGACGGCCACCAGATCCTGCCGGCCGCCCACACGGACCTGATCTACGCGGTGATCGTCAACGAGGTCGGCCTGTTCGGCGCCGCCGCCCTCCTGGTGGTCGCCCTCCTGTTCGTCGCGCGAGGGTTCAAGACGGCCACGCTCGCAAGCGAAGGGTTCTCCAAGCTGCTTGCCGCGGGGCTCACCGCGGTCTTCGCGCTCCAGGTGTTCGTGATCGTGGGCGGCGTGACCAAGGTGATCCCGCTCACCGGCGTGACGCTCCCGTTCGTGTCGTACGGGGGCAGCTCGATCGTTGCCAACTTCATCCTTCTCGCGCTTCTCCTGATCGTCTCCGACAAGGCGCGCCGCGACCCGGCGGCGGTTCGTGGAGGGCTCGTGTGAACCGCCGCATCACGAACCTCTTCGTGATGTTCGTCGTGCTCTTCGGAGTGCTGCTCTTCTATACGTCGAAGTGGAGCGTCTTCGAGGCGCGGAGCCTCCAGGACAAGACCGCGAACCGCCGGTCGCTGCTCGAGGCGCAGCAGATCCCGCGCGGGTACATCTATGCCGGCGACCGCACCAAGCTGGCGACCAATCGCCGCACGGGCAGAGGCGAGACGCTCCGCTACTTCCGCTCCTACCCGACCGGGAGCCTGTTCTCGCACGCCATCGGCTACGCGTTCATCTCGCGGGGGAACGTGGGGCTCGAGAAGGCGTACGACCGCGAGCTGACCGGTCGTGAGGACGAGTTCAAGTCCCTGATCGACCAGCTCGGCGGCGGCACCGAGGAGGGTGACGACGTGCACACCACGCTCGACCCGCGGGCGCAGCAGACGGCGCTCGACGCGCTCGGCGGCCAGCGCGGCTCGGTGGTGGCGCTCGACCCGCAGACGGGCGCGGTGAAGGTCATGGCGAGCATCCCCGACTTCGACCCCAACGACGTCCCGCGCGACTACGGTGCGCTCAACCGCGACCCCACGTCGCCGCTCTTCAACCGCGCCACGCAGGCGCGCTACCCGCCGGGCTCCACGTTCAAGGTCGTGACGGCGTCGGCGGCCGTCGACAGCGGCAAGTACACGCCCGGGTCGTTCATCAGCGGCCGCAACAACAAGCCGATCAGCGGCGTGCCGCTCCAGAACTCGGGTGGCGAGGACTTCGGCACGATCTCGCTCACCGACGCCCTCACGCACTCGGTCAACACCGTCTTCGGCGAGGTCGGCGAGAAGCTGGGCAAGGACACGATGCTCGAGTACATGGAGCGCTTCGGCTTCGGCTCCAAGCTGGGGCTGGACTACCCGTCCGACCAGATCACGCCGAGCGGCGTCTTCAAGGGGCAGCGGGTGCTCGACTCGTCCGATTCGATCGACATCGGGCGCGTGGCGATCGGGCAGGAGCGGCTGCAGGTCACGCCGCTCCAGATGGCGGTCGTGGCCGCGACGGTCGGCAACGAGGGGCGCCGGATGGAGCCCTACTTCGTGGACCGGGTCACGGCTCCCGACGGCGGCCAGCGGTCGCGCCACCACCCCACGGAGGCCTCCGAGGTGATGAGCGAGCGCTCGGCGTCGGAGGTCGCGGGCATGATGACCCGCGTGGTCCAGGAGGGAACGGGTACGGCGAGCGCGCTCGAGGGCATCGACGTGGCCGGCAAGACCGGCACGGCGGAGGTCGACGGCGGCGCCGCCAACCAGGCGTGGTTCATCGCGTTCGCCCCCGTGCGCGACCCGGAGGTGGCGATCGCGGTCACGGTCGAGCGCACGAGCGGGCAGGGTGGGACCGTCGCCGCTCCGATCGCCAAGCAGGTGATGGAGGTGCTCCTGAATGGCTGAGGTCGCCGACGGCACGGTCGTCGCCGGGCGCTACCGGATCCTCGGGCGCATCGGCTCGGGCGGGATGGCGGACGTGTACCTCGCGCAGGACTCGCAGCTGGGCCGCGAGGTCGCGCTCAAGGTGCTCCACCGGCGCTTCTCGCGCGACCACCAGTTCGTCGAGCGCTTCCGGCGCGAGGCCTCCGCCGCGGCGAGCCTCCAGCACCCGCGGGTCGTGGGCGTGTACGACCGGGGCGAGCACGACGACACCTACTACATCGTCATGGAGAACCTGCCCGGGCGGACGCTGCGCGACCTCCTGAACGAGGACGCCCCGCTCCCGCAGGAGCGCGCGATCCACTTCGGCCGGCAGATCCTCGAGGCGGCCGGCTTCGCCCACCGCCGCGGCGTCGTGCACCGCGACTTCAAGCCGCACAACGTGATCGTCGCGCCCGACGACTCGCTCAAGGTCACCGACTTCGGCATCGCCAGGGCCGGTGCCTCGGAGATGACCGAGACCGGCTCGATCATGGGCACGGCCCAGTACCTGTCGCCCGAGCAGGCACAGGGCAAGCACGTCGACGCCGCGTCGGACATCTACTCGATCGGCGTGATGCTCTACGAGATGCTCGTCGGGCGCGTGCCGTTCGAGGGCGACAGCGCTGTCTCGATCGCGCTCAAGCACGTGAGCGACACGCCGACGCCGATTCGCGAGCTGCGCCCGGACGTTCACCCCGCGCTCGAGGCGGCGGTCATGCGCGCCCTCAACAAGGACCCCGCTCAGCGCTACGCGAGCGCCGAGGAGTTCATCGCCGCGCTCGACGCCGCCCGCGAGGCGATCTCCACCGGAGCCGACGGCGGCTTCGAGGGCTGGATGCCGCCGCCTATCGCGGAGGAGCGCGAGGAGGAGGACGAGGGCCGGCGCTGGCCGTGGGTGACGCTCGTCCTGCTGCTGCTCGCGGCCGCCGCCGCGGCGGCGTTCCTCCTCACCCGTCCCGACCAGGTCAAGGTGCCGGACGTGGTGGGCAAGCGCTCGGACCAGGCGGCGCAGGAGCTCGTCGACGCCGGGCTCAAGCCGAGGGTGCTCCAGGTGCGGAGCGAGAAGCCCGTCGGTGTCGTGGTGAAGCAGGATCCGGTGGCGGGGCGCGAGGTGGAGAAGACGTCGGCGGTCACGCTGTCGGTGTCCAGCGGTCCAGGGTTCACAACCGTGCCTGACGTGACCAACCTGCCGCAGAAGGAGGCGGTCAAGCAGCTCGAGGACGCGGGCCTCTTCGCCACGATCCACCAGGAGCACTCGGCGGAGGTCTCCTCCGGTCGCGTGACCCGCACCGATCCGCCGGCGCTCAACCAGGTCGAGAAGGGGTCGCGCGTGGAGCTCTACGTCAGCTCGGGGCCCGAGCTCACCGAGGTCCCGAACGTGGTCGGCGAGGACCGGGCGGACGCGCGCGCGGCGATCGAGGACGCGAAGCTGAAGGTCACCGTCCACGAGGAGGAGTCCTCGCGGCCCGAGGGGCAGGTCATCTCGCAGAGCCCTGGCGCCGGGTCGACCGTCGCGCGCGGCTCGCGGGTCACGATCACCGTCTCCAAGGGGGTCGAGAAGGTGCGCGTGCCGCGCGTCGAGGGCCAGTCCGAGGAGGACGCGCGCGCCACGCTCGAGGACGCGGGCTTCTCCGTCGTCGTGAGGACGGAGGCGAGCAGCGAGCCGGAGGGCACGGTAATTCGGCAGAGCCCGTCCGCGGGCACGGAGCTCGAGAAGGGCGGCACGGTCACGATCTACACCGCGGTCCCGGAGAACGGCGGCGGCGAGGAACCCGGCGGCACCGACGCCGGCGGCGGCTCGCCCGGCCCGGGCTGATGCGGGTCGCCGTCCTCGGCGGCGGCCGCTCCAGCGAGCACGACGTCTCGCTGGCGTCGGCGGCGGCGGTGCGCGCCGGGCTGGCCGAGGCGGGGCACGAGGTCGTGGACGTGCTCGTCACCCGTGAGGGGCCGTGGGAGCACGACGGGAGTCGCGTGGCGATCGAGCCGGGGGCGGGGTTCCTGGGCGCCGACGTCGTCTTCCCGGTGCTCCACGGCCCGTTCGGCGAGGACGGCACCGTCCAGGGGGCGCTCGAGGTCGCGGACGTGCCGTACGTGGGCGCCGGGGTGCTCGCGTCGGCGGTCTGCCTCGACAAGGTCGTGTTCAAGGACCTGATGGCGCGCGCGGAGGTGCCGCAGGTGGACTACGTGGGCCTGCGGCCGGGCGACGACCGCGAGTCCGCCGCGCGGCTCGGGACGCCCGTCTTCGTCAAGCCGGCGCGGCTCGGCTCGTCGGTGGGCATATCGAAGGTGTCAGCCCCGGAGGAGCTGGATGCCGCGATCGACGCCGCGTTCGCCCACGACCCGCACGTGATCGTGGAGGCGGCGTCCGCGGGCCTCGAGGTGGAGTGCTCGGTGCTCGGCAACCGCGACCCGGAGGCGTCCGAGCCGGGCGAGATCGTCGCCCACGCCGACTGGTACGACTACGAGGCCAAGTACCAGGAGGGCGGGATGGAGCTGGTCGTCCCCGCCCGGGTCGGCGACGCCGCCCGCGACCGGGTCCGCGAGCTGGCCCGCGAGGTCTTCCGGCTCGCCGGCTGCGCCGGGCTGGCGCGCGTGGATTTCTTCGTCGAGGAGGGCGATCGCGTGCTCGTGAACGAGCTCAACACGATGCCCGGCTTCACGGCCACGAGCGTCTACGCGAAGCTCTGGGAGGCCTCGGGCCTGCCCTACGCCCAGCTCCTCGACCGTCTCGTCCGCCTCGCGCTCGAGCGCTACGAGGACGAGCGCGGCTACCGCTTCTGAGGGTCCTCCCGCCGCCTACTTGTACAGCCGCACCGTGGAGATCTCGGCGTGGTCCTCGTCCGGCGGCAGCTTGAAGATCCAGATGAGGTAGTAGCGGTAGCTCTGGCCGGCCGTGTTGAGGAACACGCGCTCCGGTGAGTCGACGGTGACGGTCGCGAGCGGCCGCCCCCAGTCGGCGAACGTGTCCTGACCGGCGCCTGACGGCGGGGTGACCTTCGAGGCGTAGATCCTCGCGAGGAAGCCCGGGGTCGGCGTCCGGACGTCCAGCCGGCGCGGCACGACGTTGCGGCCGGCGTCCACGAAGAGGCCCACGCCCGGCTTCGGCGCGAACGACCGCGTGTGGTAGTCCTCGGTGGTCCAGGCGGTCGCCCCGTCGCCGTCGATCGCCCTGAGCGCCTCCGTGGGGTGCTCCTGCTTGTTCGTGCCGTACGGGTCGTAGTCGTGCGCGGCCACGATGTGGTTGGACACGATCGGCGGCGGCGTCTTCGCGCGCGCGGTCCCGCTCCGCTCGCCCGGGCCGGTGTTGGTGGCCAGCAGGAGGATCCCGGCGGCCACGGCCGCGGCGGCGAGCACGGCGAGCGCCACGTACCGCCCCGGGCGGCGCAGCCTGCCCGGCGCGAGGTCGCCGGTCTCGTCCGGCAGGGCGCGCAGAACCGTGGTCGCCTCGCCGGTCGCCTCGCCCTGCCGCGCGGCCTCGATCGCCAGCGCCTGCTCGAGGTCCCAGATCATCTCGTCGGCCGTCGCGTAGCGGTTGCGGCACTCCTTGGTGGTGGCGCGGTCGACCACGGCCGCCAGCGCGGCCGAGACCTCGGGCCGCGCCCGCTGGACGTCGGGCATCGGCTCGCGCACGTGCTTCATCGCGACCCCGACCTGGCTGTCGGCCTTGAACGGGATGTCGCCGGCGAGCATCTCGTACAGGCAGATTCCGAGCGAGTAGAGATCGGACTGCTCCGTCACGTTCTCGCCCAGCGCCTGCTCCGGGGCCACGTAGTCGGTCGTGCCGAGGACGCGTCCGGTGGCCGTCAGGCTCCCGTCGTCGAGCGCGCGCGCGATCCCGAAGTCGGTGACCTTGGCGCGCCCCTCCAGGTCGAGCAGCACGTTCTGGGGCTTGACGTCGCGGTGGACCAGACGCTGGGCGTGCGCCGCGGCCAGCGCGCGTGCGATCTCGATCGCGTACGCCACCGCCTCCACCACCGGCAGGCCGCCGGTCCGCTTGACCCGCCCCTTGAGCGTCTCGCCCTCCACGTACTCAAAGACGATGTAGGGGTGGCCGTCGTCGTCGCCCGCGTCGATCACCGTCACCACGTGTGGATGCGACAGCCGGGCGACCGCCCGCGCCTCGCGTCGGAAGCGCTCGTGCTGGAGCGGGTCGTCCGAGAGCGAGCGGTGCATCAGCTTGATCGCGACCCAGCGCTCGAGCTTCTCGTCGAACGCGCGGTAGACCGTGGACATCCCTCCCGAGCCGATCTTCTCCTCGAGGCGGAAGCGGCCGTTGAGCAGGGTCCCGATCACTGTCGTCTATTTTGCGCGCGGTGCCGGCGCGACTGCGTTATTTCACGGATCCCGCGTGCTCCTGGTCCTGGGCCGCGGAGCCCCTGGTGCGCCGGCTCATGTGGGAGTTCGGCGAGTCCGTGTCGTTCACCTGGGTCATGGGAGGACTCGCCCGCGACTATACGAGCCGCCGCGGTGTGTACGACTGGCTCGTGGGCCACTGGCTGGAGGTCGCGGCCGAGACGCGCATGCCGATCGACCCCCTGCTCTGGAAGGAGGCGCCGATCGGGAGCACCTATCCGGCGTGCATGGCGGTCAAGGCCGCCCAGGAGCAGGCGGACGACGGCGGCTACCGCTACCTCCGCACGGTGCGCGAGGGGCTCCTGTGCCTGCGGCGCAAGCTCGATACGACGGAGTCGCTGGTGGAGGCCGCCCGCGAGGCGGGCCTGAACGTGGAGCGCTTCCGCATCGACCTGGCATCCAACGCGATAGTCGAGGCGTTCGGCAACGACCTGGAGGCGACGCGCAGCGTGCCCGACGAGGCGCGCGCGGCCGGGAAGGTCGTGGACGCCCACGGCAGCGGCGAGCGGCTGCCGTTCCCGTCGGCGGTCTTCGCCGGCGACGACGGGGCCGAGCACGGCGTGTACGGCGCCGCCGGCTACGACGAGCTCCGCGCGGCCGCCCTCGCGGCCGGCGCCGAGCCGGCGAGCGACGAGCGTCCGAGCCTCGAGGAGGCGCTTCGGCGCTTCGGCCGGCTGGCCACCCGCGAGGTCGAGGAGCTGTGCGGGTTGCCGGAGACGCGCGCCCACGCCGAGCTGTGGCGCCGCGCGTCGGACTGGGAGGTCAAGCCGCTCCGCGTGGCCACCGGCTGGCTCTGGGAGCGGGCGTAGCACCGGACAGGGGGCCTGGCCCCGTGCTCGGCTAGGCGACCGCGCCCGCCACGCCCGCGATCCGCCACGGCTGCTCGTCCGGGCCGTCGAGCGCCATCGTCCAGCGCTCCGTGAAGTCGGCGGCGCTCGCGTCGCTTCCGGCGACGACGTCGGCGGTGTCGCGGTCCTGCACGTAGCGCGTACCGGTCACCTCGACGTCGATGGTCATCGTCGGCGGCTTGGCGGCGGCGTCGAGCGCGGCGATCCGGACTCGCCTGATCTGCGGCCCGCGCACCACGAGCCGCGTGCGGCCGCTCGGGTCGCCCGGATGGAGCAGCGCGGCCACCGCCGCGGGCGAGGCCACGGACTCGAGCGCGCTGTCGTCGCCGTCGATCGCCTCGGCCCACCCCGCGACCGCGCGCCGCGCCGCGGTCTCCAGCACGTCCGGCGCGAAGCGCCCGTCCGCCAGCGACAGGTCGAGCGCCGCGGCGCGAGCGTCGCCGTCGAAGTCCAGGTCCGCCACGTCGGTGACCTCGAAGCCGGGCGCCACCTTGTCGGCCACCGCGCCCTCGACGAGCGCCTCGTCGCGCAGGCGCTTCACGTCCGCCCACGGAGTCGTGACGATCTCCGAGTCGAGGTGGTGCTTGCCCTCCTCGGGCTGCTCGATCGAGAGCAGGATCCATGCGTCGCCGCGCTTGCCCAGCGTCCAGTACTCGTCCAGGCTCCGCATCTGCGAGCTCGCCCCGTCCGCGAGCAGCATCCCGCCGCCCGTGACCCTCACGTAGTCCTCGAGGCTCGCCTCCACGCGCACGACCACGCGGTCGTCCGTGTCGTCCTCGCGGTTGACGAGGCCGACGTAGCGCACGGTCGGCCCGCCCTTGACCCGCACCACGTTCTGCCAGCCCTTGCGCTCGAAGTCGTCGAGCCGCCGGACCCACTCCCTGGCCAGGTCCTCGCCCACGAGCCGCGACAGCCCGCCGCGGTCGCGCTTGGTCCACAGGTCCTGGATGGTGCGGAACAGGTTCGCGGCCTCGCGCTCGACCACGGTCGCCGCGAAGTCGGGGTCGTCCTCGGCGGCCTCGGCCGCGGCCGTCCTGACGCGCTCGCGGCGCTTGCGCAGCTTGCGGCCGGCGACCTTCGCGCTGATCGCCGAGGCCGTCATGAAGACGATGACCGCGAGCACGAGCAGCACGATCTCGAGGCCGCCCAGGTCGCCCGAGCCGGAGCCCGACCCGCCACCGCCGCTGTAGCCGCCACCGCCTCCGCTGTAGCCCCCGCCGCCCCCGCCGCCGTAGCCACCGCTGCCGCCGCCGGCGGCGCCGAGCACGGGCAGGGCGAGGACGAGGTTCACGAGGCCGTCGAGCACGACGGCGATCCTAGGAGGTCCGCTACCTCTCGGCGCGCTTCCAGCGCGACCAGTTCCTGGCCCGGTCGCGCACGCGGACGAAGATCTTCGCGGTCCGCGCCACGAAGTCGACCTCCGTCCGGTACCTCCGCGGGTGCCCCGGGCGGTGGCGGTCCGTGGTGATCTGCATCCGGTCGACGCCGGCGGTGCGGTCGCGGGCGCGGAGGTGGAGGTGATAGGTCCGCTTGCGGTGCTTCGTCCGGGCGGCGACCAGCTCCGAGCCCGTGATCTCGGCGAGGAGCAGCGACGGCGGCGTCTCGTCGAGGATGATGTCGTCCTGGAAGGTGGCTCCGTTGGGCACGAAGCGCGCGTAGATCGTCTTCGGCAGCCGCTCCGGCCCCGAGGAGTCGAGCGTCCACGCGACGTCCTCGGCGAGCGGCTCGGTCACGGGGTCGCGGAAGCCGCCGTCGTTCGACAGGATCACGTGCGTCCGGCCGGCCGGCCAGACCGGGCTCACGACCACGTCGGGGTCGTTCGTGTACAGGTCGCCGTCGTTGATCGTCACGCCGGGCAGACCGGGCGGGGGCACCGGCGCCACCACGACGTTGCGCGCGGCCGTCGCGGTGTTGCCGAAGGCGTCGGTCACGCGCACCCGTACGTGGACGGTCCCGAGCGACGAGTAGCTGCGCGACGTGGTGGGGTCGGCGCCCGTGTCTCGCTCGAACCCGCCCGCGCCGTCGAGGTCCCACTCGTAGCGCTCGATCGAGCCGCCGTCCGGATCGCTCGACGCCGACGCGTCGAAACCGACGGGATCCCCGAGCACGACGGGGTTCGGGTCGACCGCGAGCTCGGCGTCCGGCGGCTTCAGGTCGACCCTGAAGGTCCTGCGCTCGCTGCTGCCGACGTTCGACGCCGCGTCCGTCTGCGACGCCTGCGCCGTGTACTCGCCGTCCGGGAGCGCCGGGGTGACGGTGCCGGACCACGAGCCACCGGAGCGCGCCACCTGGATCGTGCGGATCGGCGCGGCGCCCGGGTCGGTCCCGGGCTGGATCTTCAGCGTGATCTGGCTGCCGTCCTCGGTGGCGGTGCCGGCCGAGCCGCCAAGCTCAGGAGTCGTGTCGTCCGTCCGCGCCGGCGGCTCGTCGAGCGTCACGTCGGGCGGGTCGCTCTCCACGGTCCAGATCGCCACCGCCGGTCCGGGCTCCGTGTAGCCGGGGCTGAGTGCCCGGACGGCGAGCGTGTGCTGTCCGTGCGCCAGTGGCCCGACCGCGTGCGGCGACGTGCACGCCTCGAATGACCCGTCGTCGAGCTTGCACTCGAACGAGGCGGCGGCGGGCGTCGCCGTGAACGCGACCTCGCCGCTCGCCGGCGCGCCGCCGGCCGGAGGCGCGCTTGTGATCGTCGTGTCGGGCGTCGCGTCGATCGTGAACGTCCGCTTCACGCTGGTGCCGACGTTCGACGCCGCGTCAGTCTGCGACGCCTGGGCGGTGTACTCGCCGTCCGGGAGCGCCGGGGTGACCGTGGCGGACCACGAGCCGCCGGAGCGGTTCACGTTGACGGTCCGGACCGGCGCGGCGTTCGGGTCGGTGCCCGGTCGGATGGTCAGGGTCACCTGCGCACCGTCCTCGGCCGCGTTGCCCGCGGCGCCGCCGAGCTGGGGCGTGTCGTCGGCCGTGATGGCGGGCGGCGCGTTCAGCGTCACGTCCGGCGGATCGCTCTCGACCGTCCACGTCGCCGTCCCCGGAACCGGCTCGAAGTAGTCGGGATTCTTGACCGCCCTGACCCGGATCGAGTGCTGTCCGTGCGGCAGCGGCCCGATCGCGTAGGGGGACGCGCACTCCGTCCAGGTCGCCTCGCTCTCGAGCCTGCACTGGAACCGGTCGGCGGCGGGCGTCGCGTCGAACTCGACCTCGGTGTTGGCGGGGGCCCCCGTCGTCGGCGGAGCCTTCGTGATCGTCGTATCGGGCTGGTCGAAGAAGATCTGCTGGAGTGAGCCTCCGATCGCCAGGTACCACTTCCCGCCGAGGTTGACCGCGAAGTTGCCGTAGCCGCTCTCCCACGACGCGACATTCGGCGTCGGGTGCGGCGCCTGGATCTCGACGCTCCCCTGGCCGGGGCGCCAGAGGAGCAGCTTGTTCCCGTCGCTCTTATCGCTGTAGAGCACCTCGCCGGTCGCGCTCAGGCCGTTCAGCCTGAAGTTTCCGGCGTCTGGCGTGACGTCCGTGACCGTCCCGTCGGGCGCACGCACCCGCACGAGGCGCATGTCGGCGGCCACGGTCGCGCAGCACGTGATCGCGATCCAGCCGCCCGCGAGCCGGTAGTCGCGTCCGGGGTTCGGTTGATCCTTGCGGTCGCCCGAGTCGAGCGCGAGGAGCCCGCCGTTCGCGTAGACGCCCACCTTGGTCGACGCGGTGGGGAGCCCGACGTTGTTCTCCGTCCACGCCGCATTGGTCCCGTCCGTGCGCGGGCTGATCTTGAGCAACCCCACGACGCCGGGGCTCAACGGGGTCAGCGTGCCGCTTCGGATCCGTTGGATCGACGTATAGGGGTTCTCATTCGGCTGCTGCTCACGTCGCGCGTACACCACGTCGCCATTCGCGGCCACGCCGTTGCAACAGCCGCTGGAGGTCACGGAATCGGTCGCCAGCGTGGTCGGCGCGGCGGTCACGGAGAGGTCGCGTAGCTTGAGAGTCGGGCCGTCGTTCCAGATCGCGTAGTTGCCCGCGGCGCGCAGCGAGTCCTCGGGAAGGATCGAGCCGAGGCTCGTGAGCGCGCCGTCGCGCCATTCGAACGCCTCGCGGACGGGCGGCTGGTTCGGCGGCGGGTCGGAAATGGTGCTGAGCACGGCGCCGTGCGACGTGAGGAAGCCGCCAACGGGGTTGCGGTTGGTCGGCACCGGAATGGGGGTCACGACGCCGGTGGAGCGGTTCTTGATCGCGAAGTCGCCGAACGACTCCCCGGAGAGGATTCGCGTGCCGTCGACGTCGTAGATCGTGCCGTCGACGCTGTCGACCTGGACGGCCGTCGGAGCCCCGAGCGCCGCGGGCGCGAGCAGCAGCGCACACGATGCGGCGAGCAATCCTGCTCGGCCTGACACCCTCACGGGGGGAGTCTAAACCGATTTGGTTACTTCTGGAAGCGCTTCCAGTGCGACCAGTTCTTGGCCCGGTCGCGCACGCGGACGAAGATCTTCGACTTCGAGGACCTGAAGTCGACGCGCGACTTGAACTTCCGGGCGACGCCCGGCTTCGCGCGGTTCGTGGTGATCTGCATGCGGCTCACGCCCGCGAGGCGGTCGCGCGCCTTCACGTGCAGGTGGAAGGTCCGGACCTGCGCGGCCGCGGCCGAGAGCTTGCCCTCGACCCCGGTGATCTCGGCCAGGATCACCACGGGCAGCGTCTCGTCGAGGATGATGTCGTCCGTGAACGTCCTGCCGTTCGCGAAGAAGCGCGCGTAGACCGTCTTCGGCAGCCGCTCGGCGCCCGAGGAGTCGAGCCGCCACGGCATGTTGGTCTTGAGCGGCGCCTTGACGGCGTTCGCGAAGCCGCCGTCGTTCGACAGGAAGATGTGGCTCGCGCCCTCGGGCCAGACGGGCGAGATGAACACGTTCGGGTCGTTCGTGAAGCGCTCGCCGTCGTTGATCGTCACGCCCACGAGCCCGGCCGGCGGGACCGGCGCGACGGTCAGGTCGATCCGCTTGACGGTCTTGAGGCCGGCGCCGTCGGTCACGCGCACGGCGGGAGACAGTTCGCGCGGCGTGGGGTAGCTGCGCGTGGTGCTCGAATCCGTGCCCGTGTCGCGCTCGAAGTCGCCGTCGCCGTCGAGGTCCCACTCGTAGCGCACGATCACGCCGCCGGGGTTGGGGAGATCGGACGACTCGCCCGCGTCGAACGTGATCTCGCGGTTGGTCAGCACCGGCTGCGGCCGGACGGCGAGCTTGGCGTCGGGCGGCGTGACGTCGACGTTGAAGGTCCGCGGGTCGCTGAGCCCCAGGTTGCCGGGGGTGTCCGACTGTCCCGCGACAGCCGTGTACTCGCCCTCGCCCAGCTCCGGCGTGATCTCAGCGGTCCAGGTCGCGCCGGTGCGGGTCACGGTGATCGTCCGAGCCAGCGGTCCGTTGGCGAACTTGCCGGAGTGGATCTCGAGCGTCACGGAGCCCCCGTCCTCGGCCTCGTTCCCCGCGGCGCCGCCGAAGGTCGGAGTGGCGTCCGAGGTGCGGCCGTCGGGGCCGCTCGCGATCGTCACCGCCGGCGGCACGGAGTCGACCGCCCACGTGGCGACGGCCGGGACGTCCTCGAACTCGTCGGGCCCGTGCGATACGACGGCGCGCACCGCGAACGTGTGCGGTCCGGGCGGCAGCGAGCTGTAGACGGCCGGAGACGTGCACGCCGTGTAGGCGCCCTGGTCGAGCTTGCACTGGAACTCGGTGTCGCCCGTGGTCGAGGCGAACGGAATGCTCACGTGGGACGGCGTGTCGTCCGGGCCGGGGGCGGTGGTGATCTGGGTGCGCGAGCCCGCCGCCGAGTCGCCGGGCACGAGCCTCCTGAGCGAGCCGCCCAGGACCGCGAACCAGCGACCGCCCAGGAACAGGACGTGGTCGCCGTAGCCGCGGTCGCCGTCGGGTCCCGCGTCAGGGGCCGTGACCCCGACCGCCGTCGCACCCTCGCCGGGCCGCCACAGCACGAAGCTGTCGGAGGTCCCCGTCCGGGTCTCGTAGACGGTCTCGCCGTTTGGCGCCAGCCCGACGATCCGGTGGGTGCCGGCCTCCGTCAGGAGCGTCTCGTTGCCGGCGGGATCCCGGAGCCAGATCTCGGACGAGCCGAAGTCGCCGCGCGTGAAGGCGATCCAGCCGCCCGCCACGCGGTAGTCGAAGCCCGCCTGCGGGACCGAGGTGCGCTCGGTGTTGCCGAGGTCGAACGCGCCGCTCGGGCCGTACGCGTGGAGCGCGCCGAAGCCGGGTGCGTTGCAGCAGCTCGGATTCCGCTCGCGCCAGACGACGTTCGTGCCGTCGGTGAGCGGGAGATCCTGCGGCTGCGCCTGCGAGGCCTGCGCGAGCAGGTCGTCCTGGAGCGGGCCGCGGTAGCGGCGCACCTGGTCCGAGGTCGTGAAGTACGCGACGTGACCGTTGGACGCGACGTCGGCGCCGAAGCTCTGGACGTTCGCGGCGATCTGCTCGTTGGCGGCGGTCGCGAGGTTGCGGCGGAAGAGCTTCTGCTCGTCGTTCCAGGAGGCGAAGTCCCCCGCGACCCGCAGCGAGTCGGCCGTGTGGAGGCTCCCGAGGTCCACGACGCTGCCGTCGCGCAGCTCGCTGACGTTTCCGCCGCCGCTGGGCTTCTCGGTGGCGAGCATCGCGCCGTGCGACGTCAGGAAGCCGCCGCGCGGCTCGAACCCGACCGGCGTGGCGACGGGAGTGACGATCCCGCTGCTGCGGTCCTTGATCCCGAAGGCGGTGGTCGACTGCCGGAAGAGGATCCGGTCGGCGTCGACGTCATAGATCTGACCCGCGACGCTGTCGATCTCGGCCATCGCCCGGCCTGCGTGCGCGGCGGTGGGGAGCCCGAGCAGCGCGGTGCACGCTACGAGGGCGATGATCAGTCGCGCTGGCACGTTTACCCCCACAGGTTCACACTAACCCATTCGGGTAGGCCACGTTGCGGTCTTAACAAACGAGAAAACCCTCGCTCGTTCCGGTGAGACCGGGCAGGCGGACCACCCCGGCGCCCTCGATCGCCCGGCCGATCACGGCGCTGCCGGGATGGTGCGAGTCCAGCACCTCGACGGCCACGTCGGTCTGGTCGCCGGGTACCACGCAGCAGAAGCCGCAGCCCATGTTGAAGACCTCGAGCAGCTCGGGCTCCTCGGCCCGCGAGCGCTCGGCGATCAGCTCGAAGATCGGGAGGCGCGGGAGCGGGTCCGTGATGTCGTAGCCCACCTCGGCCTCGAGTCGCAGCAGGTTGAGGAGCCCGCCGCTGGTGATGTGCGCGAGCCCGCGCACGTCGACGCCCGACCGCAGCAGGTCCATCACCGCGCGCACGTATATGACTGTCGGCTCGAGCAGCGTCTCGCCGACGCTCGCGCCGCCGAGCTCGGGCGGCCGCTCGTCGAGGTCGGGCAGCGCGCGGCGCGCCAGCGTGAGCCCGTTCGAGTGCACCCCGCTCGACGGGATGCCGACAACCGCGTCGCCCGGCGCGGCCTTCGCGCCGGTCACCACCGAGTCGAGCTCGACCGTCCCGAAGCACGCGCCCACGAGGTCGAACCCGCGCGGCGACGGGTGCCCGCGGATCAGCTCGGGGAGCTGCGCGAGCTCGCCGCCCGGGATCTCGACCGACGCCAGCTCGGCGCCGGCGCGAAGCCCCTCGGCGATCTGCCTGAGCATGTCGGGCTCCGCCTCCTCGACCGCGATGTAGTCGAGCACGGCGATCGGCTCGGCGCCGACGCAGATCACGTCGTTCACGTTCATCGCGATGCAGTCGATGCCCACGGTGTCGAAGCGGCCGAGCTGCTCCGCGACGATCACCTTCGAGCCGACGCCGTCGGTCGACAGCGCGATGCCCATGCGGTCGTCCAGCCGCAGGACGTTGGCGTAGTGGCCCGAGCCGAGGATGGCGCGCGACGGCCGGCCGGGGTCGATCCGGCGCAGGACGTCGACCAGCCCGGCGACCGCCTGCTCGGCCCGCGCGGTGTCGACGCCGGCGCGCGCGTACTCGGTCACGTGTGCCGTCCTCGCAGCAACGCGACTGACGCTACACCGAGCGCCACCCGGTACGCCGCCAGGGGGACGTACGAGCGCGCCGCGTCCATCCACGGCACGAGCCGGCTCGACACCAGCGTCGACGCGAACGCGGCGGCGAGCCCAGCGCCGAACGGCGCCGCCTCGCCGGCCGACAGCCCCCGCCCCGCGAGGCGGTATCCCTTCAGCCCGGTGGCCGCGAGGATGATCGGCAGCGCTGCGTGGCGGGACAGGCGATTGGCCGCCGAGCGCTCGAAGCGCAGCAGCCGCGCCGCGGTGAGCGTCGCGCCGTTGCGCGAGACGCCGGGGGCGAGGGCGGTCGCCTGGGCGACGCCGATCGCCAGGCCGTCGAGCGGACCGGCCTGCTCGCGCGTCCGCTCCGCCGGGGAGCGGTCGGCGGC
>DATENL010000039.1:0-5027 GCA_035275105.1 Thermoleophilaceae bacterium
GCGCCCACTCCGGGCCGGGCCGTACCGCGCCGTCGGGCGGGAGGGCGCGGTCGCGCGCCGGCCAGCGCGACGGCTCGAAGATGCTGGCGGTCGTCACGGGCGGCCGGCGCACGGCGCGGTTCACGAGCGCGACGCCCCCGCGCCGGTAGAGCGCGCGAACGAAGCGGGCGCCGCGCCTGTACGAGAAGTCGGCGCCCGCGTCGAGGTAGCGGTCGAGTGGGCTTCCGGAGAGGGCCGGCTCGAGCTCGCGCAGCTTCCGGCCGATCGGTTCGCGGTCGCCGAGATATCGGCGCGCGTAGCGGAACTCGGTGAGGGTGGCCGACCCCTCCTTCACCGCGAAGCGGGCGTCGGCCGCGTCCGCGAACGGCGACGTGAGCTGCGGCTTGCGCGTGCCGAGGCGCTGCTGCTCGACCGCGTGCGTGAGCTCGTGCGACAGGAGCGACTCGGCCCGCCGGCGCTTCGGAGCGTGGTCCGAGATCACGTAGACGCGATCCTCGACGCCGACGTAGACGGCGGCGACCTTCGCCGACTTGTCCACTGCCGCCTGGCGCGGTAGCCGCTCCAACAGTCCCAGCAGCACGGGGAGCCGCTCGGCGATCCGCGCCTCCGCCCGGAGCCGCGCTGCCCGCGCGCGGCCGCTCGCCGAGAGCCCGCGAATCGTCGACGCGGCCACGCGTCGCTCGATCCTCCGGAACTCCGCCCTCGAGGCCAGCCGGACGTCGGGAACCCGCTTGAACTGGAGGCCGCGGATGCGCTCCACACGGCTCGCGATCCGATGCACCGGCAGGTCGGGGGCGGGGAGCCGCGGCTCCGGCGGCCGGTCGCCGCCGCAGCCGGACAGCGCGAACGCCACGAGCGCTCCGCCCGCTACGGTCTTGGCGACGGCGTTGGCGGCACGCATACGATCTGCCATACTCCCGCTTAGATTTCTTAGGGCAGACATTTAGAAGAGAGGAAACTGACCAATGGGAAGGACCATAGGGATTGACCTGGGCACGACCAACTCGTGCATGGCGATCCTCGAGGGCGGCGACCCGACCGTCATCGAGAACGCCGAGGGCGCCCGGACCACGCCGTCCGTCGTCGCCTTCTCGCAGGGTGGCGAGCGCCTGGTGGGCACCGTCGCCAAGCGCCAGGCCGTCACGAACCCGGAGAACACCGTCTTCTCGATCAAGCGCTTCATGGGCCGCAAGGCGCCTGAGGTGAAGGAGGAGGAGACGATGGTCCCGTTCAAGGTCGTCAGCGGCCCGAACGGAGACGCGCGCGTCGAGGCCGGGGGCAAGCAGTACTCGCCGCCCGAGATCAGCGCGATGATCCTCCAGAAGCTCAAGACCGACGCCGAGGCGTACCTGGGCGACACCGTCGACAGCGCGGTGATCACGGTGCCCGCGTACTTCAACGACGACCAGCGCCAGGCGACCAAGGACGCCGGCAAGGTCGCCGGCCTCGAGGTCAAGCGGATCATCAACGAGCCGACCGCCGCGTCGCTCGCGTACGGCCTCGACAAGGAGGAGGCCGACCACACGATCCTCGTCTTCGACCTCGGCGGCGGCACGTTCGACGTGTCGGTGCTCGAGATCGGCGACGGCGTCTTCGAGGTGAAGGCCACCTCCGGTGACAACCACCTCGGCGGCGACAACTTCGACAAGGCGATCGTCGACTGGTTGGTCAAGGAGTTCAAGGCGTCGCAGGGCATCGACCTGTCGCAGGACAAGATGGCCCTCCAGCGGCTGTACGAGGCCGCCGAGAAGGCCAAGGTCGAGCTCTCCACGACGCAGGAGACGCAGATCAACCTGCCGTTCATCACGGCGGACTCGTCGGGTCCGAAGCACCTCGACCAGCGCCTCACTCGCTCGAAGCTCAACGAGCTCACCGCCGACCTGCTCGACCGCACCGTCGGGCCGACCAAGCAGGCGATGAAGGACGCCGGCGTGAGCGGCGACGACATTGCGCACGTCGTGCTCGTCGGCGGCATGACCCGCATGCCGGCGGTGCAGGAGAAGGTCAAGGAGCTGACCGGCAAGGACCCGCACCGGGGCGTCAACCCGGACGAGGTCGTCGCCGTCGGCGCCGCGATCCAGGCCGGCGTCCTCGCCGGCGACGTGAAGGACGTCCTGCTGCTCGACGTCACCCCGCTCACGCTCGGCATCGAGACCAAGGGCGGCGTGATGACCAAGCTCATCGAGCGCAACACCACAATCCCGACGCGCAAGTCGGAGGTGTTCTCGACGGCCGAGGACAACCAGCCGAGCGTCGAGGTCCACGTGCTCCAGGGCGAGCGCGAGATGGCTCAGAACAACAAGTCGCTCGGCAAGTTCCAGCTGACGGGGATCCCGCCGGCGCCGCGCGGCATGCCGCAGATCGAGGTCACGTTCGACATCGACGCGAACGGCATCCTGAACGTGTCGGCGAAGGACCTCGGCACCGGCAAGGAGCAGAAGATCGAGATCAAGGCCGGCTCGGGGCTCTCCGACGAGGAGGTCGAGCGGATGGTCAAGGACGCCGAGGCGCACGCCGACGACGACCGCCAGCAGCGCGAGCTGGTGGAGGCCCGGAACAACGCGGAGAACGCGGCGTACCAGGCCGAGCGTCAGCTGAACGAGCTCGGCGACTCGGTCGACGACTCCTCGAAGGAGGCGATCCAGGCCGCGATCAAGGACGTCCGCGACTCGCTCGAGTCGGAGGACGTGGCCGAGCTCCAGGCGAAGACGCAGGCGCTCCAGGAGGCCTTCCACAAGGTCTCGGAGCAGATGTACGCGCAGGCGGCCCAGCAGCAGCAGGCCGACGGCGCGGCGACGAACGGCGCTCCGTCGGACGACGGTGCGGACGGCGACGACGGTGAGGTCGTCGACGCCGAGGTCGTGGACGGGGAGGGTCGCTCCCAGTGACGCGGCCCACCCCGCACGAGGACGCGGTACGCGAGGAGGACCTCCCGGTCGAGGAGACCGAGGAGGCCTCCGCGCGGGCCGAGCCGGAGCCGGAGCCCGAGCAGGCGCCCGACCCGCTCGCCGAGGCCGAGGCCAAGCGCGACGAGTACCTCGAGCTGGCCCGCCGCACTCAGGCGGACTTCGAGAACTACCGCAAGCGCACCGCCAAGGACCTGGCGGCGGCGGGCACCCGGGCCAAGCTCGGGCTCGTCCGCGACCTGCTCCCGGTGGTCGACAACCTCGAGCGGGCACTCGCCTCCGCCGACGCCGACGACGGCCTGGCGGAGGGCGTGCGGCTCGTGCTGAGCGACCTCCAGGGCGTGCTCGCGCGCGAGGGGATCGAGGCGGTCGAGCCGGCTGGCGAGCGCTTCGACCCGACCGTCCACGAGGCGCTGTCCACGCGTCCCGAGGACGGCGCCGAGCCGGGCGTCGTCGTCGACGTCGTGCAGAAGGGCTACCGGATGAGCGACACCGTGATCCGCCCCGCGCGGGTGGTTGTCTCCGCGTAACGAGATGCCCGCGGTCAAGGATCCATACAAGGTCCTCGGCGTCGACAAGAAGGCGTCCGCCGACGAGATCAAGAAGGCGTATCGCAAGCTCGCGCGCCAGTACCACCCCGATCGCAACCCCGGCGACAAGGCCGCCGAGGAGCGCTTCAAGGAGGTCCAGCAGGCCAACGACGTCCTGTCGGATCCCGAGAAGCGCAAGCAGTACGACTCGGGCGGCGGGATCTTCGGCGGCTTCGACCCCGGCGGCTTCCGCAACTCCGGCGGACAGGGCGGCTTCGGTGGCGGGGGGTTCGGCGGGATCGGCGACATCCTGTCCGACCTGTTCGGCTCTGGCGGCGCCGCCGGCGGGCGGTCGTCCACCCGCCCCGAGCGCGGCCGCGACCTCGAGACGGAGGTCCACATCTCGTTCGACCAGGCGATGGAGGGCGCGCAGATCCCGGTCACCGTGCCGCTGTCGGCCCCGTGCCCCACGTGCCACGGGACAGGCGCGAAGCCGGGCACCTCGCCCACGGTCTGCTCGCGCTGTCACGGCCGCGGCATCGAGTCCGAGGGCCAGGGGCTGTTCTCGATCTCGCAGCCGTGCTCCAAGTGCGGCGGCACCGGGACCGAGATCAACGACCCCTGCCCGACCTGCAAGGGCAGCGGCCAGACGCGCCAGGTCAAGCGCTACAAGGTCAACATCCCCGCCGGGGTCCGCGACGGCAGCCGCGTCCGGCTCGCCGGCAAGGGCGAGCCCGGTCGCCGCAGCGGGCCGCCCGGCGACCTGTACGCGATCACCCGCGTCAGCGAGTCGCCGATCTTCCGCCGCCGCGGCGACAACCTCGAGGTCGACGTGCCGATCACGATCGTCGAGGCGATCCGCGGCGCGACCGTCGACGTTCCCACGCTGAGCGGCTCGAAGCGGATCCGCGTCCCCGCCGGCACCCAGCACGGCACCGTCCAGCGCCTGCGCGGCGAGGGGCCGCCGCGGCTCGGCGGGAAGGGGCGCGGCGACATCCACTACCGGCTCGCGATCGACGTGCCGCGCTCCCTGTCCCGCGAGCAGAAGCGCGCGGTCGACGACCTGGCCGAGGTCATGGACGGCAACCCGCGCGAGCGGCTGTTCGCCGGCGGGCAGGCGAGCTGATGGCGGCGCGGGGCGGAAAGCGCACGCCGCCGAGTCCGCGCCGCGGGGTCTACATGATCTCCGTCGCCGCCGAGCTTTCCGGCATGCACCCGCAGACCCTCCGCATCTACGAGTCACGCGGCCTGGTGGAGCCCAAGCGCTCGGCGGGCAACACGCGCCTGTACTCGCAGGACGACGTCGACCGGCTGCGCCGGATCCAGGAGCTCACGACCGAGATGGGCATGAACCTGGCCGGCGTGGAGAAGGTCTTCGAGCTCGAGGAGCAGATCGAGCAGATGCGCGAGCGGATGGAGCGGCTGCGCCTCGAGTCCGAGCGCGCGGAGCGCGAGCTGCGCGACGAGATCGAGCGCGTGCGGCGCTCCTTCAAGGCGGAGCTCGTGCCGTACAGCCCGCCCGGGAGCGCCCTCGTGCCCGCCGGGAAGGCGGGCGGCCCGCGGGTGCGCATCCCGATCGCGCGCACGCCGC
>DATENL010000040.1:0-25243 GCA_035275105.1 Thermoleophilaceae bacterium
CGCGATCGACCCGGACCTGGAGGAGGACGACGGGACCGAGACGCCGCACGCGCTCTGCGCGGAGATCGAGCAGCACGTGCGCGCGCTCCTGCGCGACGTGATATGCGGCTACCTCGACGCCGACCTGCGGGCCCTCGCCGACGACATCCTGATCGCGGGCGACGAGCCGATCGAGATCGAGGCGCACGACACCAGGGACGAGCCGGAGGAGGACCCGCCGCCCGAGCCCGGGCTGTTCGCGCGGACCGAGCCGGAGGCGTACGAAGAGCTCGAGGCATACGACGACCCCGAGCCGGAGTCCGAATGGGTGCCGGACCACCCAGCGGTCAACGAGCAGACCCGGCTGCCGGACGGCCCCGGGACCGCGGCGGACCCGCGCTCGGCGGCGTGGGCCGTCGCGTCGCTGCCGGGACCGCGGACCTTCCGCGAGGCGCCGCCGCCGCGCCTGGAGGACCGCATCGACGTCGACACGTACTACGAGGAGGCGACGATCGCGGACGAGCGGCTGCCGGTGGAGGAGCCGGTGGCCGCGGAGCCGGAGCCGGTGCTCGCGGAGCCCGAGCCGGTGGTGGAGGACCCGCCGCCTCAGGACGTCGAGGCCGGCGTGATCCACTCGGCGGACTGGGACTACGACGACGACCCCGCGAGCTACTCGGCGCCCATCTAGCCGGGCGCCGCCGCCCTACCCCGCCGCCACCGCCTCCTCGGCGAACAGGTGCTCCGCCACGGCGGCCAGGCCGCCCAGGTCGTGCACGTCGTCGTCGAACAGGGGGACCTGGATCAGGGGGTCGCCGCTCAGCTCGTCGGCCAGCCGCTCCACGTTCGCGCGGTCGCGCTCGCCGATCCGGCGGTAGTCGCTGAAGTTCGCCGCCACCCGGCGGCCCAGCTTCGGGCCGAGCAGCGCGACCAGGTCGTCGACCACGTCGTCGCCGTCGCCCAGCTCGTGCACCCCCTCGTGCACGCGGTTCACTATCGCCGCGCCGAACGGCATCCCCGACTCGCGCAGCCGGCGCCGGAAGAAGATCGCCTCGTCGATCGCGTCGCGGCGCGGCGAGGTCACGAGCAGGAACGCCGTCCGCGGGTCGGCCATCAGCTCGTTCACCCGCCCCGCGCGCTCGCGTATCCCGATCGCCATGTCACCGAACGCGCCGAAGAACTCCGACAGGTCGCGCAGCAGGTCGCTCCCGGTCACGCGCTTGAGCATCCCGAGCATGATCCCCGTGCCGCGGCCGAACGCCTTGACGCCGAAGATCCCCGGCCTCAGGAACACCTGGAGCGAGCGCGAGTCGATGAACCGCGACAGCCGGTCGGGCGCGTCGAGGAAGTCCAGCGCGTTGCGCGTCGGTGGCGTGTCCAGGACGAGCAGGTCATAGCGCGCCTCCTCGTGCAGCTCGTACAGCCGCTCCATCGCCATGTACTCGGTCGTCCCGGCGACGGCCGTCGAGAGCTGCTGGTAGATCCGGTTGCCGAGGATCGCGTCGCGCGTGGCCGCGTCCGGGGCGCGGCGCTCGATCATCTCGTCCCAGGTGCGCTTCGCGTCGAGCTGCATCGCCCACAGCTCGCCGCGCATCTCGATCCCGTGCTCCTCGAAGACCTCGGGCTCGATCCGCCGTTCGACGTTGTCGAGCCCCTCGAGGCCGAGCGAGGACGCGAGCCGCTTCGCGGGATCGATCGTCAGCACCGCCACCTTCAGGCCGCGCGCGGCCATCCCCGTCGCGACGGCCGCGGCGGTGGTGGTCTTGCCGACCCCGCCGGAGCCGGCGCAGACGCACACGTGGCGCCCGTCGAGGAGCTCGGCGACGCTCACAGCCGCCGCTCCAGGTCGCGCGACAGCCGCTCCCAGTCCTCCAGCCCGAGGTCGGGCTCGAACAGGTACGGCAGCGTGACGCACGGCGCCTCCAAAGACCGCCGCAGCCGCCGGAGCTGCGCCCGCTGGCCGCGCGCGCGGCGGTGCTCCGACAGCGCCGCCCGCAGCGCCGCCGCCACCGGCGGCGCGCCGTGCCCGCCGTTCACGCGCTCTATCTCGTCGGCCTCGCGCGCGCTGAACCGCTCGGGGAGCACGGCGTTCACGACCGCCAGGTCGATTCCGATCCCCATGTCGCGCGACAGCGCCGTCTCGAACTCCAGGGTCTCGGCCACCGGCATCTCCTCGGCGAGCGCGACCGCGAGCACGCCCGTCTGGCGGCCGTCCCGGATGAACGAGTCGATCATGTCCGCGCGCCGCCGCACCGGCCCGACCCGCGCGACCTCGCTGAACGTGCGCGCCGTGCGCAGGGCGCCGAGCCCGTGCCCGGTCGCCGGCAGGTCGACGATCACCAGGTCATACGGCGCCCCGCGCTTGCGCGGGCGGTCGAGCTGCGCGAGCTCCCAGACCTTGCCGATGGTCGCCAGCTCCCGGAGCCCCGGCGTCGCGGCCGCGAGGTACTCGAACAGGCGGTTGTGGAACAGCAGCCCCGCCAGCCGCCGCGAGCCGACCTGGTCGCTCAGGAACTCCTCGAGCGAGGCCTGAGGGTCGATCGAGATCGCGAACAGGTGGTCGGCCAGCTCGGTCTCGCGGAAGCTCCCGTGCTCGCGCCCGAGCGTGCGCGACACCCGCTCCTGGCCGGCGACCTCGCACACGATCGTGCGCTTCCCGCGCCTCGCCGCGGCGAGGCCGAGGGCGGCCGCGACGGTGGTGCGGCCGACGCCCCCCTTGCCGGCCACGAAGACCAGCCGCTTGTCGATCAGCGCGGGCATCTGAAGGAATCTTCTCGTCTCATACGAATACGCACGGCACATGGGACTCTTCGATCGCAGACCAAACGAGTCGGGGGACTACCCGCCCCCGCCCGATCCATCGCAGCGCCGCACCGAGCCGGAGGCCTCCCCGGGCAGGGCTCACGTGATCGCCTTCACCAACCAGAAGGGCGGGGTCGCGAAGACGACGACGACCCTGAACCTGGCGGTCGCGTTCAGCGAGAAGGGTCACCGCGTCCTCTGCATCGACCTCGACCCGCAGGCGAACCTGACGATGAGCCAGGGGATCGACCCCGACTCGCTCGATATGTCGATGTACGACGTGCTCGTCACCCACACGTCGATCCGCGAGGTGATCCGCAAGCGCGAGGTGGACATCGCCTGCGCGTCGATCGACCTGGCCGGCGCGGAGATCGCGATGTCCACCCAGATCGGTCGCGAGCGCTCGCTCCAGAAGGCGCTCAGCCCGATCATGGAGGACTACGACTTCATCTGCATCGACACCCCGCCGAGCCTCGGACTCCTCACGATCAACGCCCTGACGGCGGCCGACAAGGTGATCGTCCCCGTGCAATGCGAGTATCTGTCCATGAGGGGGCTGATCCAGCTCCAGAACACCCTGTCGATGATCCGCGAGAACCTCAACCCCGACGTCCAGATCGAGGGCATCCTGCCCACGCTGGTCGACACCCGAACGGTCCACGCCAAGGAGGCCATCGAGCTCCTTGAGGAGAACTTCGGGGATCGGGTCTTCGCCTCCCGGATCACGAAGACCGTGCGCTTCGCCGAGGCGCCGGTCAAGGGCATGTCGGTGCTCAAGTACGACCCGGACGGGAAGGCGGCCTACGCCTACCGGCAACTCGCAAGGGAGGTCCTCGAACATGGCAAGCGGTAAGCGCGCGAGCATGCGCGAAGGTCCATTGGCCGCGCTCTTCCGCAAGACGGAGGAGGAGGGCCTCGAGGGCCGGCCGCCCGCCGGCGGGGACGACCCCGCCGAGCCGCGCGAGGACTCGCCGCGCGAGAAGCGCCGCGAGGCGCCGGCGCCGCCGCGGATGCAGGAGCTCCCGCCGCGCCGTCCCAAGCCGGAGGCGGAGCGCGAGCCGCGCAAGCCCGTCGACCGCCTGCGCCAGGTCTTCTCGGCCGACATCCCGGAGAACATCATGGACCGCGGCGCGGTGCGCTCGAGCGGCGAGGACGTGCGTCCGCGCTACGGGCGCGAGGAGCCGACCGTCGGCGTCCCGGCCCCGCAGGAGGTGCACGAGCCCGTCCTGCGCGTGGTGGGAGTCGGCGGGGCGGGCGTCAACGCCGTCAACCGGATGATCGAGGCGGGCGTCGCCGGCGTGGAGTTCGTCGCCGTCAACACCGACCTCCAGTCGCTCCAGCAGTCGAGCGCGGACGTGACCCAGCACATCGGCGGCGAGGTCACGCGCGGGCTGGGCTCGGGCTCCGACCCGAACCTCGGGCGCCAGGCCGCCCTCGACTCGTACGACTCGATCAAGGCCCTCCTGAAGGGCTCGGACATGGTGTTCATCGCGGCCGGCTCCGGCGGCGGCACCGGCACCGGGGCGGCCCCCGTCGTCGCGCGCGTGGCGCGCGAGATCGGAGCGCTCACGGTCGGCATCGTCACCAAGCCGTTCGCGTTCGAGGGCTCGCGCCGGGCCGACCAGGCCGAGCGCGGGATCGACGACCTCGCCGACGAGGTCGACACCCTGATCGTCATCCCCAACTCCCGGCTCCTGTCGGTGCTCGACAAGCGCGTGTCGATGGTCGACGCGTTCCGCATGGCCGACGACGTCCTGCGCCAGGGCGTGCAGGGCATCTCCGACCTGATCACCCTGCCGGGGCTCATCAACCTCGACTTCGCCGACGTCCGGACGATCATGGCCGACGCCGGCCAGGCGCTGCTCGGGATCGGCATGGGGGTCGGCGAGCACCGGGCGATGGAGGCGGCCACGCACGCGGTCGCGTCGCCCCTGCTCGAGACCTCGGTCGAGGGCGCGCGGTCGATCCTGCTGTCGATCACCGGCGGTCGCGACATGTCGCTGTGGGAGGTCAACGAGGCCGCGCGGGCGGTCGCCGAGGCCGCCCATCCGGACGCCAACATCATCTTCGGCGCGATGATCGACGAGTCGGTCGTCGACCAGGTGTGGGTGACCGTCGTCGCCACCGGATACGGCGACCGGCCGCTGATGCGGTCGGCGGGTGGCCGCGAGCCGGCGAAGATCGCCGCGCGCGAGGCTGACCACGAGCCGCGGGTCACGAAGGCGCCCAGCCGCGAGTCGTCGATCCTCGGGGATCTCGACGTGCCGGAATTCGTACCCAAGCGCTAGACCGGTTCGCAACACCGGCCGGGTTCTGGGTATAAGACCTGCGATGCGTCGCAGGGGATTGCTTCTGGCGCCGGCCGTGGCGCTGCTCGCGCTCGTCTCCAGTGCGGGCGCGGCGGACCAGGAGCGCAGCGCGTGCCAGAAGCTGAGCGCGAAGCACGACCTCGCGCCCGCGAAGAGGGTCAAGCTCGTACGAAAGAAGAACGACGAGGGCGGCAACGACCTGCGCGGCTGCGTGCTGCCGCGCGGCGAGGTAGTCAAGGTCGCCTCGAGCAGCGACGAGTTCACCACCGTGAGCTCGTACGAGCTGCTCCAGGTGGCGGGCCACCACGTGCTCGTGGCGAGCAGCTTCAGCAGCCAGTACGGCGGTAACGAGGACACCTACGCCGTGGACCTCAAGCGGGCCAAGGCCTACACGCTCGCGTCGAGCTGCAGCGAGGGCGTCGACGGGTTCTGCAACCCCGACAAGCCGGACGCCACCGCCACGCGCGCGCTCCTGAACTCGAGCGGGCAGTCGGTCGCCATCGTCAGCAGGAGCTCCGACCTCGTGACGGTCGAGGGGTTCTCGGCGCGAGGCGCGCGGAGGGTCCTCGACTCCGGCAGCGCTAGCGAGATACCGGCGTCCTCGCTGAAGCTCGACGGCCACGTGGCGAGCTGGAAGAACAACGGCGCGGAGAAGAGCGCGAAGCTGCCGGGCGTGTCCACGTGCCAGCGGCTGAAGGCAAAGCACGACCTCGCGCCCGCGAGGAAGGTCAAGCTGGTCGAGCAGGAGAACGCCGACGGCGGCAAGGACCTGGTCGGCTGCGTGCTCCCAGCCGGGCAGTTCCGGATAATCGCGACGAGCCGCCCGCAGGGACCCTCGGTCGACAGGTACGAGGTGCTCCAGGTGGCCGGGCACGAGGTACTGCTCCACGGCTCCTCCACGACGCCGTACGGGACCGGAGAGTCCACCTACGTCTACGACATCAAACGCGGCCAGTCGTACCTCCTGGCGCAGACGTGCGTCGACGACCAGGGGGCCGGCTGCAAGGCGCGGACCCGCGCGAGGCGCGCCTTCGTGAACGCGCAGGGGCAGTCCGTGGCCCTCCTCAAGACCGAGGGCTCGAAGGAGCTCGCGGTGGTCGGGTTCAAGTCGAAGGGGGAGAGCGAGATCCTCGACACCGGCACCGCGGCGGAGATACCGGCGTCGTCGCTGTCCCTGAAGGGGCACGTCGTCAGGTGGTCCCACTCGGGCTCGCCGCGCCAGGCCACGCTGTCCGGCTGACGCGCATAGCATCGGCTCCATGAGAGGAGTGGTGGCGGCCGGCCATCCGCTGTCGGCGGCGGCTGGCGCCGACGTGCTGCGGGAGGGCGGCAACGCGGTCGACGCGGCGGTCGCGTGCGTGCTGGCGTCGTGGGTCGTCGAGGCGCCGCTGACCGGCCCGGGCGCGGGCGGGCACATGCTGATCCACACGCCCGCCGGCGAGAACCTGCTGCTCGACTTCTTCGTCGCGGCGCCGGGCAAGGGCCTCGACGGCGTCGAGCCGGCCGCGCTCCAGCCGATCGACGTGCACTTCTCCGCCGAGGCCGTACAGGTCTTCAACATCGGACCGTCGTCGTGCGGGGTCTACGGCAACCCCGCCGGGGTGGTGGAGGCGCTCGAGCGCTTCGGCACGATGCCGCTGGCCGCGCTCGTGGAGGGACCGGCGCGCGCCGCGCGCGAGGGCGTGGAGCTCACTCCGATGGCGGCGTCGATCGTCACGATCCTCGCGCCGATCCTCACGGCCACGCCCGAGGCGTCGGCGATCTACGCGCCCGAGGGGCGCGCGCTCAGGGCGGGCGAGACGGTCCGGATGCCCGAGCTGGGCGACCTGCTCGAACGGCTGGGGGCCGAGGGGCCGGGGTTCCTCTACCGGGGCGAGGTCGCGCAGACCGTCAGCGACTGGGTCGTCGAGCGCGGCGGGCTGCTCACCCAGGAGGACCTGGCCACCTACCGGCCGCTCGACCGCGAGCCCGCACGCGCCGAGTACCTGGGCCGCGAGATCCTCACCAACCCGCCGCCGTCCTCGGGCGGCATCCTGGTCGCCTACTCGCTCGACCTGCTCGCCCGCCTCGGGCGCGCCCACGACGTGCGCACGCTCGTGGAGGTGATGGACCGCACCAACAGGGAGCGGACCGACGAGTTCGTCCAGGGGCTCAACTCCGAGGGCTACCTGGAGCGCTTCCTGCACAAGGCGGCGCTCGAGTCGGCGGCCTCCGAGATCGGCTCGCGGCTCGGCTCGACGACCCACGTGTCGGTGCTCGACGCCGACGGCGCCTGCGCGTCGGTCACCTGCTCGAACGGCTCCTGCTCAGGCGTCGTGGTGCCTGGCACCGGGATCCACCTCAACAACATGCTCGGCGAGGAGGACCTGAACCCGGGCGGCTTCCACCGCCACGAGCCGGGGCGCCGGATCCCGAGCATGATGTCCCCGACCGTCGTGCTGCGCGACGGGCAGGCCGAGCTGGTGCTCGGCTCCGCCGGCTCGAACCGGATCAGGTCGGCCATCCTCCAGACGATCCTCCGCGTCGTGGCCGACGGCATGCCCGCCCAGGACGCCGTCGACGCCGCGCGGGTGCACTACGAGGGCCGGGTCGTGGAGGCCGAGCCGGGCATCGACGAGGCCGCGCTCGCGGCGCTCGAGCGCGACGGCTGGAGCGTGCAGCGCTTCCGCGAGCGCAACCTCTACTTCGGCGGCGTCCAGGCCGCCGCGCACGACCCGGAGACCGGGGCGCTGTCGGGCGGCGGCGACCCGCGCCGCGACGGAGCCGCCATAGTGATCGGGTGAGCGACGGCCCGAAGAACCCCGCCCTCGTGGTGGTGGACATGCTCAACACGTACGACCACGAGGACGCCGACGAGCTGACGGCGAACGTCGAGCCGGTCGTCCCGCGAATCCGCGCGCTCCTCGACCGCGCCGAGGAGAGCGGGATCGAGGTGATCTACGTGAACGACAACTACGGCAACTGGAACTCGTCAGCGCCGGAGCTCGTGGAGCGCGCGTGCGACGGCGCCCGGCCCGACCTCGTGGAGCCGATCGTGCCGCCCGACGACGCCTCCTTCGTGATCAAGGCGCGCCACACGATCTTCTTCGAGACCCCGCTCGGCTACCTGATCCAGCAGAAGGAGATCGACCGCCTGATCCTCACCGGCCAGGTCACCGAGCAGTGCATCCTCTACAGCGCCCTCGACGCGTACGTGCGGCACATCCCGATCGCCGTCCCGCGCGACGCCGTCGCCCACATCCACGAGGGCCTCGCCGAGGCCGCGATCGAGATGATGGAGCGGAACATGCGCGCCGACATCGCCGTGGCCGAGGAGTGCCGGTTCAGCTAGGGGCCGGCGCGGGTGAGGCGGAACTCGGTGTATCCGCCGCGCCGGAGCTCGCGGTAGCCGTGCCCCTCGCGGGCGGCCCAGGCGGCGAGGTCGATCGGCGCCTCGGGGTCGGTGGCGAGCACGACCAGCTCGGCGCCCGGCTCGAGCTCGGCCATCCGGCGCTTCGCCATCGTCAGCGGCAGGGGGCACGCGAGGCCCCGCGCGTCCACGGTCGTCACAATCGGATTGTGGCGCCGGACTCGTCCTACACCCTCGCCGCCGTGTTTGCGACCGACGACCTGCGGCGGCTCTACTCGGGCCTGTCGCTGCTCGTGTCGGCGGCGGTGGACGGCGAGGCGTGCGCGGCGCTCCTGACCTTCCGGTCGCTCGAGCTGATCGTCGACCCCGGGCTCGGCCGGCTCGCCGCTGACCCCGAGGCCACGCCTGGACTCGCCTGGCAGGGGCGCGAGCGCTTCGCGCGCTCGCTGGCGGAGCTGCGCGACACGGCCCTGTCGCTCGACTCGCTGGCGGTCTACGGGTGCTCGGCGTCCGTCGACACGATGCCCGTCAGCGCGTCCGACGTCGAGGACCGCCTCGACGGCCTGATGTCCACTCCCCGCTTCCTCCGCGAGACCGCCGGCGCCCGGCTGCTGTTCGTATGACCCGCCTCGCGCTGCTCGCAGCGGCCGCCGCCGCGATCGCCCTCGGAGGCTGCGGCACGGCCACCGAGGACCTGATGGCGATCGAGCGGAGCTTCCCCGAGACCGGCGTGCACGTGCGCATCCGGGTGACGAACGACGGCCGCGGGAGCTGCGGCGCGGGCACGCTTCAGCGGCTGCCGAGCCAGACGCTCCTCGACGCGCGCGGGGTGAAGCGCTCGCTGCGGCCGCTGGCGCGGCGCGGGGCGAGCTTCTCGAGCAGCCGGCCCGACCGCAGCAGCTACGTCTTCCGCAGCTTCGACGGGGTGGTGCGCTGGACCGAGGGCACGCGCGGTCCCCGGGCGCTCGCGCGGGCGGCGCTGCTCGAGCTCAGGCTGGAGCGGTTGCTCTGCCGGGCGTAGGCGCCGATTCACGCTTGCGACGGCGCTCGCCCTGCTCGTGGATCGGCCCCGGGAGCAGCGCGGCGACCACGACCACCACGAGGAACGCAGTGACCCGCGCGACGATCATCGCGCCCTCGCCGAGCGGGTCGCCGAAGACGATGACGCCGGCGGCGATCGAGGTGGCGTTGCCGACGATCGACGTCACCGCGATGACGGGCACGGCCGGGCCGATCTGAAGCGAGCGCGCCGACGCGAAGAACGCGATCACGCCACCGGCGACGACGATCGGCGTCCACGGCACAAGCAGGCTCTCTGGCCCCTGGAAGTCGTGCGTGAGGGCCTTGAGCGCCACGTGGGTGGCGGTGAACAGGGCGCCCGCACCCGCCGCGAGCAGGACGCCGCTGCGGCCGTGCGCCCGCGCGCCGCCGCGCGCGGAGACGATCAGGAAGGCGCCGAGCCCCACGATCGCTGCCTCGAACCCCACGATCGGGGCGATCTCGAACGTGGACTGGCTGCCCTTCACGTCGCCGGCCGACAGCGCAAGGAAGCTCAGACCGACGGCGGCGAGGACGACGCCGGCCCACTCACGCTTGCCGAGGTCGAAGCCGAAGAAGCGGTCGGCCAGGATCGCCAGGAAGATGAAGCCGGCCGCCAGCGACGCCTGCACGATCGACAGCGGCGCGATCGCCAGCGCGGCGATGTGGAGGAGCCACGCGAAGAACGCCGCGACGTAGCCGATCGTCCACCACTTGGAGCGGAACAGGCCGGCGATCGTGTGGAGCGGCCGCCGCACGTCCACGTCGGGCGCGGCCACGGCGCCGCGCTGGCGCCACAGCGACCCGAGGTTCGCGATCGCCGCCGAGCCGAGCGCAACGAGTACTCCTCCCTGCCAACCCATGCGTCGGGGTACCCGGGCTCATTTGGGGGAAACAAGCCCTGCTAAAAGCGAACTTTCCCGTTCGAGCGCGCCGCCTCCTGAGCCTCCTCGGCCTTCTCGAGGCGCCCGAGCGCGAGCCCGAAGAGCTCGCCGACGACGCGCAGGCGGGCGTTCTCTGAGCGCTCCTCGAGGAGCGCCTGCTTGGGGTCGGGCGACAGCTCGATCGTCGCGGCCATCCCGTACGCGGACAGCTCGCTGAGCTGCCCGTCGTCGGGACGCTCGTCGGTCACGTGCTCGACGAGCGCCGCGTAGCTCGCCCGGGTCTCCGCGGCCAGCTCCTCGTCGGCGTCCCCCGGGTCGTCGTCGAGCAGCTCGACGTCCCCGGCGGGGTACGGCAGATCCTCGATCCGCCGCAGCAGGCGGAACGGGCGCCCGCCGCGGACGAGGATGTTCATGCGGCCGTCGTCCATCCGCTCGAGCAGCTGCTCGACCGCCGCCGTGCAGCCGACCTCGCGCAGGCCGTCGTCGGCGAGCCAGACGATCCCGAACTCGGTCTCGCGCTCGAGGCACTCGCCGATCATCAGCTTGTAGCGGTCCTCGAAGATGTGGAGCGGGACGACCTCGGACGGAAGCATCACTAGCCCGAGCGGAAACAGCGGGAAGCGCTCCTCGACCTCGCCCACGGGGTGAGCCTAACCGGGCGCGGCGCTGGAGCCGCCCGTGCGAGTACGATCCCGGCCGTGCGGGGCAGGGGGGTCCGGCTTGCGATGGGCTGCGCGGTGGCGGCGGCCGTCCTGCCCGCGAGCGCGCACGCTGCCGGCGGCTGGCGGGCGCCCGAGTACGTCTACACCTCGAGCGGGAGCGCCGGCCCCGCGGTCGCGGTCAGCCCGAACGGCCAGACCGCCGGGTCGTGGGTGAGGCCCGACGGCACGCTCGACCTGATTCGGCGCAGGCCGTTGCAGGGAGTCAAGACCATCCTCGGGCGTCACTACTCGGACAGCGACTCCGACAACCCGTTCAGCGACTCGCGGGTCGCGGTGAACGACCAGGGTGACCTGGCGGTGGTCGCGTGGGGCTCGAACTCCCAGGACGCCTACACCTGCTACCTCGTCGCGCGCGGCGCGGGCCCGCTGCCGCAGCTCAACGACGGGACTCCGACCACCAGGTCGGGGTGCGTTCCGGGCGGCCCGGCGGCCGTCGCGATCGACGCGGCCCGCACCGTCTGGATCGTCTACGGGAACGGCGGTGGGGAGATAGCGATCACGCGTCTGCCACTCAACGGCCCGAGGGTTTTCACCTCCGTGCCAGCCGACCTGGGCGCCACCGGGATCACGGACGTCACGGCACGGGCCGGGAAGGCGGGCCACGCGCTGTTCGGCGTCGAACTCGCGAAAACGGGCGACTCGTCGTATCCGCGCACGGCCGTGATCCGCGCGGATGGAAGCAAGATGGGCGGCGAGCAGCTGGCCGCGCAGCCCTCGCTCGCGCTCGACCACTCGGATCGGGTGCTCTACACGGAGCAGAGCCGCGCCGGTGGCCTGTCCGTGCGCGCCCGTGCACTCACGTACGGCGGGACGATCGGCTCGACGGTGTCCCTGAGCACGGGAACGGACCCCGCGGGCGAGGCGGAGGCCGCGCTGGACGAGCGCGGCCACGGCACGGTGATCTGGCAGCAGTTCAACAGCGCCACCTCGCGGCGCGTGCAGACGCGCGACGTCACGGTGTCGGGCGGCTCTCTCGGGAGTCCGGTCACTCTCGACCCGAACGCAGTCGTGAAGGACGAGTTCCCGTACGCGGACCCGCAGCTGGCCGAGAATGCGAACGGCACTGAGATCGCGGCCTGGCACAGCGAAGCGAGCGGCATACAGCTGCTGAGCGCCTACCGGCGCGCCGGGGGGAAGTTCGTTCCCACCGGCCGTGCGAGCTCCCTGCCCTACCGGCCCGACGTGGCGATCGACGGGGTGGGCAACGGGTGGCTCATGGCGATGTCGGGCATCGACCCCTTCCCGGTGACAGGGCGCGATTACGACGTCGTTCCGCCGGTACTCCAGGTGTTCATGCCGCCGGTGGCCGCCGCGAGACGGCCGCTGCACTTCAGGTCCCGCACCAGCGACCGCCCGGGCAAGGGAGTCAGCCACGTGTACTGGAGGCTTGGCGACGGCAAGCTCATCCGAGACCAGGCCCCGGACCACACCTACGACCACGCGGGCACCGTGCACGTCAGGACCATCGCGATCGACGAGGCCGGAAACCGGACGACCGTGCGCCGCACGCTCCGCGTCGTCGGTCCCGAGCCGGCCGCGAAGCCGCGTGAGCTGATCGCCTTCGGCAAGCCCTCGTGCTCACCGGCGAGCCGGCGCAACCAGGTCGTCGTTGGGCTCGGCCGGCAACCGAACGTGACGCTCGAGCACGCCGACATCAGGGTCGACGGAAAGCTCCGGAAGAGCCTCGAGTGGCCGAAGGCGGAGGGGGAGAAGAGCGTCAGGATCGCCACGAGCGGCGAGAGCCGGGTCTCCGTGAAGGTCGTGACCGCCGGGCGCCAGAAGGCCGGGCGGGCGAAGGTCTTCAAGGCCTGCGCCTGAACGGCGCTCGACGCTACGCCCGGGCGGACACCAGCAGGTTGTAGAAGATCGCCGGCGGCAGCCGGCCCTCGAGCACGCGCGTGTCGAGCGCCTTCAGCGCGAGGTAGCCGTGGTAGGCGTAGCTGAACCACAGGGACGGGATCTGGCCCGGGTGTGCGGTCGACTCCAGCGTGCGGTTCATCCACCCGAACCAGCCGGCCACGAGCTCCTCGCCGCTCACGCGGACCTCCTCGAAGCCGGCGTCGTTCACGAACCGCGTCAGCTCCGCGGGAGTGAAGGCGTGGACGTCGACGAAGTGCTCCAGTCCGTGCTCGCGGGCCTCGTGCTCGTCCACCGGGTCGATCCGCGGCCCCGCGCCCACGATCCGGCGCCAGGCCGGCGCCATCGCGAGCGCGGCGCGCTTCGGGACCCCCGCCAAGCGGTCGCCGTGGCGCGAGGGCTCGCCGCAGAAGGCGAGCCGGCCGCCCGGCCGCAGCACGCGACGGAACTCGCGGAAGGCGGCCCGCAGGTCGGGCAGGTGGTGCAGCACGGCGTGGCCGAAGACGAGGTCGAACGAGTCGTCGGGGAACGGCAGCCGCTCGGCCTCGCAGCAGGCGGTCTCGACGTGGAGCCCGAGCCGCGCCGCGGAGTCCTCCAGCTCGTCCAGCATCCCGCGCGATATGTCGGACGCCACGGCGGACTCGACGACGCCCGCCGACAGGAGGTTGAGCGTGAAGTAGCCCGTGCCGGCGCCGATCTCGAGAGCACGCTCGAAGCGCGGGCTGTCCTCGCCGAGCGCGCGGTGCAGCTTGCCCAGTACCTGGGCACGTCCCTGCGCGCCGTACGAGATCCCCCACTTGCGGTCGTAGTCCGCGGCGGCGACGTCGTGGTAGCGGGCGTTGACGTCCTTTATCTCCTCGGCGGACGAGGCCGGCATGCGGGGCGAGTGTATCCTCGCCCGCCGTTTGAGGACCTACGTGCAGCAGGGCCAGCCCGCGGGCGTCCCACCCCTCCAGCTGACCGGCGAGCGGACGCTTCCGGACGTCCCCGAGGAGAACTACTGGTACCGCCGCCACGTCGCGGTCTACCGGTTCGTCGCCGATCGGTGCCGGGGCCTCGACGTCGTCGACCTCGCCTGCGGGGAGGGCTACGGGACCGCGATCCTGGCCGAGCGCGCCGCGCGCGCCACCGGCGTCGACGCCAACCCCGAGGCGCACGAGCACGCCCGCCTGAAGTACAGCCGCCCCGGCGTGCGCTTCGTGCGCGACCTCGTCGAGACCTACGACGAGCCGTGCGACGCGGTCGTCTTCCTCCAGACGATCGAGCACCTGGAGGACCCGGGCGCCGCGCTCGATCACTTCCGGTCGCTGCTGCGCCCGGGCGGGACGGCGTACGTGTCGACTCCCAACGTGCTGACGCTCGCGCCCGAGGGGGCCGAGAAGTCCGGCAACCCGTGGCACGTGCGCGAGTACCGCGCCGAGGAGTTCCGCGCCCTCTGCGCCGCCAGCTTCGAGAGCGTCGAGCTGCTCGGCCTCTTCCACGCGCGCAAGCTGCGGCTCCACGAGCTCGCGATCCGCGCCGGCTGGGACTCGCTGCACCCGCGGCTCGGCATCACGAAGCCGTTCTACGAGCGCTTCACGCCGGCGATCTCGGAGCGCGACTTCGTGCTGCGGGCGGAGGGCGAGGCCCCGCTCGACCGCGCGCTCGACTTCGTGGCGGTGCTCAGGTGAGCGCCCGCGCGCGCGGCGAGCTCGCGCTCGTCCTCCACTCCCACATGCCGTACGTCGAGGGGTTCGACACCTGGCCCTTCGGCGAGGAGTGGCTCTGGGAGGCGGTGGCCTGCGTCTACCTGCCGCTGCTGGAGGTGCTCGACGGCGCGCCGGTCACGCTCGGGCTGACGCCCGTGCTGTGCGACCAGCTCGAGGCGCTCGACGGCGACGCGGGCGAGCGCTACCTGAGCTTCCTGCGCGAGACGCGCGCGGAGGTGCACGTGGAGGACGCGGCCGGGCTCGACCGCGGCGACGAGCCCGAGCTCGCCGCCGAGGTCCGGCGCGCCGCCGCGGACTACCGCGAGGCCGAGCGGCTCTTCTGCGAGCCGCAACGCGGCGCCCTCGTGCGGCGCCTGGCGGAGCTCGAGCGGCGCGGGCCGCTCGAGCTGTGGACGAGCGCGGCGACCCACTCGGTGCTGCCGCTGCTCGCCACCGACGCCGGCCTGCGCGTGCAGGTGGGGACGGGCGTCCGCTCGCACGAGCGGCGCTTCGGCTCCTTCGGCGGCGGCTTCTGGCTGCCCGAGTGCGCGTACACGCCCGGCCTCGAGCGCGAGCTGGCGGAGTTCGGCGTCGGGGCGTTCTGCGTCGACCAGACCGAGGCGCTGGGGCTCGGCTCGCTCGACCAGCTCGAGCCGATCGCGACGCAGGCCGGCCCGGTGGCGGTCCCGATCGACTGGGAGCTGATCTCGCTCGTCTGGGACGGCCAGGGGTTCCCGGCGCACGGCGAGTACCGCAACTACTGGGGCCGGACGACCCACGACCTGCGGCCGTGGAGCAACGCGGGCGAGCCCTACCGCCACTGGCGCGCGCTGGTCGTGGCCCGCGGCCACGCGCGCGAGTTCGTCCGGCGCGTCGCGGAGCGCCTCGACGCCTACCGGGCCGAGCGCGGCCGCCCCGGGCTCGTGTGCTGCGCGCTCGACACCGAGCTGCTCGGCCACTGGTGGTACGAGGGGCGCGCGTGGCTGTCGTTCGTCCTCGACGAGGCGCGGCTCCAGGGCGTGCCGCTTGCGACGCTGCCCGACGCGCTGTCGCGCCACGAGCCGGTCGAGCGGCCGATCGCGCCCTCGACCTGGGGCCGGCCCAAGGACCTGACCACCTGGGACTCGCCGCGCGTGGCCGACATCGCCTTCGCCGCGCGGGCGGCGGAGCTGCGGACCGTCGCGCGCGCCGCCGAGACGCGTAGCCACGGGCCGGCGCTCGAGCGCGCGGTCCGCGAGCTCTTGGCGCTCCAGTCGAGCGATTGGGCGTTCCAGGTGACGCACGACCTCGCCGGCGACTACCCGCACCGGCGCGTGGCGGGCCACACACACGGACTGGACGCGGCCCTGGACGCTCTGACAGACTCCGGCGCGGCTGTCGAGGCGCCGGTTCGTAACCTGGCGCCCCGCGTCGAGACCGCGGCGCTGTTCGCCACGTGAGGCTCAATCCACCCATGCGCGTCCTGATCCTCTCCTGGGAGTACCCGCCGCTCATCGAGGGCGGCCTGGCGCGCCACGTGCGCAAGCTGTCGGAGAACCTCGTCGCCCAGGGCGTGGACGTGCACGTCCTGACCCGCGGCATGGAGGAGTCCCCGCCCGAGGAGGACACCCGGGGCGTCACGGTCCATCGCGTGCGCGAGCCGAAGCGGCCGCGCGAGCTGGCGGAGTTCGTCGCCTGGGTCGAGCACATGAACGCCGACATGCTGGCCGCCGGCGTGGAGCTCGGCGACCGTTACGACTTCGACGTGGTGCACGGGCACGACTGGCTCGTGGCAGTGGCGGGCGACCACCTGGCCAAGCGGTTCCGCTGCCCGCTCGCGGTCACGATCCACGCGACCGAGTACGGCCGCCACCAGGGCTGGGTCGACAAGCACCCGCAGTCGCACATCCACGGGGTCGAGCACTGGATGGCGAACCGCGCCGATCGCGTGGTCACCTGCTCGTCGTACATGCGCGAGCACGTCGCGGACGTCTACGGTCTCGACGAGGAGCGGATCACCGTGATCCCCAACGGGATCGACCCCACCGACCTCGTGCCGGTCGCCGACCTGGACGCGCTCCGGCGCGAGTTCGCCGCGCCTGACGAGCGGCTCGTCGTGCTCGTCGGCCGGCTCGTCTACGAGAAGGGCTTCCAGCTCGCGCTCGAGGCGCTCCCCGGGCTGATCGAGCGCGTCGGCAACGTGCGCTTCATCGTCGCGGGCTCCGGGACTCACGAGCAGGAGCTGCGCTCGCAGGCCGCCGACCTAGGGCTCGACGACCACGGCGTCTTCCTCGGCTGGATCGGCGACGACGTGCTGCACTCGCTCTACCGGATCGCCGACCTGTGCGTCGTGCCCTCGATCTACGAGCCGTTCGGGCTGGTGGCGCTCGAGGCGATGGCGTCGGGCTGTCCGTGCCTCGTGGCCGACACCGGCGGCCTGCGCGAGGTCGTCCCGAACGAGGACGTGGGGCTGCGCTTCCGCGCGCGCGACCCGCAGTCGCTGGCGGCGATGGCCGAGCGGCTCCTGACCGACGAGGCGCTCCGCGAGCGGCTCGTGGCCGAGGCGACCGAGCACGTCCTGACGTTCGACTGGACCGACGTCGCCGAGCAGGTGTCGGCGGTCTACCGCGATCTGGCGGGAGAGCGCGGGACGATCACTCGCAGCGCTTAGAGCCCGGCGTCAGAGCTGGAGCAGGCCCGGCGCGCCGCGGAGCAGCTCGGTCAGCGCCTGGTCGGCGCGTCCGGCGGCTATCTGCTGCGCGACGGCCGTGATCAGCAGCGTGGCCGTCGAGGCGTATGCGGCGGCGAAGCGCCCGCGCCGGATCTCGTACAGCGCGGTGAGGTGCGGTCGCCCCATCCCGTACCGCGCGAGCGTGCGCCGGTCGAGCATCAGCCCCAGCACGCTGAGGAGGACGATGACCTCCAGAGCGCGGAACGTCCAGCCGGTGTCGTGGTCGCCGAGCACCCCGGCGATCCCGACCGGCACCGCGAACGCGATGCCGAGCGCGGCGCCGCGAACGAGGCCGAACCGCCCCGGGAGCTGGCTGAAGAGCGCGCCGAGCACGAAGCTCGCCACGACCCAGAACGTGAGCTCCGCCGCACCATGGGTGACGGCGTCCAGCAGCCCGAACTGGGACTCCCCGGTGAGCTGCCTCCCCGCCCGCGTGGCGACGCCGTAGGCGTAGATCGCCAGGGGCACGACCGCCAGGCGCAGGCCGATTCGCGCGGCAACGATGCCGTTGCCGCGCCAGCCGCCCGCGGGACCCGATCCGAACGCGGCCTCGACGGGACGCAGGCTCGCCGGCAGCCGAACGCCTCTCCGGGTGGACGCGCCGGCCGCCGCCACCTCGTCGCGCTGGGTACGCGCGGCGGCGAGCTCCGTCAGGTAATCGGACCCCTTCGACTGGTCGCTGCTGAGGTACGCCTCGTAGGCGTCCGCCTCGAGGGTCTCGAGGCGGGCAAGGTCCAGTGCTCGCTCGAACAGTCCTCGCTGGTGCCTCCACAGGACCGACGCCCCGCCGTTCCACCCCGGGTTGAGCCTCGCGATCTCGGCGCTCCGCTCTGCGGTTCGGGCGGCGAGCCAGCGCGCGACTCCCAGATACAGGACGAGCGCGAGCAGGAAGCCCAGCGGGAAGGCGACCCCGAGATACGTGCCGGTGGTCGAGGTCGCAAGCGAGGCGAACAGGACGCCGACCGCAAGTGCGGCCGGGCCTCGGAGGGGCAGGAGGCGCTCCTCGCGACCCCGTACGGTCAGAGCGGACATCACCGCGAGCGTCACGCCGGCGGCGAGCGCGGGGAGCGTGATCATCACGAGGTTCAGGGGGAGCACCGTCAGGCTCGACTCCACGTCCTGCGCGAACTCGTCGAAGGTCGCGACCTCGTCGACGGGCGCGAAGCGCTTCGCGTCGAGGTAGGTCGACCAGACCGACTGGGCGCCGACCAGCACCCCGACCGCGATCGCGCTCCTCCGCAGGAGAGCGTGGCGGCCGCGTGAGGTCGCGAGCCAGGCCGGGGTGAAGCCCGCGAGCACGCGCGCGAGCGCGATGATCATGATCACCGAGAGCGCGACGGTCGTCAGGACGGCGGCCGCCGCGAACACGTCGCGCACGAGGTCCGTCGCAGGCGGCTCCCAGAAGTGCGTGAAGCGGGCGAGCACCGCGAACGAGACGGCCGCGGCGACCGCGAGGGCGCGAAGCGGAGCCCGGCGCCGGTAGCTCAGCAGGCACTCGCCGCGCGGTACCAGGGCGAGGGCCAGAAAACCCAGGAGCGGTAGCGCGAGCACGGCGCCGTCGATCGCCATCGCCTCCGATGGTCCGTGTCCGCCGTGGGTGCTCTCGATCACGATGATGCTCGCCAACCCGGCGATGGCCGGCGCCGCGAGGTAGGGAAGCGCGCGCCTGGCGCGCTGGAGCGACCCGCACGGCACGGCGGACGCGGCGCCCATTCGACCGAGCGCGAGCGCCGCGAACGGAAGGACGATCATCGTCGCGAGCACCGCGCCGATCGGCCGCAGGTATCGCCAGAGCGTCGTCGATGCGAGCCGCGCGCGCCAGGGGATGCGACCGCTGACGACGACGGCCGGCGGCAGCTCGGCGTCGAAGTGCCAGCGCAGCCGGCCGTGGGCGCCCTGTGCGGTCGGGACGGGGCGAGGGACGACGGCGTCCAACGACCGAGTCGTCACCGCGAGATCGCGCAGCACGACGTCCGGGCGGTCCTGCGCGGGACGGAAGACGATGACGAGCCGCGGTCCTCGTCGCGTGATGCGCCAGCCGCCGATCTCGAGCGGAGTGTCCGAGAAGACCTCGGCCCGGGCGACGTGGCTGATCTGTACGCCTCTGGGCAGGGGAGTCACCGTCACGTGCCCTCCCGCTCCGCTGCTCTGGTTTGACCGCCCAACGTCACGCGCCACGCCGAGCTCGTCCAGCACGCGCCGGAACGCGCGCGTCCGGCGCAGGGCGGTATGAGCCTCGGTCACCTCCCGAAACTCAGGCGCGCGGGCGCGTGGGACCGTCACCGAGGTGGTCGCCTTCGCACTCCACGCGGCGTCGAGGCCGGGCGCGCCGACCTCCAGGCTCGTGCGCACGACGATCTCCTCCGACCTCGGGCCGCCGGGCGGATCTGCGCGAGCCTGCGGCGCCGCGAGCGAGCCCGCCACGTGGGCGGCCGCGAGCGCGGCTATCAGCGTGCCGCGTCGGCCGCCGTGGAGGAGGACGTCCACGCAACGGCGCCGCAAGCTCTCGTCACTCCCAGCGCATGGAGCGCGGCTCGTCGCGCATCCGGAGGACGCGCGCCGGGATGCCGGCGACGACCGCGTTGGCCGGCACGTCCTTCGTCACGACCGCGCTGGTGCCGATGACGGCGTTGTCGCCGATGGTGACGCCGCGCAGGATGCACGCGCCGTAGCCGATCCAGACGTTGTTGCCGACCCTCACGTCGCGCTTGTAGATCCCCTGGAGGCGGATCGGGCGGTCGACCTCGACCATGCCGTGGTCGAAGTCGATCAGCATCACGCGGTCGGCGATCACGCACTCGCGGCCGATCGACACGTGCTGGTAGGCGGAGACCGTGCATTCCTGGCCGAGCACGGTCTTCGCGCCGATCGAGACGACGCCCTCGTGGCAGCGGATCTTCGTGCCGTGCCCGAGCCACGACCAGCGTCCCAGCTCGATCCGCCCGCCGCGGCCGATCTGGAGCGCCACCCGCGGGCCGATGAACGCGATGCCGTCGGTGTGGAGGCGCCGCTGAAAGAGGCGCCGGCGCGCGAGCCGCAGGAACAGCCGCGCGTACTTCGGCGTGAGCATGCGGTGGCGGCGCATGAATCGCAGCAGGGTGAGGGGGCCGCCGTGGAGCGGGGGCGGGGGAGGGCGCAGTCCGTCAGGCGCGGGCCCGCGCACCTCGTCGAGGTTGGGCGCCTCGATCGTCACGGGGCGATCTTAAGCGGAGACCGTCCGTACCATTGCCGCCCGTGACGCCGCTCGGAAGCACAGCAGCGGAGTTGGCCGAGAGGCTGTTGGCCGGCGACAAGCGCGCACTGGCGCGCGCGATCTCGCTCGTGGAGAACGACGACCCCGAGGGTTGGGCGCTCGTGCGCGAGGTCTACCCGAAGACCGGACGCGCCGCGATGGTCGGCTTCACCGGGCCCCCCGGGGTCGGCAAGTCGACGCTGATCGGCGCGATCGTCCGCAACGCTCGCGACCGCGAGCGGGACGTGGCGGTGCTGTCGATCGACCCGTCGTCGCCGTTCACCCACGGCGCGCTGCTCGGCGACCGGATCCGGCTCGCCGACCACTTCCTCGACCCGGGCGTGTTCATCCGCTCGATGGCCTCGCGCGGGTCGCTCGGCGGCCTGTCGGAGGCCACCCTCCAGGCGGCGCTCCTGATGGACGCGTCGGGGAAGGACGACGTGCTGCTCGAGACGGTCGGGGTGGGCCAGGCCGAGGTCGACATCATCGACCACGCGGACACGGTCGTGCTCGTGCTGATGCCCGGCTCGGGCGACTCGATCCAGGCGCTCAAGGCGGGCGTGATGGAGATTCCCGACGTGATCGTCGTCAACAAGGCCGACCACCCGCTCACCGACACGATGGTGCGCGAGATCCGCGGCGTCCTCTCGCTCGGACCGCGCACCGACTGGTACGTGCCGATCCTGCGCACCGAGGCCGCCAAGGGCGAGGGCGTGGACGAGGTCGTCGCGAAGATCGCCGAGCACCGCGAGCACATCGCGGCCGAGGGCACGCTCGAGGAGCGCCGCCGCCGCAACCTGATGAACGAGGTGATGGAGCTCGCCACTGTCCGCATGCGCCGCCGCCTCGACGAGGCGGTGAAGGACGACGCCGAGGTCCAGGCGCTCCTGGACGACGTCGTCGCCCGCCGCCTCGACCCCGCCAGCGCGGCCGCGAAGCTGCTGGAGCGCGAGACCTCCTGAGGGCCACTGTCCTGGATTGAGATCGCTATGCGATCTCTAGTCAGGACGGTGGCGTCAGAACGGGGGCCGGTCGCCGATCAGGCTGGCGTCGCCGACCACGATCGCGAGCCAGAGCCACACGGACCCCGCCACCGTGACGAGCCCCAGCGCGGTTCCGACGCGCGGAAACCGCCGCAGCGCGACCGCCACCAGCGGCGTCGCCACCGGCAGCACCCACACCAGGTGCCGGCCCGGGAACCAGTGACCGGACATGGCCGGCGCCAGGAACGCCGCGACGAGCAGCTGAACTGCCAGGACCGCCGCGCAGAGCCCGACGGCCGACTGCTGCGCCGCGAGCGTCGGGATCGCCCGGCGGAGGCCGGTGCGGCGCTCGCGCAGGAACAGGAGGGCGCCGGCGAGCGCCAGCGCCGCGATCGGCGCCCAGCGCAGGAGGCCGAAGTGCGGGTCGAGCCACAGCGTCGCGAGCCGCGGGATCCGGCCGAGGTAGTCGAGCACGGAGTCCGCCCCCGTCCCGCCGCCGCCCGCCGAGTCCGGGGAGGGGCCGCCGTACAGCCGCCCGTTGACCCCGACGTACACCGCGGTCGCGAACGCCACGATCTCGAGGCCGGCCAGCGCCAGCAGGCCGCGGCCCGCCCTCCGCAGCGACAGGTACGCGTATCCGCCGACCACGAGCGCGGCCGGCGCGAAGCGGATGCCGAGCCAGGGGAGCAGCGCCACCAGCGCGAAGCAGACCACCGCGCGGGCGCGCGACGGTCGCTCCGCCAGGCCGAGCGCGAGCAGCGCCGCGCCCGTCAGGGCCGCGCCCGCCGTCAGCTCGGGGTAGACCGACGTCGAGTACGCCACGAGCGGCGGCGCGAGGCCGACCGTCGCTGCGGCGCCAAGCGCCCACGGGTCCGGGACCGCTCGCAGCGCGAGCCGGTACGCGAGCACGACGGCCAGCGCGGCGATCACCGCGAGCAGCGCCTCGACGGCGTGCTCGCCGCCGGCGGCGTAGGCGGGGGCGATCAGCGCCGGGAACCCGAGGCCGTGCGGCTCGTTCAGCCGGCCGTCGGTCAGGTCGCCCTCGGGCGCCAGCCCGTACGGGTGGAAGGGGAGGTAGTCGCCGTCGCGGTACTGGTTGACGAGGTCGACGTCGCCGTCGTCCGCGAGCGATCGCGCGGTCAGCAGGTGGTGAGGCTCGGCGCCGGCGAAGTCGGAGCGGCCGAACGCGGTCATGCCGATCGTCGAGGCGTAGACCGCGAGGACGACGGCCCCCAGGACGACGGCACCGAACCGCACGCGGGCAGGCTAACGGCGCGGTTGCAGGTTTCGTTTCACCCGCCTCAGGAATGCATGACGTGGCCGAACAGCCGGGTACGTCATGAGCGTGCCCCGCGTCATCCTCGCCACCGCAGTGGCGCTCGCGATCGGAGCGAGCCCCGCGCAGGCATACGTCGCCCACACCGTTGCGCCGGGCGAGACGCTCTGGTCGATCGCCGCCGCGAACGGCATGAGCACCAGCGCGGTCGCGGCCGCGAACGGGCTGTCGCCGACGTCGAACGTGGTCCTCGGCAGCACGATCCAGATCCCCAGCGCGAGCCAGGCCGCCACCGCGGTGCAGGGCGCGACGGCACAGCTCAGCTCCTCGACGCCGACCGCGGCAGCGAGCGCGGCGCCGCCTCCCGCCGGGTCCTACGTCGTGCGCGCGGGCGACTCGCTGAGCGCCATCGCCGCGCGATCGGGCGTCTCCACAAGCCAGCTCGCGTGGATGAACGGGCTCGACCCCGCGCGCGTGCTGCTCAGCGGCACCGTCCTCAAGCTGCCGTCCGAGACGGCCCCCGCGGCGGCGGCGAGCGCCCCCGCGCCGGTGCCCGCGCAGCGCGTGGTGCCCACGGCGGCGCCGAACCCCACGCCCGGCCGTGTGAGCGCGTCCGACATCGCCACCGTCGCGTCGCAGAACGGGGTCTCGAGCTCGTTCGCCCAGGCGATCGCGTGGCAGGAGAGCGGCTTCAACAACGGGGCCGTGTCGAGCGCGAACGCGCGCGGCGTGATGCAGATCATGCCCGGGACCTGGAGCTGGATCAACCAGAGCCTCGCCAGCCGCAGGCTCGACCCGAACTCAGCGATCGACAACGTGCAGGCGGGCGCGCTCTACCTGCGCCAGCTGCTCCGCGACACCGGCGGCGACCCGGCCGCGGCGGCCGCCGCGTACTACCAGGGACTCGGCTCGGTCCGCGCCCACGGGATGCTGCCCGAGACCCAGCGCTACGTGAGCAACGTGATGGCGCTCCGCTCGCGCTTCGGCGGCCCGTAGGGGGCCTAGGCCCCGAGCGCGCGGGCGATGACCATCTGCTGGACCTCGTCGGTCCCCTCGCCGATGGTCAGGATCTTGGCGTCGCGGTAGAAGCGGCACACGGGGTACTCCTCGATGTAGCCGTAGCCGCCGTGGATCTGCACCGCCTCCTCGGTCGCCCGCACGGCGAGGCGGCCGGTCTTGAGCTTGGCCTGCGCCGCCGTGAGCGTGAACGTGCGGCCCTGGTCCTTGAGCCAGGCCGCCTTGTAGGTCTGGAGGCGCGCCGCCTCGATCTCCGTGGCGAGGTCCGCGAGCTTGGCCTGGATCGCCTGGAAGCGCGAGATCGGCTGACCGAACGCCTGGCGCTCCTTCGCGTAGGCGAGCGCCTCGTCGAGCGCTCCCTGGGCGAGCCCGACGCCCATCGCCGCCACGCCGATCCGGCCGCCGTCGAGCGTGGCCAGGAACTGCTTGAAGCCCTGCCCGCGCGGGCCGAGCAGGTTGTCCTCGGGCACGCGCGCGCCGTCGAAGGTGAGCGGTCGCGTGTCGGAGGCGTTCCAGCCCATCTTGCGATAGGGCTCGCCCTGCTCGTAGCCGGGGGTCCCCTTGGGGACGATGAGGTTGGAGATCTCGCCGTCGCCGGTGCGCGCCGTGATCGCCACGTGGCCCGAGATGTCGGTCCCCGCGTTCGTGATGAACTGCTTGGCGCCGTCGATCACCCAGTCGCCGTCCTCGAGCTTCGCGGTGGTGCGCACATTGCCCGCGTCCGATCCAGCCTCGGGCTCGGTCAGGCCGAACGCGCCGAGCTTGCGGCCCGCGCAGAGGTCGGGGAGCAGGTCGGCCTTCTGCTCGTCGCTGCCGAACTGGTAGACCGGCCACGTTCCCAGCGACGTGTGCGCCGCCATCGTGATCGCCACCGACGAGTCGACCCGCGTCAGCTCCTCGACAGCGATCGCGTAGGAGAGGTTGTCCGTCCCGCCGCCGCCGTACTCCTGCGGGAACGGCATCCCCATCAGGCCCAGGCCGCCGAGCTTCTCGACGATCTCGTAGGGGAAGCGCTTCTCGCGGTCGAGCTCCTCGGCGACCGGGCGGACCTCGCCGTCGGCGAAGTCGCGCACGAGCCGCTGGATGTCGCGCTGCTCGTCGGTGAGGTCGAAGTTCACGGCGCGCGCACTCTATCCGCGCCGAATTTTCACCTTCGTCGCACACGTGCAACGCCGCATCGCCGACGCTTCGGGGCATGCTGCCCGAGCGCGGTCAAGCGACGGTCGAGTGGGTCGGCGTCGTGCTCCTCGTGGCGTTCGCGCTCGCTGCCGCGGCGTCGCTCGTGCCCGTAGGGGACCGGACGCTGGGCGACGCCGTCCTCCACGCGCTCGTGTGCGCGGTGCGCGGCGACTGCGCGCGCGAGGCCGCGCGCGGCGACGCCGAGCTGGTCGCCGCGTACG
>DATENL010000041.1:0-3171 GCA_035275105.1 Thermoleophilaceae bacterium
CGAGCTGCCCGGCGAGCTGCTGCTCCTGCTTCTGGGCCTGCTGCTTGGCCTTGTCCTTGTCGTCCTGCTCGCCCGAGTTGATCTTGTCGATCTGCTTCTGATCCGCCTTCGCCGGCTGCTTCGACAAGTCGACGCTGAGCAGCAGCGGGCCGTTGGAACCCGCGCCGAAGCCGGCGGTCATCCCGTCCGAGGCGCGCCGGGCGTCGGTGCTCTCGGGCATCGCGCGGTTGTCCTGCTGGCCGAGGTAGAGATCCAGCGCCGGCAGTGCGAGCACGGCCAGCACGGCGATCGCGCTGACGGTCATGAGGGCGCCCGGCGCGAAGCCGACGTCGGCCAGCCGCGCCAGCTCGTCGCGCTCGGGACGGACCCACCAGGGCGGTACGCCGACGGCGTGCTCGACGCTGTGCCAGCCGGCCTCCCAGCCGAACTTGTGGACGTCGCTCGCCGCGACGCGCCCGATCAGCACCAGGTTGCCGGGCCGGCGCACCGCCTGCTCGGCGAACGGAAGGCTCCAGCACGCGAGCAGCGCGACCGCGGCCACCACCACGGTGCGGCGCGGCACGCGCCGGCCCGACGCGACGAGGAAGCCCAGGCCCACGGCGACCGCCGCGAGGACGGGCAGCGCGAACGTCAGCTGCGCCTGCACGGAGAAGCTGCCCACGACGACCATGAGCGGCAGGAGCGCCTGCTCCCCGGCCGCCACCGACCACGCGAGGAAGACCAGGAGCGCGAACGGGAGCACGGCCGCGCTCGGGTTCCACACGTCGTGGAAGGTCTGCGCCTGGAGCGACCGGCACATCAGGGCCACCGCCCCCGCGACGACGAACATGAGCACGAGGCCGCCGCGGCGCTTGGCAAGGGCCACGACGCCGACGACGGACGCGGTGTTCACGAGCCCCATCGCGATCGCCGGCGCGGCGTGCCCTGCGCGCACCGGCAGCGCGAGCAGCCAGAACAGCATCGGCCCGGGGCTCGAGACGGGCTGCCCGACCACCGACGACGACGCGGAGTACGCGCCGAGCAGCGGCGAGTGGGTCGAGAGCACGTCGAGCGAGCGGACGACGATCATCGCGTCGTCGGCGACCGGCAGCCAGCCCGCCCTGACCGCCCGCACCGTGGACACGATCACGGGCAGCGCGGCGGCGAGCCCGGCGCCGACCACGACGGGGTCGATTCGCGCGGCGCTGCGTCGGATCAGGCCCCTCACCGCGCGCCAGCATCGCACCTCTCAAGCGGCCCGAGCCGACTGCTAGCTTCAAATCGCCATGCCGAAGTTCGAGGTCAACTCCGCTTACACCGCGATCGCCGACCAGCCGAAGGCGCGCGACGGCCTTGCCGAGGGGATCGAGGCGGGGGAGCGCTTCCAGACGCTGCTCGGGGTCACGGGCTCGGGCAAGACGGCCACGATGGCGTTCACGATCGAGCAGGTGCAGCGGCCGGCGCTGGTGATCGCGCACAACAAGACGCTCGCCGCCCAGCTCTGCAACGAGTTCCGGGAGTTCTTTCCGCGCAACTCGGTCGAGTACTTCGTCTCCTACTACGACTACTACCAGCCCGAGGCGTACGTCCCGAGCCAGGACCTCTACATCGAGAAGGACTCGTCGATCAACGAGGAGATCGACCGGCTCCGGCACTCGGCCACGGCCGCGCTCTTCGCGCGCCGCGACGTGGTGATCGTGGCCAGCGTCTCGTGCATCTACGGCCTCGGCTCGCCTGAGAAGTACGACGCTCAGATGCTGCTGCTCAAGCGCGGCGAGATGGCCGACCGCGACGAGGTCCTGCGCAAGCTGGTCGACATCCAGTACAGCCGCAACGACCAGGCGCTGGGGCGCGGCAAGTTCAGGGTGCGCGGCGACACGCTCGAGGTCTTCCCCGCGTACTCGGAGACCGCCTTCCGGGCGCAGTTCTTCGGCGACGAGATCGAGGCGGTCCAGCACTTCGACCCCCTGACGGGCGAGATCTTCGGCGACCTCGAGCACGTGGGCATCTGGCCGGCCACCCACTACGCCACCGACCGCCCGACCGTCGACCGCGCGGTCGTGGAGATCCGCGACGAGCTCGAGGCGCGCTGCGCGGAGCTCGAGGCCGAGGGCAAGCTGCTCGAGTCGCACCGGCTGCGCCAGCGCACCCAGTTCGACATGGAGATGCTTCGCGAGCTCGGCTTCTGCAACGGGATCGAGAACTACTCCCGGATCCTCGACGGCCGCGCCCCGGGCGCCCGGCCCTACTGCCTGCTCGACTACTTCCCCGACGACTTCGTCTGCTTCGTGGACGAGTCGCACCAGACGATCCCGCAGATCGGCGGCATGTTCGAGGGCGACCGCTCGCGCAAGCAGACGCTGGTCGAGTACGGGTTCCGGCTGCCCAGCGCGCTCGACAACCGCCCGCAGACGTTCGACGAGTTCCTCGCGATCGTGCCGCAGGTGGTGATGGTCTCCGCCACGCCGGGCGACTTCGAGCGCGCCCACGCGGTGCGGACCGTCGAGCAGATCGTCCGCCCGACCGGCATCGTCGACCCCGAGGTCGAGGTCCGCGAGACCAAGAACCAGATCGACGACCTGATGAACGAGGTCCGCGCGCGGGCGGAGGCCGGCGAGCGCACGCTCGTGACCACGCTCACCAAGAAGATGTCCGAGGACCTGACCGACTACCTGATGGAGTACGGCTTCCGGGTGCGCTACCTGCACTCGGAGATCGACACGCTCGAGCGGATCCAGATCATCCGCGACCTGCGGCTCGGCGAGTTCGACGTCCTCGTGGGCGTCAACCTGCTGCGCGAGGGCCTCGACCTGCCCGAGGTCTCGCTCGTCTGCATCATCGACGCCGACAAGGAGGGCTTCCTCCGCGGGGAGACCTCCCTGATCCAGACCATCGGGAGGGCCGCGCGAAACATCAAGGGCCGCGTGATCATGTACGCGGACAAGGAGTCGACCGCGATGCGCCGGGCGATCGAGGAGACCGACCGCCGGCGCGCGATCCAGGTCGCGTACAACCAGACGCACGGCATCACCCCCGAGACGGTGCGCAAGGGGATCTCCGACATCTCCGACTTCCTGGCGGTCGAGTCGAAGCTGCCCGAACGCTCGCGGCGGCGGCGCCGCGAGCGGGAGGAGGGGATGTCCCCGGAGGAGATCACCCGCACCATCGTCGAGCTGGAGGAGGAGATGTTGG
>DATENL010000042.1:0-2962 GCA_035275105.1 Thermoleophilaceae bacterium
CGTGGCCGAGGCCGGCCGCCGCGCGCGGCCGCGCGCCGCCGCTGACGATCCGTTCGCCCCGATCCTCCGCGACGTCCGCCGCGCGGTGCTCGACCAGCCCGACCACCCGGCGTGGTCGGTCCTCTCCCGCGCCCGCGTCGACTCACTGCTGTCGAGCGAGCCCGCCGCCCTCGACACGATGAGCCGCTACTACGTCTGGCGCCTGGCCACCGTCTTCGGCGGGTTCTCGAGTTGAACGTCCATTTACCGACGCTATAGCGTCGGTTTTGGGACGTTCGACCTTCGATGGCGCGCTACGGCGACACGAACCGGACCCTGGTCGAGCCCGGGAGCAACCGCCCCTTCACGGCCACCGCCCGCCGCAGGCCGGCCCGCCGCGGCTCGAACCGCATCGACGCGCGGCCCTTCGGGCCGGTCACGGCGCGCCGCCCGGTGAACCGGACCACCGCGCCGCGAACGGGCTTGCCGCGGAGCGTCACGCGGAAGCGGAAGCGCGTGCGCTCCCCCACCACCGCGCGCTTCGGCCGCGCCGTCAGGCGCAGCCGCGGCCTGCGGCCACCGACGAACGGCCGGAACAGGGGCGCACCGCGCTCGCCCACGAACACGTCGAGCACCGCCCAGTGCGCCTCGTCCGTCTCCGGGAAGCCCTGGTTGGTCACGAGCACGCGCCGGTCGAGGAACGCCGCGCTGGCCGGCCCGTCGAACGGGACCTCCTGCGCCTCGTTCTCCACCGGCGAGGCCGGGATGCGGCGCAGCTCCTGCCCGCTGGGAGAGATCACGACCAGCCCGGCCCCCGCGGCGAGCGCCAGGTAGATGCGACCGGAGCGGCCGAGCGCGAACCCGTCCGGGCCGTCGGCCGGCCGGCTCTCCCAGAACTGCTTTAGCTGACCCGGCCGGCCGTCGCGGCGGATCGGCAGCTTGTACAGCCGCCCAGTGGTCGGGTCGCCCGCGGCCGGGTTCGAGCCCGTGTTGACGAACAGCAGCGTGCGCCCGTCGGGCATCACCTGGATCCCGTTCGGCCCGTACACGCTCTCGAGGCGGGCGTCGGTGAACCAGACGTCGGCCCGGCCGCCGCCGCGCGGCACGCGCCAGAGGAGCGCCTGGTCGATGTCGGTCACGTACAGGTCGCCGTTGGGCGCGAAGGTCGCGTAGTCGGGCCCGGCGGCGTTGTTGGTGAACGTGGCCGAGCAGTTCTTCGTCTGCCCCGAGAGGGTGCACGACGGGACGTCGCGGAAGCGCGCGTACAGCCGCTGCGACCCGGTCCTCGGGTCGAGCACCACCACGCGCGGGTTGGCCGAGCGGTCGAGCACGAAGAGCAGTCCGTGGCCGTCCATCGCGAGGCCCTGGATGCCGTGGTCCTCGCCGAGCGGCTGGCCGCGCAGCACGTAGGTGCGCACCAGCTTGCCCACCGGCGAGAACTTGAAGACCCGCGACGGCGCGGCGGCGTCCTCGTCGCTCCCCTTGCCGAACTGGTTGGTGCCGACGTAGACGCTGCGGTCGGGCGCGACCACGATCGGCTCGGGCGATCCCGGGGCCGGCACGTGCGCGAACACGCGCACGTCGTCGAGCGGGCGCGCGGCGCCCATCGCGGCCGGCGCGAGAGCGGCGAGCACGCACCACGCGACGGCGAGGGCGACCGCGAGCGCCCTCACTCGACCACCAGCCCGTGTCGCATCGTGTTCTCGGTCACCACCCGCGGCTCGACGAATTGAAGAAGGTAATCGGGACCGCCGGCCTTCGAGCCGATACCCGACCGCCGGTTGCCGCCGAACGGCTGCCGGCCGACCATCGCGCCCGTGATGTGCCGGTTCACGTACAGGTTGCCGACCGGGGAGCGCCGCACCACCTCGTCGACGACGGACGGGTTGCGCGAGAACAGACCTCCGGTGAGCGCGAAGGGCGACTCGTCGAGCACGTCGCAGGCCGCCTCGACGCTCGCCACGCGCTCGACCGCCAGCACCGGGCCGAAGATCTCGTCGCGCAGCACCGGCGACTCCGGCGGGAGGTCGGTCGCCACCGTCGGCGGGCAGAACCAGCCGCGCTCGGGGACCCGGTCGTGCCGCGCAACCACCCGGCCCTCGCCGGCCGCGCGCGCGGCGTAGCGCTCCACGCGGTCGCGCGCCTCGCGCTCGATCACCGGCGGCACGTCGGTGCCGAACGCGTCGGCCTGGCCGACGACCAGGACGGACGTCGCTCCCGCGAGCCGCTCGAGCAGCGCGTCGGCGACGCCGTCGTGGGCGAGCACGCGGGCGCATGCCGAGCACTTCTGCCCCGCGTACACGAAGGCGGACCGGACGATCGCCGGGACCGCCTCGTCCAGGTCGGCGTCCGCGTCGACGATCACGCAGTTCTTCCCGCCCATCTCGGCCACCACGCGCTTGAGGTGGCGCTGGCCGTCGGGCACGTCGGCGGCGGCGCGCACGATCTCGAGACCGACGGCGCTCGACCCGGTGAACGCGATCGTGTGAACGCGCGGGTCGCGCACGAGCGCCTCGCCCGCGTCGCCGAAGCCCGGCACGAGCGAGATCGCGCCGTCGGGCACCCCGGCGGCGCGCAGCGCCTCGACCAGCGCGAGACCCGACGCGGGCGACTGCTCGGCCGGCTTGAGCACGACGGCGTTGCCCGCGGCCAGCCCGGCGGCGACCATCCCCGTCGGTATCGCGAGCGGGAAGTTCCAGGGCGCGATCACGGCCACCACCCCGCGCGGCTCGTAGCGCATCGTGTTGCGCTCGCCCGGCGCCTGGAGCAGCGGTCGGCCCTCGGCGAGCCGCACCGCCTCGCGCGCGTAGTACTCGAGGAAGTCGATCGCCTCGCAGACGTCCGCGTCGGCCTCGCCCCACGGCTTGGCGCACTCGCGGACCTGGAGCGCCGCGAGCTCGAGCCGCCGCTCGCGGAGCCGGTCGGCGGCGCCGACCAGCAGCTCCGCCCGGCCGGGCGCCCCAAGCTCGCGCCAGGCCGGGAA
>DATENL010000043.1:0-2448 GCA_035275105.1 Thermoleophilaceae bacterium
TCGGCCAGGCCGCCGCTGGACTGCATGATCGCCGGCGTCGGCAGGCCGGCGTCGCGCGTGCGCTCCACGAGCCGGCGCAGATACGCGGCCAGGAGCGGCGACAGCGCCGCGTCCACCACGGTCGTCGCGCAGCGCTCGTACTCGCGGAAGACGCCGGCGGTCTCGTGCGATGTCGAGACGTGCACGCCTCCGTCGCGCTCCGCGATCAGCTCGGCCACGCGGCGCTCGTGCCCTGGATGGCGGAAGCCCCAGAGCAGGCAGACGGCGGCGGCCTCGACGTCGCCGTCGAGCGCGTCGAGCGCGCTCTTCAGGGCGTCCTCGTCGAGGTCACTCAGCACGCCTTCTGGCCCGCTCCGCTCGGCGACCGCGACGCGCCGGTCGGGCGGCACGAGCGGCGGGGGGTGGCCGGCGCACAGGCGGTACAGCTCGGCGCGCGCCTGCCGGCCGAGCTCCTCCAGGTCGGTGAACCCCTCGGTGGCGAAGAGCGCCGTTCGCGCGACCTTGCCCTCCAGAAGCGCGTTCGTGCCGACGGTCATCCCGTGCACGAAGCGCTCGACAGCGTCGGAGTCGGCGCCGGCGTTCTCGAGGGCGGCGGCGACGGCTCGGGTCACGCCCTCGGACTGGTCGTCCGGCGTGGTGGGAGCCTTGGCGGTGACCAGGCGGTCGCCGTCCAGCAGCGCGGCGTCGGTGAACGTCCCGCCGACGTCTACGCCGAGGAGCACCTAGGCGGTCTCGACCCCGTGCACGCCGCGGATGCTACGCGGCGACGACGACCTCGGTGAAGTCCTCCTCGAGGTGCTTGTGCGACGGGCAGTACTTGCTGCCCGGAAGCGGGACCCGCTGGCAGGCCGTGCCCTTCCGCGTGCTCGCGTGGCAGCACAGCGGCGTCCCGTCGATGGTGAGGCCCTCCTTCTCGCGCCGCGCGACGTACTCGGTCGCGATGCTCATGTAGCGGTCCACCACGCGGAAGACGCGCATCTGGCGCGTCATCGGGAAGTGCATCCGGATGTCGTTGAACAGCGAGCGCGACGGTCGCGCGAAATAGTGGCGATCGGTCGCGAGGCGGCTGAACGCGCGCTCGCATGCCTCGAGGACATCGCGACGGGCCTCCGCGGACTCGTTGTCCTCGGCGACCATTGGACTGAGCTCGCGATACACCGCGCGGCTGAACTGATACATGCTCCCTCTTTCTCCCCTCCGCTACTGACGCCGCGTCCTACGCGACGGTGCCCGAGTATTCCAAGGGGGTGCTAACCCCTAACGAACTGCAAGTTAAGCCTGCGTTAACGCTGCAAATGCGCAACTTTGGGGTTAACACACCCCCGGCTGGGGGGTTGCGGCCCCCCGGGCGTCTTCAGTTCCACCTCTCGACCCGCGCCGAGCCGTCGCGTACGACCACGTGACCGGCGTCGAACGCCGGGTCGGCGGCGGGGCGATCGCGTCGCTGGTGCGCTCCCCGGCTCTCCTCGCGGGTCAGCGCCGCCGCGGCGATCGTTCGCGCGAGCGGGAACGGGTCCCGCGCGAGCTCGCGGAGGTCGTCGGCCGTCCGCTCGATGCCGGCCAGCCGCCATAGCGCCGCGCGTGTCGCCGGATGCGGTACCGGGTCGGGCGCATGCTCGGGCGGCGGGGGGAGCTCCTCCGGAACGGGGGGTGACGCGGCGGCCGCGACGCCGGCCCGGCGCCCGAACACGAAGCACTCGGCCAGCGAGTTCGACGCCAGCCGGTTCGCGCCGTGCAGGCCGTTGCAGGCGCACTCGCCGACCGCGAGGAGCCCCGGGAGCGACGCGCTCCCGTCCAGGTCCGTCGCGATTCCACCCATCGTGTAGTGCGCCGCGGGCGCGACCGGCACGAGGTCGCGGCCGGGGTCGAGCCCCGCGCGGCGGAGCGCGGTCGCGATGTTGGGGAAGTTCGTCATGTCGATCGCGCGCAGGTCGAGGAACACGCGTGCGCCCGGCTCCGAGAGCAGGACGTGCTGGAGCGCCAGCGCGACCTGGTCGCGCGGCGCCAGCTCGTCCACGAACCGCTCCCCGGAGTCGTCGAGCAGCAGCGCCCCCTCGCCGCGGATCGCCTCGGTGATGAGGAAGCCGTCGCTCTGCCCCTCCGACGCGAGCGCCGTGGGGTGGAACTGCACGAACTCGAGGTCCGCCAGGTCGGCGCCCGCGTGCGCGGCGAGCGTGAGCCCGGCGCCGATGGCGCCGCGCGGGTTCGTCGTGCGCTCCCAGAGCGCCGCGGCTCCGCCGGTCGCCAGGATGGTGGCCCGCGCCACGACGTCCACGTTCCGCCCGCTCGGCCGCGCCGCCCGCAGGCCGACGCAGCGCCCGTCCGCGCACCAGAGCGCGCTGGCCGTGGCGCTCTCGAGCACCTCGATCCGATCGTCCACGGCCGCGACGGCCGACAGCTCCCGCGTGATGCGGCGGCCGGTCGCGCTGCCGCCCGCGTGCACCACGC
>DATENL010000044.1:0-5501 GCA_035275105.1 Thermoleophilaceae bacterium
GACCGAGCTCGGCGGCGGCCTCGTGGACCTGGCGAAGCGCCCGGGGGGCGGTGCGGACCACGAGCCCCCGCAGCCGCGCCTCCTCGGCGCGTTCGAGCCGCTCCTGCTGGGCTGGCGCTCGCGCGCCCGCTTCGTGGGCCGGCACGAGGCCGCGGTGATCGCGGGCGGGATGTTCCGGCCGTTCGCGATGGTGCGCGGGAGGGCCGTGGCGACCTGGCGGCTGCGCGGCGACGAGGTCGAGGTAGAGCCGTTCGCGCGCATCGCGCGGGCGGACTCCGCCGCCCTCGAGGCGGACGGCGACGCCGTCGTGCGTTACCTCGGCGCCCGCCGGGTAGGTTGAGGCGGATGCCGGCCCCCGCAGTCAAGACGGTCCGCGGCGTCGACGTCCCGACGGTGGCCCTCGGGGTCTTCGAGGTCGATCCGGGTGAGACGGAGGACGCGGTCGCCGACGCGCTCGCCGCGGGCTACCGCCACGTGGACACCGCGCGGGCCTACGGGAACGAGGAGGAGGTCGGGCGCGGGATCCGCCGTTCCGGGGTCGACCCCGCCGACGTGTGGGTCACGACGAAGGTGTGGATCGACGACTTCGCCCCCGACGACCTGCGCCGGAGCGCCGAGGCGAGCCTGCGGCGGCTCGGGATCGACCGGATCGACCTGCTGCTCCTGCACTGGCCGCCGCAGGAGGAGGGCGAGCTGCGCCCCGCGCTCGAGGAGCTTCGGCGGCTGCGCGACGACCACCTGATCCGCGAGCTCGGCGTGAGCAACTTCCCCGCCTACATGCTGCGCGAGGCGCTGGCGATCGAGCCGGCGATCTTCGCCGACCAGGTCGAGTACCACGCGAAGCTGTCCCAGACCGAGCTGCGCGAGGTCGTGGACGAGGCGGACATGCTGCTCGAGGCGTACGCGCCGCTCGGCGGCAGCGCGAGCGACATGGTCGAGGAGCCCGTGCTGCGCGAGATCGCGTCAGCGCACGACGCCTCGCCGGCGCAGGTCGCGCTGGCGTGGCTCGGGCACCAGGAGCGGGTTGTGCTCCTGCCGCGCTCCACGGACCCGGGCCGCCGGCGCGAGAACCTCGCCGCGCTCGAGCTGGACCTGACGCCGGAGGAGACGGCTCGGATCGACGAGCTCTCCGAGCGCAGGGAGCGCAACTTCGACCCGCCCTTCGCGCCCGACTGGCGCGACTAGCCGGGCTCCGACCGCCGCATCAGCCCGATCGTGTGCCCCTCAGGGTCCGCGAACAGGGCCGTCTCGACACCGGGCGTCACCTCGCGGGGCTCCATCACGATCGTCGCGCCCAGGTCACGCGCGCGTGCGAGCGTCGCCGCGACGTCGTCGACGCCCACGTACACCGTCACGTGGCTGGGCGCGCCCGGGAACCCCGCGACCCCGCCGGTCGGTGCGCCAGGGGCGCCGCCGCCCGTCTCGACCATCGCGTACCCGCCGCCCTCCTCGACCGGCGTGATCGTCCAGTCGAACAGCGCGCGGTAGAACGCGGCCAGGCGCTCGAGGTCCGACCCGAGGATCTCGAAGTGCACGATCGGGCTGCCCACGCTGGGAGTACACCAGACGGCGGCTCAGAACAGGTCGCGCACGAAACGCGTCACCAGCGTGCCGAGCCCGATCACCAGGGCCGCGCCGAGCGCGCCGACCACGATGCCCGCGATGGCGAGCACGGCGTCCTCGAACAGGAAGCCGAGGCTGAGCACGACGATGCCGAGGGCCGGCAGCGTGTCGAGCCCCGAGAACGGCGGCGCGACGAAGGCGACGACCGAGAGGACGAGGACGATCACGCCGAAGAGCACTCCGGCGAGCCGCGTGCGTACGACGCGGCCGAGGCGCGGCCGGGCGAAGCGCTCCACGCGGCGGACCTGCTTCAGCAGGGTGGTCGCCACGCGGCCCTGCGCGAGCCCCTTCAGGTCGCGCCGGCGGAGCCGCCCCGGCAGCCAGATCGTCCGCCGCCCGACGATCAGCTCGAGCGCGAGGAGCATCGCGATCGCCTCGAACACGTGTGTCGCGCCTCCCGTCGGCAGCGGGAGGGCGGGCACCGCGAGCAGGAGGACGAAGACGATCGCGAAGCTCTTCTCGCCGAAGAGCTCGATCAGGCCCCCGAGCGTCTTCGGGCCGTCGGCGCGCATCCAGCCCTCGAGCTGGTCGCCGACGCTCGCCTCTGCGTCCACGCCCCGGGGCTACTCGGGCTCGGCGGCGCGCGCCGGCGGAGGCACCGGGTCGCGCACCTCGAGGCGCAGCTCGCGGAGCTGCTCCGGGGTGGCGGGGGCGGGGGCGCCCATCAGCGGGTCGACCGCGCGCTGGTTCATCGGGAAGGCGATCACCTCGCGGATGTTCGGCTCGTCGGCGAGCAGCATCACGATGCGGTCGAGCCCGGGCGCGATCCCGCCGTGGGGCGGCGCGCCGTAGCGGAAGGCCCGGCCGAGCGCCCCGAAGCGCTCGTCGACGTCCTGCGAGCTGTACCCGGCGATCTCGAACGCGCGGTACATCACGTCGAGCCGGTGGTTCCGGATCGCGCCCGACGAGAGCTCGACGCCGTTGCAGACGACGTCGTACTGGAACGCCTTCACGTCGAGCGGGTCAAGCTCGTTGAGCGCCTCGAGGCCGCCCTGGGGCATCGAGAACGGGTTGTGGCTGAACTCGATCTCGCCGCTGTCGGCGCCCAGCTCATACATCGGGAAGTCCACCACCCAGCAGAACCTGTAGACGCCCTCCTCGAGCAGGCCGAGCTGCTCGCCCAGGCGGTCGCGCAGCGCGCCCATGTAGCCGCGCGCCACCTGGCGGTCGCGGTCGGACACGAGGAAGATCGTCTCGCCGGGGCTCGCGCCGACCGCCTCGATCAGCCGATCACGGACGTCGTCGGGGAGGTGCCGGGCGAGCGGGCCCCTCACCGTGCCCTCGGGCTCAACCACGAGCGACGCGAGCCCGCCGGCGCCCAGCTCGCGCACGAACTCCTCGTGGGTCGCCACCTGCGACCTGCTCATCGCGTGCTCCGCGCCGACGACCATGGCCGAGACCTCGCCCTCGAACGCGCGGATGCCGCTGTCCGCCACGACCGAGGTGACGTCGCGCATCTCGAGCGGGTTTCGGAGGTCGGGCTTGTCGGTGCCGTAGCGCTCCGTCGCGGTGTCGAAGGGGATGCGGGGAAACGGGGTGGGAGTGACGTCGCGGTCCGGCCGGATGTCGGTGAAGACGCCGTGGAGCACGTCCTCCACGACGCGGAAGACGTCCTCCTGGTCCACGAAGCTCATCTCGAGGTCCAGTTGGTAGAACTCGCCCGGCGAGCGGTCCGCGCGCGAGTTCTCGTCGCGATAGCAGGGCGCGATCTGGTAGTAGCGGTCGAAGCCGGACGCCATCAGGAGCTGCTTGTACTGCTGCGGCGCCTGCGGCAGGGCGTAGAAGTTGCCCGGGTAGAGGCGCGAGGGCACGAGGTAGTCGCGCGCGCCCTCCGGGCTCGACGCGGTCAGCGTGGGGGTCTGGACCTCCACGAAGCCGTGGCCGGTCATCCGGCTGCGGATGCTCGCGATCGTCCGCGCGCGCAGCACCAGGTTGCGCTGCATGCGCGACCGGCGCAGGTCGAGGAACCGGTAGCGAAGGCGCGTGTCCTCGGGCGGGTCGTCCTCGGGGAACACGTTCAGCGGCAGTGGCTCGGCGGGGCCGAGCACGCTCGCGGCGCGGACCTCGACCTCGATCTCGCCGGTGTCCATCGCCGGGTTGACGGTGGCCGGGTCGCGCGCCGTCACGCCGCCCTCGACGCGCAGCACCGTCTCCTTCTGCATGTGTGCGAGGTCCACGTCGAGCCGGGCCTCGGGGTGGACCACGATCTGCGTGATGCCGTGGTGGTCGCGGAGGTCGATGAACAGCACGCCGCCGAGGTCGCGGCGGTTGTGCAGCCAGCCCGCCAGGGCCACGTCGGAGCCCGCGTCGGACACGCGCAGCTCCCCGCAGGTGTGCGTACGGATTGCGGTCGCGCCCGGCATCAGGACAACGTATCGCCCCTCGGGTAATATAAGCGCTCACTTATGGATAAGCCCATCCTCTGGCACCTGAAGGTCTCGCCGTACAACGAGAAGGCGCGCTGGGCGCTCGACTTCAAGCGGCTCCCTCACGTGCGGCGAGCCGTCACCCCGGTGCGCCACGACGTGGTGTCAAGGCTCGTGGGCGGACGCGGGACGATGCCGGTGCTGGTGATGGACGGGCGCGCGATCGGCGATTCGTCGGAGATCGTCGAGGAGCTCGAGCGCCGATCGCCGGAGCCCCCGCTCCATCCCCCCGACCCGGCCGAGCGCGCCCGGGCGCTCGAACTGGAGGAGCTCTTCGACGAGCAGCTCGGGCCGTACATGCGGAGGCTCGTGCTCCACCACGCGCTGCGCGACCCGGACCTCCTGCGCGGGGCGTTCCTGCCCGACCTTCGCCTGATCCCGCGAAGCGTCGGGCGGGCGATCTTCCCGCTCGTCCGCTGGAAGACCAGGCGCGACTTCAGGATCCGCGAGCGGACGCTGGAGGAGGCGTTCGGGAGGCTCGCGACGACGGGCGAGCGGGTGCGCTCCGAGCTCGGCCCGAGCGGCTACTTGGTCGGGGACTCGTTCTCGGTCGCCGACCTGACGCTCGCCTCGATGTGCGCGCCCGCCGTCGCTCCCCCGGAGTTCCCGTACCCGCAGCCGCAACGCGGCCACCGGCTGTTCGCGCCGCTGCGCGACGCGCTCGGCGACGCCGGGCTCCTCGACTTCACGCTGCGGATGTACGGGCTTCACCGCCTCCCGTCGTAGGCTGGGGCGCCATGGACGAGGAACGGCTTCTCGAGGCCGCGCGCGGCGGCGACGAGACGGCGTTCGAGCGCCTCGTCGAGCCGCACCGCGCGCAGCTCCACGCGCACTGCTACCGGATGCTCGGCTCCGTTCACGACGCCGAGGACGCGCTCCAGGAGGCGCTGCTGCGCGCCTGGCGCGGCATGCCGCGGTTCGAGGGCCGCAGCTCGCTCAAGTCGTGGCTCTACACGATCGGGACCAACACCGCGCTGAACGCGATCGAGAAGCGGCCGAAGCGCGTGCTGCCGATCGACTACGGGCCGGCGGCCGACCCGCACCAGGGGCCGGGCGAGCCGATCGTCGAGTCGGTCTGGGTGGAGCCGTACCCCGACGAGACGCTGGGGATCGAGGACGGCCTCGCGGCGCCCGAGGCGCGCTACGAGCAGCGCGAGAGCGTCGAGCTGGCCTTCGTCGCCGCCCTCCAGCACCTGCCGCCCAACCAGCGTGCCGTCCTCATCCTGCGAGAGGTCCTGGGGTTCTCGGCCAAGGAGGTGGCCGAGACCCTCGCCACTACGACGGCGTCAGTGAACAGCGCGCTTCAGCGCGCCCGCGCGGCGGCCGACGAGCGCCTGCCCGAGCAGAGTCAGCAGGCGACCCTGCGGGAGCTCGGGGACGAGGGAATGCGCAGGACCGTGCAGGGCTACGTCGATGCCTGGGACCGCGGCGACATCGAGGCCGTCGTCGCGA
>DATENL010000045.1:0-8868 GCA_035275105.1 Thermoleophilaceae bacterium
GTCCGTGGCGGGCGACGCCCCCGCCCCGCCCCGGGCCGCCGGCGAGCGCCGCGTGCAGCACACGGCGCTGCTCAAGCTGGCGGCACCGCCGGACGAGCTCGACCGGGTCGCCGACCGGGTGGTCGAGGTCACCGACCGCCACCGCGGGATCGTGATCAACTCGTCTGTGTCGACGGGCGCGGACGCGAGCCAGGGCGGCTCGTTCGCGCTGCGCGTCCCCACCGGCGAGCTGACCGAGACGCTGCGCGAGCTGTCGCGGCTCGGCGAGGTGCGCGAGCGGAGCCAGTTCGAGCAGGACGTCACGCGGCAGTACGACACGACGGCGGAGCGGCTCGGCCAGGCGCGGCTCGAGCGCCGCGGCGTGGAGCGCCGGCTGGAGCACGCGACCTCCGACGCCGAGGCGGACAGGCTGCGCGCCCGGCTCGACCAGCTCGGCCAGGAGATCCACGGGCTGCGCGACGACATCGGGCGGCTGCGGGTGCGGACCGACTACACGAAGGTCTCCGTGACGCTGGTCAAGCGCGACGGGGCCGCCAGTCCGATCGGCGGTGCCGGCGACGCGCTGAACGGGTCGCTGCGCGCCCTCGTCGAGGCGCTGGCGGTCACCCTCCGCGTACTCGCCGCGGTGCTGCCGTTTGCCCTGCTCGGCGGGCTCGCGTGGGCGGCGACGGGCGCGATGCGCCGCCGCCGCCGCGAAGCGGTCCTCTCCTAGGTCACCAGGTCAGGTTGAGCGTGCGGTGGACCATCTCCACCACCACGACGGCGCTGCCGAGCAGCGCCGTGAGCGCGAACGTGCGCAGACCAAGCTTCCGAACCATCGAGCCTCCTTGCTCCGACGTCGTTTAGCCGTCCCCAAGGTACCGCCGAGCGGACGCCATATCAAGCCCGCCCTGGCATGATGCCCGCATGCCAGGCGGCGACGAGACGGTGGAGCTGCTCGGGCGAGTCTCCCTGTTCGCCGGCCTGTCGGAGCGCGACCTCGCCGAGCTGGCCCAGGTCGCGGTCCCGCGAAGCTGGCTGCCGGGCGAAGCGGTCTTCCGCGAGGGCGACTCCGGGGACACCTGCTACGTGATCCGGTCGGGCGCCGTGCGCGTCACCCGGCGGCACTCGGACGGACGGCAGATAACGCTCGCGGAGCTGCGCGAGGCCGAGGTGTTCGGCGAGCTCGCGATGTTCGGGGGCGAGACGCGATCGGCCACCGTCGAGGCCACCGAGCCGACCACCGGCGTCGCGCTCCTCGCGGGCGACCTCCGCCGGACGATGCTCGCGCATCCCGACATCGCGGTCGCGATGCTCGAGGGCCTCGCCGACCGGATCCGGGCGGCGAACGAGCGGCTCGCCCGGCAGACCTTCCAGACCGTGGAGGGGCGCGTCGCGAGTGCGCTCTTGGGCCAGGTCGAGGCGCTGTCGTCGGACGCGGGCGACGCCGCGCCGCGGGAGATCCTCATCCGCGCCACCCAGGCTCAGATCGCCCAGCTGTCGGGCTCGTCGCGCGAGAGCGCGAGCCGCTTCCTCGCGAAGCTCGAGCGAGCCGGCGTGATCACCACCGGGCGCGGCAAGATCCTCGTGCATGAGCCCGCCGCGCTCAACAACTACATCTACTGAGGGCGACGGCGACCGCTATTCGGCCCGGCGTGCGCGCATGGTCGAGCGCCAACTCCGGCGGCGCGGCATCGTCGACGAGTGCGTGCTCGCCGCGATGGCGGAGGTGCCGCGCGAGCGCTTCCTGCCGCGCGAGCGCCGGCGTGACGCCTACCGCGACGGCGCCGTGGCGATCGGCGAGGGCCAGACCATGTCGCAGCCGTGGATCGTGGCCTGCATGACCTCCCTGCTGGAGCTCACGGGCGACGAGCGCGTGCTCGAGGTGGGCACGGGGTCCGGCTACGGCGCGGCGGTGCTGGCGCGCTGCTGCCGCGAGGTCGTGACCGTGGAGCGCCACCCGGAGCTGGCGGAGCGCGCCGGCGCGACGCTCGCCGGGCTGGGCTACGGGAACGTCGAGGTCCGCGTCGGCGACGGCACCGCCGGGGTGGCCGACCGGGCCCCATTCGGCGGCATCTCGGTCACGGCCGCGGCCACCACCGAGCCGCCGCGCAGCCTGCTCGAGCAGCTCGCCCCGGGCGCGGCCCTCGTCTGCCCCGTGCGGCGCGGCGGCGGCGAGGACCTGATGCGCTTCCGCGACGGCGCCGCCGAGGCCGTGGTGCCGGTCCGCTTCGTGCCCCTGGTGGAGGACGAGTGATCCGCGAGTTCTCGGCCGGCGGCGTGTGCCTGCGGCGGATGCGCGGGCGCGACTACGTGGCCGCCGTGCGGGTGAAGGGCGGCACGGTGATGGCCCTGCCGAAGGGCCACGTGGACCCCGGCGAGACCGCCGCCGAGGCCGCCCGGCGCGAGGTCCGCGAGGAGGCCGGCGTGAGCGGCGAGCTCGTCGAGAAGCTCGGCGACGTGAAGTACTGGTACAGCCGCGACGGCGAGCGGGTCATGAAGATCGTCACGTTCTTCCTGTTCCGCTACCTGTCCGGCAGCGTCGCCGACCACGACCACGAGGTCGACTCGGCGGAATGGGTTCCGCTCGAGGACGCGCCGCGCCTGCTCGCCTACCGCGGCGAGAAGCAGATGGCCGAGGCCGCCCTGTCCAGCGTGGCCTCGTCCCGGTAGGCTGCGCGCGCGGTGTACGTCCTCAACTTCTACTCGCCGGTCTTCGTGGATCAGCTCAAGCGCGGGCGGAAGACCGCGACGATCCGCCTCGGCGACAAGAGCAAGAAGTACCACAAGGGCGAGGTCGTGCTCATCACGGTCGGCTTCCAGCACTCGCCGCGCGAGAAGATCTTCGAGGCGGTCATCGACGCGGTCGAGGTCAAGCAGGTTCGTGAGCTCTCGCCGCGCGACGTCGAGCACGACAACCCGGAGTTCCGGCGCCTCGAGGAGACCGTCCACTTCCTCGAGCAGATCTACGGCCGCGAGGTCGCGCAGGACGACACGGTCACGGTCGTCCGGTTCTCGGCGATCGTCGAGCGCAGGGAGGAGCTGGCCGAGCGCCTGCTCCCGGGCGGACCGACGCAGAACTAGAGGGCCGCGCAGCTCAAAGGTCGCTCGGGGGAAAACCCGACTTGATGTAGTCCGCGAGGGCGGCCCGGTCGTCGAGATCGTCGCCGCCCTTGTTCGCGAGCGCGAGGATCCAGCCCTTGAGTCGCTTCTTGTCGTCGTCGTTCAGCAATTGGTCCTGAGTGACTTGCAGCTTCGCCTCAGTGACGAGCTGCGCGAGCGTATGCGCATTCGCGTAGGCGAGGGCCTCCCGAGTCCGGGCGCGTTGGGCGATCCGATTGATGCGCTTGTAAACCGAATGCTTCGCAGACTCATAAAAGAACTCGAAGCCGAACGGAACTTCTTCCTCGCCGTACTGCACTGTGGCGAACTTGAGCCGTGCCAGTCCGAGGTATCCAACCCCGACGAGGGCGCCCTTCACCCAGGGGTTCACGTCTTCCAATCCATGCGCGTCCGTGAAGACGCCGTACAGGGCAGCCGCGAGTAGTCCGTTGGCGACGACGAATGCCCACCACAGAGCACGCAAGAGCCGCTTCTTGTCGGCGACCTCTGGCACGTAGAACTGCCGGTCGAGCTCAAAATACGTCACGAAGCAGGCAACGATCCCCGCGAGCGCAGCGTGCATGTCGGCGCTTACTCCGCCACGTCTCGGCTCTTCAGCTCTGCCACTACCCGATCGATTTCCGCGTCGAGTTCTTCGGAACTTCGCGCCTCGCCTGGCGGTGGGCCTTCGGGCGGTCGCCTGACGAGGTGCCGAGCGACGAGTGCGCCAGTTGGAGTGATGCGCGCTGCCAGCAACGGCTCGGGAGCCTTCACCAGATCGATGTATGAGAGATTCTGAAGTGAGGCGAGGGCGTCCTTCACCTCGCGCGAGCTATGGGCCGTCGCGAGCGCGAGATCGGCCGAACTTGCCTCGTCAAGGGTCGAGAGTGCGAGGAGGACGTCCCGCTCGGGTCCCGGCTCTCTCGTTCCGCGTGTCGCGCGGAGGGGGCGCTCTTGCCGCTGCCTTACCTCCTCGGTGCGCGCCCGCCGCCTGGCGCTGATCAGCCCTGCTACGCCGCTCGTGAGAGCTCCAAGGATTAATCCTAAAACGGGTTCGACCATCTGCAACACAAGCGTACAGATCGAAGGGGCACGGCGGAGGGGCCATGCGGAGCCGTTTTTGCCAGTCCTTGGCACTCTCGGTGCTAGAGTGCCAAGCAGTTTTTCAAACGACGTTTTCGACGGAGGTTTCTGCGAATGAAGCTCAAGCCCCTGGGCGATCGGTTGATCGTCAAGGCGGTCGAGGAGGAGGAGACGACCGCCAGCGGGATCGTCCTTCCCGACACGGCCAAGGAGAAGCCACAGCGCGGCAAGGTCCTCGCTGTGGGTGACGGGAAGGTCAGCGAGGAGACGGGCAAGCGCACGCCCATCGACGTCTCCGAGGGCGACGAGGTCCTCTACTCGAAGTACGGCGGCACGGAGATATCGATCGACGGCGAGGACCTGCTGGTCCTGCGCGAGTCGGACGTGCTCGCGAAGGTCGCCTAGGCAACTTCACGGACTAGGACGGAGGAACACGAGAACATGGCTCACAAGGAGCTCAAGTACGACCAGGAGGCGCGGGCGGCACTCGAGGCCGGCGTCGACGCGGTCGCCAACGCGGTCAAGGTGACGCTTGGCCCGAAGGGCCGCTACGTGGTGCTCGACAAGAAGTTCGGCGCGCCCACGATCACCAACGACGGCGTCACGATCGCTCGCGAGATCGAGGTCGAGGACGTCTTCCAGAACCAGGGCGCCCAGCTCGTCCGCGAGGTCGCGACTGCGACCAACGACGTGGCCGGCGACGGCACGACGACGGCGACCGTGCTCGCGCAGGCGATCGTCCGCTCGGGCCTGAAGAACGTCGCGGCCGGCGCCAACCCGCTCGCGCTCAAGCGCGGCATCGAGAAGACCGTCGACCAGATCGTGGAGAACATCCGCGAGCAGGCGAAGGAGATCTCGGGCAAGGACCAGATCGCGCGCGTCGCGGCCATCTCGGCCGCCGACGACGAGATCGGCGACGTGATCGCGGACGCGATCGAGAAGGTCGGCAAGGACGGCGTCGTGAACGTCGAGGAGGGCCAGACGTTCGGCATGGACCTCGAGTTCACCGAGGGCATGCAGTTCGACAAGGGCTACATCTCGCCCTACATGGTCACGGACCAGGAGCGGATGGAGGGCGTCCTCGAGGATCCGTACATCCTCATCGCCAACCAGAAGATCGGCTCCGTCCGCGACATCCTGCCGATCCTCGAGCAGACGATCCAGTCGGGCAAGCCGCTGCTGATCATCGCCGAGGACGTCGAGGGCGAGACCCTCGCGACCCTCGTCGTGAACAAGCTCCGCGGCACCTTCACGGGCGTGGCCGTCAAGGCCCCGGGCTTCGGCGACCGCCGCAAGCGCATGCTCGAGGACATCGCGATCCTCAGCGGTGGCGAGGTCATCACCGAGGAGATGGGCCTCAAGCTCGAGAACACCCAGATCTCGCAGCTCGGCCGTGCCCGCCGCGTCGTCGTGACGAAGGACACCACGACGATCGTCGACGGCGCCGGTGACCAGGACGCCATCAAGGGCCGCATCAACCAGATCAAGTCGGAGATCGAGAACACCGACTCGGACTTCGATCGCGAGAAGCTCCAGGAGCGCCTCGCCAAGCTCTCCGGCGGCGTCGCCGTCGTGAAGGTCGGCGCGGCCACCGAGACGGAGATGAAGGAGAAGAAGCACCGTGTCGAGGACGCCCTCCAGGCGACCCGCGCGGCGCTCGAGGAGGGCATCGTGCCCGGCGGCGGCGTCGCGCTCCTGCGCGCCTCCGACGCGGTCAAGCCCGACGCCTACGAGGACGACGACGAGCGCACGGGCGCCCGCATCGTCCTCCGCGCGCTCGAGGAGCCTCTCCGCCAGATCTCCGAGAACGCCGGCCTCGAGGGCTCGGTCGTCGTCAACGACGTCCGCAAGGCGAAGAAGGGCCAGGGGCTGAACGCGGCCACCGGCCAGATCGTCGACCTCGTCGCCGAGGGCATCATCGACCCGGCGATGGTCACGCGCTCCGCGCTGCAGAACGCGGCCTCGATCGCCAAGAACATCCTCACGACCGAGGCGATCGTCGCCGAGGTGCCGGAGAAGGATGGCGGCGGCGGCATGGGCGGCGGCATGCCCGACATGAGCGGGATGATGTAGCAGGCCGCTCGCGCTTCGGCGCGTGCGAGGTACTTCGAGGGCCCGGTGCGTTGCGCCGGGCCCTCGGTCGTTGTGGCGACCTATCGCGTCAGCACGCCGACAAGCCCCGGGAAGCGCTCCTCGAGGTCGTCGCGGCGCAGGGTGATCAGGCGCTCCGTGCCCTGGGCGCGGGTGCGCGTGACGCCGGCCTCGCGCAGCAGGCGCAGGTGGTAGGAGCCGGTCGACGGCGGGATGTCCAGCGCGCCCGAGAGCTCGTTGCAGACCCGCGGGCGGCCGTCGGCGAGCACGCGGACGATCTCGAGGCGGAGCGGGTCACCAAGCGTCCGCATGATCGTCACGAGGTCCAGGGCCTCGGTGGCCGGGTGATGGATCTTCTCGCGAGTGGTGCTGGCCGTACCGGGGGTCACGGGCACCATGATAGCCTCCTGCGAAACTTCCAAGACTTTGGAAATATCGAAGGAGACTCAGAGACCCGTGCCCTCCTCGACCCTGTCCGCCGCCCCGACCACGACCACGGCCGCCGCCGAGCGCCGCACCCTGTCGCCGCGCGTCGCGTTCGGCCTCGTCGCCGCCATCATCGGCCTCGCGCTGTTCGCGTCCGGCACACCGTCGCCGCTGTACGCCACCTACCGCGAGCTGTGGGGCTTCTCGCCCGTCGTCCTGACGCTCGTCTACGCGACGTACGCGTTCGGCGTCCTCGCGACGCTGATCCTCGCCGGGCGCATCTCCGACGAGGTCGGGCGCCGGCCGGTGCTCCTGGTCGCGCTGACGACGCTCATGGCCGCGACGGTCCTGTTCATGGTCGCCGACTCGGTGATCTGGCTGTTCGTCGCCCGCGGCATCCAGGGCCTCGCGACCGGTCTCGCGCTCGGCGCCGCGAGCGCCGCGCTGATCGACCTGCATCCACGCCGCGATCCGGCCGGCGTCGGGCTGACCAACGGCGTCGTGAGCGCCGGTGGCCTCGGGCTCGGAGTCCTCGTGAGCGCGGCGTTCGTCGAGGTCCTCCCGGCGCCGCGGGTCCTGCCCTACGTCGCGCTGTTCGTCCTCTTCGCCATCGCGCTCGCCGGCACGCTGCGGCTGCCCGAGCCGATCACCGAGCGCTCGCGGCCGCGCCTGACGCCGCAGCGCCCGAGCGTCCCCCCGGTCGTCCGCGGGCCGTTCGCCCTCGCCGCGATCGCCGTGATCTCCTCGTGGTCGGTCGGCGGGCTGTTCCTGTCGCTCGGGCCGCAGCTCTCGGCGACCCTGTTCCACACGACCGACCACCTCGTGGCCGGCGCGGGCGTCTTCGCGCTGGGCGCGTCGGCGGCCGTCGCGCAGCTCGTCTTCGGCCGCGTGACCCCGTGGCTGAGCTCGACGCTCAGCTCGATCGCGCTCGCGACCGGCCTGCTCGTCATCGTGCTCGCCGCCGCGACGAACTCGGGCGCGCTGTTCCTCACCGGCGTGATCGTCGGCGGCGCCGGGTTCGGCGTGGCGTTCCTCAGCGCCCTGCGCCATCTGTCGGCGGCGATCCCGCCCGCGCACCGCGCCGAGGTGATGTCGGCGTTCTACGTCGTCGCGTACGCGTCGCTGTCGCTGCCCGCGATCGCCGCCGGCGTGGTCGTCACGCCGCTCGGGCTCGAGCCGACGTTCGAGCTGTTCGGCAGCATCGTCGCGGGCCTCGCGCTCGTGGCCGCGGGGATGGCGTGGCGCACGCGGCCACGGCCCCAGGCCGTGTCCGCGTGCCATGCGATCGATCCGGTCGGCGCTTAGTCGCCGGCCGCGGCGACGCCGGCGCCGATCGGGCAGGAGACGCCCGTCCCGCCGAGGCCGCAGTAGCCGTTCGGGTTCTTCGCGAGGTACTGCTGGTGGTAGCCCTCGGCGTAGTAGAAGGGCCCGAGCGGCGCGATCTCGGTCGTGATGTCGCCGTACCGGCGGCCGCTGAGCGCGCCCTGGAACAGCGTGCGCGACGCCTCGGCGGCCTCGCGCTGGGCCTCGCTCGTCGTGTAGATCGCCGAGCGGTACTGGGTGCCGACGTCGTTGCCCTGGCGCATGCCCTGCGTCGGGTCGTGGTTCTCCCAGAAGAGCTTCAGCAGCGCGTCGTAGCTCGTCTGCTTCGGGTCGAAGACGACGAGGACGACCTCGGCGTGGCCGGTCCGCGCGCTGCAGACCTCCTCGTAGGAGGGGTTCGGCGTGAAGCCGCCGGCGTAGCCGACGGCGGTCGTGTAGACGCCGGGCGCCTGCCAGAAGACGCGCTCGGCGCCCCAGAAGCAGCCGAGCCCGAAGACGGCCTGCTCGAGGCCCTCGGGGAACGGCGGCGCGATCGGGGTGCCCAGGACGTCGTGCCGGTCGGGGACCGGCATGGTCCGGTCGCGGCCGGGCAGGGCGTCGGCGGCGTCGATCATGTCCTTCTTGTGACGTGAGAAAAGATGCATACGCACTTCAGTCCTCCGGGCGCGACCAGCGTTACGGATCAGGCCAGCGAGCGGGCCACCAGCGCCACGACCTCCTCGGCGCACCCCCAGGCGAGCGTCACGCCCGCCCCGCCGTGGCCGTAGCAGTGCACGACGGTGCCGTTCTCGTGCCTTTCGGCCTCGAGCCGGACGGCCGGCCGCGCCGGGCGCAGGCCGACCGCCTCGCCGACCACCCGCGCCT
>DATENL010000046.1:0-5349 GCA_035275105.1 Thermoleophilaceae bacterium
GAGGGCCGCGCGCCCGCGCCGGTCGAGCGGCAGCGAGACGGTCCGCCAGCGGCGGGGGAACAGCAGGGTCTCGCGCCGCGGGCCGAGCCGCAGCGAACGGCCGCCGGCCTCCAGGATCGCGCTCACCCGGACGTTGCCGCCGGCCTTCAGCTTGAGCCGTGCCTCGAGCCCACCGGTCGCGAGCAGCTCGGCCTGGCTCGTGCGCGGCAGGTCGATCGACACGGGCAGCCCGCGCGAGGCCTCGGCCCCGCCTCCGCACGCGGCCAGCGCAGCAGCCGCTCCGACTAGGAGCGCGCCGACGCTCGAGCTCCGCGCTACCCCCCTGATCGGCCGGACCCTACCGGAGCGGGGTTCCCGCTCACGCCACCTCGCGCGCGCACCGCGGCCGTCGCCCAGTCCATCGCCCGGTACAGCGCGTAGCCCACGGCGCACGTCACGACGACGTGCAGCGGCAGGAAGTCGTAGCCGCGGTGGCGGTCGAGCACGAACCAGACGACCTGCACGAGGAAGATGTGCCACGACGCCTTCCCGAGCTCGGCGAGCACCACCCCCGGCGCGCGCTCGACGCGGGCGGGGAACAGCCGCAGGCCCGCGATCACGAGCGCCGCCGCGTAGAACGCGCTCAGGAAGTTGGTGCTGATCCCGAACCCCGGCTGGAGCCAGTCGAAGCTCGACGGCGACTCGTGCAGGGCGATCAGGTACGCGACGCTGAGCGGCGCCAGCGCGACGATCCAGCCCGTCCGGCCGCGCCCGCCGCCGGCCGCGAGCGCGATCCAGACGCCGAGGCCGATCTGCGCCAGGTAGCGGAGGATCGAGGCGTCGTACGCGTACGCGTCCGTGAGGAAGCCCACGTGCGGCGCCGCCAGCTCGAAGGCGGCGGCGGCGGCGAAGCAGCCCACCAGCGTGGCGCGCGGCGCGCGCACGAACAGCGCGTAGAGGGCCGGGAAGACGAGCGCGAACTCGAAGGCGATCGTGACGAAGTAGTTGCCCGGTCCCGCGAGCGGGAGGACCCCGGCGAGCATCAGCGGCCCGAAGTGCAGGCCCCCGTCGATCGCACCCGCGACGAGTGCGATCACCCACACCACGGCGAACGGGAGGAGCAGGCGCTCGGCGCGCCCGGCGAGGTAGCCGCCGCCGTACAGCTCACGAACGGAGGTCGTGCCGCGGCGCCGGAGCGACGCGGCCGCGTTCATCCCCATGACCACGAAGAAGACCGGCACCGCCTGGCCGACGTGCAGGACGGCCCAGCCGTCGGTGAGCTGCCGCGGCGTCAGGCCATGGAGCGCGAGCACCGCGAGGATCGCAGCGCCCTTGATGAGGTCGATCTGCGCGAGGCGGGAGCGCTGGTTCATTCTCGTCCGCGGGCGGTCTGCGCGCCCGCTCAGCGTACCGGCGCCGCCCGCCGCCGGGGCATCGGCCATGCGTCCAGAGGGGCCGGCCGGCCGCGGGGTCGCGGTCGCAGGTGCCGACTGGAACCGCGAGGATGTCCCGCGCCCTCCGCACCTCGATCGTCGCCGCCTGCCTGCTCGCGGTTCTCTCCGCCACCGCCTGGGCGGTCGGCGGCCCGCGCGCACATCACGGCGCGGGCGGGGCGAAGGCCGCCAAGGCCAAGCGGGCGAAGAAGCACCATCGCCGGCACCGCGACCGTAGGGGAGGACGGTCTCGCTACGCGCGCGCCGAGCGGCACCGGTCGAGGGGGAGTCAGACCCGCAAGCCGCCGGTCAGGCAGCCGCCGGTCAAACGGCCGCCGGTGAAGCAGCCTCCCGTCAAGCAGCCGCCGGTGAAGCAGCCACCCGTGCTGCAGCCGCCGGTCACCCAGCCCGCGATCGACCCGTTCGCCGTCGTCGCGCCGCTGCCCGCCGGCACCAAGCCGTTCGCGCCGACCAGCGTGTGGGACGCGCCGGTGCCGGCCGACGCGCCGCTCGCCGCCGACTCCGCGCGGCTCTCGGCGGCGCTCGCGGACGAGCATCGCAAGGAGGTGGCCGGGAACTACGGGCCGTGGATCAACACGACGGAGTGGAGCATCGCGGTGTACACGGTCGGCGCGAGCGTTCCGACGGTCCGCGTGAAGCTCGACAACAACGCGCCCGCGCTCGCGAACGACTTCGCGGCCGTCCCGATGCCGGCCGACGCCAAGGCCGCCGGCGGCGGCGACAAGAGCCTGGTGGTGTACCAGCCGGCGACCGACACGCTCTGGGAGTTCTGGCTCGCCGGCCGTCAGGCGGACGGCTGGCACGCGGTCTGGGGCGGCAAGATGACCAACGCCTCGAAGAACCCCGGCTACTTCCAGTCGCCGTGGGGCGGCTCGGGCACCAGCCTCGCCCTGCTCGGCGGCCTCTTGACGATCGAGGAGCTGCGCACGCAGAGGATCGACCACGCGCTCGCGATCGCGATCCCTAACACCGCGGCCGGGACGGTCACGTGGCCGGCGCAGCGCGGCGACGGGCGCACGACGGGCCCGACCGCGATCCCCGAGGGCACGCGCTTCCGAGTCGACCCCTCGCTCGACCTGACGAAGCTCGGGCTCTCGCCGCTCGGCCTGGCTCTAGCGCGCGCCGCGCAGCGCTACGGCCTGATCGTCCGCGACACCTCGAGCAACATCGCCTTCTACGCCGAGGATCCGGCGCCCACGGGCTCGAACCCCTACTCCACGCTCTTCGGCGGGCGCTGGCCGAACGAGCTCTTGAACGAGATCCCCTGGGACCACCTCCAGGCAGTCGCGCCGCCGAAGGCCTGACCGCGCGTCAGCCCAGGACCGGCTCCGCCACGTGCGGCCGGTGGCCGTTGCGGTGGCCATTGCTCGACACGGGCACGACCTCCGGCGCGCGGCTCAGCCCGCCGTAGACGATCCCGCCCCAGGTCCAGAACAGGAAGGTGGAGAACACGTAGCTGGCGGGGCTGGACAGGCCGATCACGAACCAGGCGACGGCCAGTGCCTTCAGCCCGACCTGCCACGGCCGCACCGAGGGCGGGGCGCGACCGGCCAGGGCGCCGCCGATCGCCAGACCGGCGGCAAGGAGCCAGAGCGCGACCCCCACCACCCCGAGGGTCACCGCGTACTGGAGGTAGATGTCGTGGAACCCGGCTCGTGCGCCGACGAGCGGGATGTTCGGATGGAGCTCGAAGTACGACGCCAGGTTCTCGTTCCCCCTGTCCCAGCCGAAGCCCAGGATCGGCTTGGCGGCCACCATCCGGAGACCCGCCGCGTTCGTGTTCTGCCGCTCGTAGATCGGGTTCTTGTCCTTCTGCCGGTCGGAGGCCTCGCGTGCGAGGCCGGGTATCACGGCGAACGCCCCGAGCACGATCACGACCAGCGCGACCGCGCCGGGCAGGAGGTAGCGCCGCAGCTCGGCCGTCGTCGCGAACACGACGAGCGTCGCCGCGATGCCGGCGAGCCAGACGCCGCGTGTGACGGTCAGCTGCATCCCGACGGGAGCGAGCACGAGAACCGCCCAGGCGGCGAGCCGCGGCCAGGTGCCGCGCCAGCGGAGCAGGGCCACGGCCGCCGCGACCGCGCACGCGTAGAGCGCCACCCCCTCGGCCCCGGACTCCACGAACGGCCCGCGGGCGCGGCCGAAGTGGTTGCCGACGTTGGGGTCGGTGATGTAGCCGGGCCAGATCAGCGCGTTGAGCTTGAGCTTCTCGAGGATCGCGGTAACCCCGAGATAGAGCCCGGTGCCGACGAGCCCGCCGAGCAGGATGTCGCGCTGGCGGTCCGTCGCGAATGCGACCGGCGCGACCGCGAACAGCAGGAACGGCAGTGCGCCGAACTGGTCGAGCAGTCCGAAGTATCCGCTCTCACGGCCGAGGGTGCCGGCGAAGATCGCCGAGATGACGACGTAGATCACCGCGGCGGCCAACACGTAGTGCACGGGGCCGAAGCGGAGCGCCGGGCGATCGCGCGCGGGTGGCGCGCGGAGCAGGAGGGCGAGGAGCGCGACTCCCAGGATCACGCGGTGCGGGCCGATGCTGTAGTCGAGCCCGAGTTGGCCCCAGTTGCCCGCGAACATCGTCGAGATGATCGCCGCGGTGATGAGCCACGCGGGGTCGACCGTGAAGGCGAGCTGGATCAGCACGGCGAAGGCCGCGAGGACGAGCGCGGTCTTCCCGGCGGTGCTGTCGGTCAGCCCGACCGACGAGGCGAAGTAGACGATTCCCGCGGCGACAAGCGCCCACGCCGCCGGCGTCAGCCGAACCGGACGGTCCCGCGTCACGGTGCGGCTAGCGCTCCCCGAGCCGCCGCCGCGCGAGGGAGTTGGCGCGTGCCACCGCGAGCCCGACGCCGATCAACAGGCCCGCGAGCGCGGCGCCGGCCACGTACTTCTGGAGCTCCGAGTCGCGGTCGCTGGTGGGCCGGCCGGCGGGCGCGAGCTTCTGCACCAGCTCGGTCATGGCCTGTCCCTGCTGGCTCTGCTGGTAGAGGATGCCCGCGGTGCGCATCAAGAGGTCCGCGGAGTTGGACTGCGTCTGCAGCGAGGCGAGGGCCTCGCTGTTCTTGCGCTTGGCGGCGCGGTCGCGCTTCACGTTGATGCGCTGGAGCCGCCTCGACGCCGCGTGGAAGCGCTTGAGCATCTCCTTGCTGGCCGCACGACCGGCGTTCAGCTTGATCGCATAGTCGACCAGCGAGTCAGCGGACAGGTCGGCCAGCCGCACGACCTCGGCGCTGTCCTTGCCCACCGCCACGACTCGCACCACCGGGCTTCCCTGGATCGGCGTCGCGCCCACGTGCTGCACCACATAGAGGGGCGTGCGCCTCGCCTTGCGTGCGACGGGTCGAACCACACCCTCGGCGTCGATGGCGCGCGAGTACGCGACGGCCAGCGCCTGCACGGCCGTCACGTAGCCCTCGACCGACTGCTGCGTGAGGTTCAGGCCGCCCACGTTGAGGCGCGCCTCGCTCGTGTAGGTCGGCTCGCGATTGAGCCCGTATGCCACCGCCGCGCCCACCAGCAGGACCACCGGAATCAGCGCGATGAGGAAGTGCCGGCGCAGCGCCGTGAGCACCGTGAAGCGTCCGCCGGGAGGCGACGGAGGCGCCGTGTAACGCGGCATCGTCAGGTCCTCGATCGCCATCGCAGACACGATTCTAGGTGCCGGCCCCCATCCGCGAGCCGGCATAATCCGCCTCGTGCGAGCCGTCGTGCTCACGAACGTGCTCCCCGGCGGGCGGCGCGGAGGCGGCGAGGTCGTCTCCCAGAACGTGATCGACGCGCTTCGGGCGGCGGGGCACGAGGTGCGGGTCGTGGGCTATCGGAGAGCCGGCGACCCGCCGCTCGACCGGCCGGGCGAGACGTGCGCGGGCACGCGCCCGATCGAGACCCGGGCCGCCGGGGCGCGCGCGCTCGGGTG
>DATENL010000047.1:0-8245 GCA_035275105.1 Thermoleophilaceae bacterium
CGCCAGCTCACCTGGATGCGCAAGCTCGCGGGCGCCACCGTGCTCGACGCGACCGGGCGGGAGCCCCGGGAGCTCGCCGAGACGATCGCCGCGGAGGCAGCGTGATCGGCCGCGCGCCGCCCGTCCGCCGCGCCACCGCGCGCGATCGGACGCGGCTCGCCGCCGTGCTGGCGCGGGCGTTCGACGACGACCCCGTCATGACCTGGTTCTTCCAGGAGCGCCGCCGCCGCGACGCGCGCAACCGCCGCTTCTTCGCGATGCGCCTGCGCCAGCTCATGCCGCAGGGCGAGACGTACACCGTCGAGGGCGAGCTCGGCGTCGCGATCTGGGCCGAGCCCGAGCGCTGGCGGCTCAGCAGGCTGGAGGAGATCCGGCTCACGATCGCGATGCTCCCCGCCGTCTGGCCGCGCCTCGGCGAGGTGATCGCGGGCCTCGAGAAGATCGACCGCGCCCACCCGAGGACGCCCCACTACTACCTCGCCGTCCTCGGCACGGACCCTGACGCCCAGGGGCGCGGGATCGGCTCGGCCCTGCTGCAGCCGACGCTCGAGACCTGCGACCGCGACGAGATCCCCGCCTACCTCGAGTCGTCCAAGGAGCGCAACGTGGACTTCTACGTCCGCCACGGGTTCAGGGTGACCGGCGAGCTGGACCTCCCGGAGGGCCCGCGCGTGTGGTCGATGTGGCGCGACCCCGGGGGCTAGTCCGGCCCGCGCTGATTATCGTGCCCGCCTCATGCGGTTCGAGAAATGGCAGGCGCTCGGCAACGACTACCTGATCGTCGAGCAGCGCGAGCTCCCGTTCGAGCTGACCCCCGAGCGGGTCAGGCGGCTGTGCGCGCCCCACACGGGCGTGGGCTCGGACGGCGTCCTCCTGCTGTCGGAGCCGGACGAGCGCGGCTACGTCGCCCGGCTGCGGATCTTCAACCCCGACGGCTCGGAGGCCGAGCTGTCGGGCAACGGCGCGCGCGAGGCGATCCTGTACCTGCGCCGCAACGGCTGGACCGACAGCGACAGCTTCTCGATCCAGACGGCCGCCGGCGAGATCCGGCCGCGGATAACCGGCCCGACCACGTGCACCGTCGACATGGGGCGGGCGCGGCTCAGCTCGAAGGACTTCCCCTCCGGGGGCGACGACGGCGCCGGGGCGCTGACCGCCGCGGGCCGGGAGCTTCGCTTCCAGCACGTCTCGATCGGCAACCCGCAGTGCGCGATCGAGGTCGACCCGGGCGATCTGGAGGGGCTCGACCTCGGCGCGCTCGGCCCGCCGATCGAGTCGAGCGAGCTGTTCCCCAACCGCACGAACGTCTCCTTCTGGCGCCGCGACTCCGACTCCGAGATCAGCGCGCGGATCTTCGAGCGCGGCGTGGGGGAGACGATGTCGTCGGGCACGGGCGCGAGCGGCGCCGCCGTGGCGGCGGTCCTGCGCGGGCTCGACTCCCCCGTTACCGTCCATCTCGACGGCGGCGACCTCGAGGTCGACGTCGGCGAGGACCTGCACGTCGACCTGACCGGCTGGGCCGTCCCCGTCTACCGGGGCGAGCTGGCCGATGAATTCCTGGAGGAACTGCGTGAGGCACAGTGAGCGCCTGGAGCGAATCCCCCCGTACCTCTTCGCCGAGCTCGAGAAGAAGATCGCGGCGAAGAAGGAGGCCGGGGTCGACGTCATCAGCCTCGGGATAGGCGACCCGGACACACCGACCGCCGACCCGATCGTCGAGGCGCTCGCGACCGCCGCCGCCGATCCGGGCACCCATCGATACCCCTCCAACCGCGGCCGGCCCGAGCTCCGCGCCTCGTTCGCGCGGTTCTACGAGCGGCGCTTCGGGGTCGAGCTCGACCCGGCCACCGAGATCGTGCCCGCCCTGGGCGCGAAGGAGTGCATCTTCAACCTCAACCTCGCCTTCCTCGACCCGGGGACGGTGGCGCTCGCATCCGACCCCGGCTATCCGGTCTACACCGGGGGCCCGGTGCTGGCGGGCGCCGAGGCGGTGCTGCTGCCGCTCCGCAGCGACGCCGGATTCGCACCCGACTTCGAGAGCGTCGCCGATGCCGACTGGGAGCGCGCGCGGCTGATGTTCATCAACTACCCGAACAACCCGACCGGGGCCGTCGCGCCGGACGGCGTGTTCGAGCGGGCGGTCGAGCTGGCGCGCGAGCACGACGTGCTCGTCGTCCACGACGCGTCCTACACGGAGACGACGTTCGACGGCTACGTGGCCCCGAGCTTCCTCGAGACCCCCGGCGCGCGCGACGTCGGCGTCGAGGTGTTCTCGCTCTCGAAGGGGTGGAGCATGACCGGCTGGCGGACGGCCGCGATCGTCGGGAACGCCGACGCGGTCGAGTCCTACTGGCGACTCAAGTCGAACGTCGACTCAGGGATGTTCGACGCGGTCCAGCTGGCCGCGGCGAAGGCCCTCGAGCACTCGGAGGTGACGCGCGAGACGAGCGCGATCTACGAGCGCCGCCGGGACCTGGTCTGCGACGCGCTCACCGCGATCGGCGTCGACGTGACCCCGCCGAAGGGCACGATCTACATCTGGGCCCCGGTGCCCGACGGCCACACCTCGGCCACCTACTGCGAGCTGGTGCTCGAGGAGTCGGGCGTCGTCCTCTCGCCGGGCGGGGCCTACGGCCCCAACGGCGAGGGCTTCTTCCGGATCTCGCTTACCGTGCCGGACGAGCGGCTCAGCGAGGCCGTCGACCGGCTGCGCTCGAGCCTGGCTGGCTGAGCCGGCCCTAGCCCGCCGCCGCCAGCGTCTGCCGCAGGCCGGTGTCCAGGTCGCGCGGCGCGTAGCCGAGGCGCTCGCGCGCCTTGTCGTCCGTCGCCCAGTACGTCACGCCGTCGGAGACGGTGATCAGCTCCCTGAAGTTCGGCGGGAACCCCATGATCTTCCCGATCACGGGGCCGGCGGGGGCCACGGCCTTCAAGAGACCCACCGGCAGGTCGCGCTTCGGGGGCTTGCGGCCGGCGATCTCCGACGTCTTGTCGACCAGCGTTCTCATCGTCGAGATCTCGCCGCCGAGCACGTACGACTGGCCCGCCTCGCCGCGGTCGAAGGCGAGGATCGTGCCGTCGGCGACGTCGTCCACGTGCACCAGGTTGAAGCCCGTCTCGGGGAACATGTAGGCGAACAGCTTCCCCTTGGAGGCCTGGTCGATCATGTTGCCGATCTCGGAGTGGTCGCCGGGGCCGTAGACGCCGCCCGGCTGGACCACGACGATCGGCGCGCCCTTCCCGATCCGGTCGAGTGCCACCTGGTGGGACTCGTACTTCGTCTCGTCGTAGTACGACAGGAAGTCGTTGCCCGGCCGCTTGTACGACTCGTCGACGACCTCGCCCTTCGTGTTGCCGAAGACGTTGACCGTGCTCACGTAGACGATCTTGGGGACGCCCGCCTGGGTCGCGCAGTCGAGCACGCGCTCGGTCCCTCGCACGTTCGTCTCGTACATGTCCTCGCGCTGCGCCTTGGGGATGCCGACCTTGTAGATCGCGGCGCCGTGGAAGACCCCGTCCGCCCCCTCGGTGCCGCGCCGGATCGCGTCGACGTCCGTCAGGTCGCCCTTGACGAGCTCGACGCCGAGCCGCTCGAGCTCGAGCGCCTTGTCCGGCGAGCGGACCAGGGCCACGACGTCGTCGCCGCGCTCGCGCAGCTTGCGCACGAGGCGGCCGCCGATGAAGCCGGTCCCGCCGGTCACGAATGCCTTCACGGGGCGCACGTTACCGGGCCTAGACTTGACGCGATATGCAGAGGGGACGCAACGGGCGCAACTCCGAGAGCAGGTACGGCGAGGGTATTCGCAACCCGCGTGCGCGCCAGCGCGCGATGGTCGTCGCGGTCGCTCCCGAGGAGCCGGACCTCAGCGAGCTGCGCGAGCTCCTGCGGACGGCCGGCGTCGCCGTCGCGGGCGAGCTGGTGCAGCGGCGCGCGCAGCCCGATCCCGACCGCTACTTCGGAAAGGGCAAGCTCACCGAGCTGAAGCGCGCGATCGGCGAGGCCGACGCGAACCTGGTGGCGGTCGACGACGAGCTCCTCCCGCGCCAGGAGAGCAACCTCGAGGAGGCGGTCGGCGTCCCGGTCATCGACCGGACGGCGATCATCCTCGACATCTTCGCCGACCACGCCGGGTCGGCCGAGGGCAACCTCCAGGTCGAGCTCGCGCAGCTCGAGTACAACCTCGCGCGCATGAGAGGGCTCTGGACGCACCTCGAGCGCCTGGGCGGCGGCATCGGCACGCGAGGCCCCGGCGAGACGCAGATCGAGACCGACCGCCGGCTCGCGCGCGACCGGATCGCCGCCCTGCGGCGGAAGCTCGAGCAGACGCGCGCGACGCGGTCGACCATGCGCAGCGAGCGCGAGCGGGCCCAGCTCCCGACCGTGGCGCTCGCCGGCTACACCAACGCCGGCAAGTCGACGCTCCTGAACGCGCTCACGGGCGCCGACGCGGGGGTCCAGGACCGGCTGTTCCACACGCTCGACCCGATGACGCGCTCGTTCGAGATCGCCGGCCGGTCGTACCTGCTCACCGACACCGTCGGCTTCATCCGCAAGCTCCCGCACCAGCTCGTGGACGCGTTTGCCGCGACGCTCGAGGAGACGCTCCGGGCGGATCTGATCGTGCACGTCGCCGATGCCTCCGCGCCCGAGGACGAGCTGCTCGCGATGATCGACGCGGTCGAGGAGGTGCTGGCGGAGATCGGCGCCGACGACCGGCCGCGGCTCCTCGCGCTCAACAAGGTCGACCTGCTGGACGGCGAGCGGCGGCGCGAGCTGTCGTTCAGGCACCCGGACGCGGTGCAGGTCTCGGCGGCGACGGGGGAGGGGCTGGACGACCTGCGCTCCGGCGTCGAGGCCCGCTTCCTCAGCTCGCTGCGCGCGATGGACCTGCTCGTGCCGTACGAGGACGGCGGGAGCCTGTCCGAGCTGCACGAGATCGCCGGCGACGTCGAGCGCTCGGACACCGCCTCGGGCGTGCGCGTCCGCGCTCGCGTGCCCGCCGGGCTGGCGCAGCGCTTCGAGCGCTTCGAGGTGAACGGCGGCGGCCCGAACGGCGACCGCCGCGACGCCGGGTGACCCTCCGCTTCACGCGGCTGAGCGAGCACGCCACCCCGCCGGCCCGGGCGCACCCCGGCGACGCCGGCTACGACCTGTTCGCCGCCGAGGTCGCCGTTCTCGAGCCCGGGCGGCGGGCGAGCGTGGGCACCGGCATCGCCGTCGCGATACCCGACGGCTGCGCCGGCCTCGTGCTGCCGCGCTCGGGGCTGGCGGCCAGGCACGGCCTGACCGTGACCAACGCCCCCGGCCTGATCGACTCCGGCTACCGGGGCGAGGTGCGCGTGCTGCTGCAGAACACCGACCCCGACCTCCCGTTCGACGTGGCGGTCGGCGACCGGATAGCCCAGCTCCTGGTCGTGCGCTTCGAGGCGCCGCCGCTGGAGGAGGCCGACGCGCTCGACGACACGCCGCGCGGCCAGGGCGGGTTCGGCTCCACGGGGCGCTAGACCCCCGCCGCCCTCCGCGCGCTCAGGTGCGCCGCCTCCTCCATCGCGTCGTCCAGTGGCGCCAGCTCGACGCCGAGGGCGAGCTCGATCAGGCGGTCCGCCAGCCAGACGTTCTTGGGGAGGAGGGGGCCGTGGAGGTAGGTGCCGATCACGTTGCCGCGCCGCACGCCCTCGAAGCCGTCCTTGCCGTTGTTGCCGTGACCGCGAAGGACCCGTCCCAGCGGCTGCTCGCCGGCGCCCAGGTAGGTCCGGCCGCCGTGGTTCTCGAAGCCCGCGATCACGCGCGGGCCGGCCCCGAGGTCGGCCTCGATCGCGCAGTTGCCGATCAGGCGCTCGCCCGGCTCGCGGACCGTGCGGAGGTCGACCAGGCCGACGCCGGGGAGGGTCTCGCCGGCCATCTCGTAGCCCGAGCCGAGCAGCTGATAGCCGCCGCAGACCGCGAGCACCACGGCGCCGCGCCCGGCCGCGGCGTGCAGCGCGTCGCGCTTGGTCTCGACCATGTCCCGCGCCACCAGCGCCTGGTCGCGGTCCTGGCCGCCGCCCATGTAGAAGAGGTCGTGCGCGGCGGGGTCGACGGATGCCCCCAGGCTCGCGCCGGCCAGCTCGAAGCCCAGGCCGCGCCACTCGCAGCGCGCCCTGAGCACCGCGATGTTCCCGCGGTCGGCGTAGATGTTCATCAGCTCGGGGTAGAGCGAGCAGACCCGCAGAGTCGGCGTCACGGCGCCTCCAGCACGACGACGGCGCTCCCCACGTAGTCGCCCGTGGCCGCCACGGCCCGCCGCGGCGCGACGCGGAAGCCGGCGGCGGCGCCCTCGGTCTCCAGCTCCCCGGCGCCGACCGCGTCCAGCACGATCGAGCTCATCGACTCGTCCAGGCGGCCGGCTGGCGAGACGGCCTGGCGCAGACGGTCGATCGCCGTGCCGGCGCCCTCGGAGCGGACGGCGACCGGCGTGCTCGAGAAGACCCAGCCGTCCTGCTCGCGCACGTCTGGGAGCGGCGGCCCGGACTCCTCGGCCGGCACGCCCTCGAACGGATCCGCGAGCGCGGCGGCGAAGCGACCGCCGGGCCGGAGGTGCGAACGGACGGCGGCGAGCATCGCGCCGCGCCCGGCGGGGCCGCCCATGAGCTGCACCACCTGCATCGGCGCCACGACGAGCGCGAAGTCCCGGCGGGGGAGGCCCAGCGTGCGGGCGTCGCCCACCGAAGCCCTGACCGCGAGCCCGCGCGCCCGGGCACGCTCCTCCAGCGCCCCGACGAGCGCCTCGTCGGAGTCCATCGCCGCGACCTCGAAGCCTCGCGCAGCGAGGTCGAGCGCGACGCGGCCGGTGCCGCAGCCGATCTCGAGCAGCGGCCCGGCGGCCTCGGCGGCAAGCGAGCGCCACAGCTCGAGGTCGGCGTCGTAGCCGCCGCACTCCACGTCGTGCCAGACGACGACGTCCGCTAGTCCGACCATCGCCCCGCCACCCCGCGGTCGGCCAGGAGGTCGCGCAGCTCGAGCAGCGCCGTGTAGGTGGGGAGGGCGAACAGCGGGGCGCCATCGGCGCGGTCCCCGACGGCGGCGTCGAGCGATCGCCCGAGGTCGCGCTCGACCGCGATCGGCGCGTCGACCCCCGCGTACTTCAGCCGCAGGGCCATCTCCTCCGCGCGCGTGCCCGAGCACGTCGCCCGCCGGACGCGCCCCGCCAGCACCTCGAAGTCGGCGTCCCAGATCCACGACACGTCGCGCCCGTCGGCGATCCCGTCGTTGAGCGCCAGCCATAGGTCGAGCGACCCGTCCTCGAGCGTCAGCGTCCGCAGCACCTCGTTCGCGCCGGCGGGGTTCTTGACGAGCAGGATCGAGACGTCGCGCCCGGCGACGGGGATCGTCTCGACGCGGCCGAAGACGGCGGCGGCCTGCCCGAGCGCCTCGCGGACCCGGTCGAGCGGCACGCCGAGCTCGAGCGCGGCCGCGGTGGCCGCCAGGGCGTTGTAGACGTTGTAGAGGCCGGGGAGCGGGAGCTGGACGTCGATCGACCCCGCGGGCGTGCGGAGCGTCAGGTCGGAGCCGGCCATGCCGCGCAGCTCCACCCGCTCGGCCGCCACCTGGGTCGCGGGGCGCTCGCGGCCGCAGTTGGGGCACCGGTAGCGCCCGAGGTGGCCCATGTAGATCGCCTCGTACTCGTAGGCGTGGCCGCAGCGGCGGCAGTGCTTGGAGTCGGCGGCGTGCTGGAGCTCGGCGAGCGAGATCGAGTCGTCCTCGACGCCGAAGTACGTAACCCGCGAGCGCTCGCGCCCGAGGTCGGCGACGAGCGGGTCGTCGGCGCACAGCACGAGGTCGGAGAGGCCGTCGCGCGCGGCCGCCAGCTCCTCCCAGCGGTCGGCGATCGTCTCGAGCTCGCCGTAACGGTCGAGCTGGTCGCGGAACAGGTTGCCCAGCACGAGCATGCGCGGGTCGAGCTCCTCGGCGACGGGGACGAGCCACGCCTCGTCGACCTCGAAGACGCCCAGCTCGCCGGGGCGCCTGCCGGCGTCGAGCAGCGCCGTGGCCACTCCCCAGTTCATGTTCGACCCCGCCCGGTTGCGGACCACGTCGAAGCCGGCCCGGTCGAGCGCCCCCGCGAGCATCGACGCCGTCGTCGTCTTGCCGTTCGTCGCCGAGACGAGTGTCGAGCCGCCCTCGAGCCGGGCTCCGAGGCGCCCGATCGCGCCGCGGTCGAGGCGCAGCAGCAGGCGCCCCGGCGCCGTGGTCCCGCCGCGGCCGGCG
>DATENL010000048.1:0-13197 GCA_035275105.1 Thermoleophilaceae bacterium
TGCACGACGACCAGCACGGGACGGCGATCGTCGTCCTGGCCGCGCTGCGCAACGCCGCGACGGTGGTGGGCCGGGAGCTCGGCGACCTGCGGGTGGTCGTCGCCGGTGCGGGGGCGGCCGGCGTCGCCTGCACGAAGATCCTGCTCGAGGCCGGCATCACCGACCTGGCCGTCACCGACCGCAAGGGCGTCCTGCACTCCTCGCGCGGCGACCTCACCCCGGTCAAGAAGGCGCTGGCCATCGACACCGCAGACCGCCATGACCGGCACGGCTCGCTCGCCGACGTGATGGCCGGCGCCGACGTGTATCTCGGCGTCTCCGGCGGTACGGTCCCGGAGGACGTCGTAGCCAGCATGGCCGACGATGCCATCGTGTTCGGGCTGGCCAACCCCAACCCGGAGGTCCCGGTCGAGGTCGCCCACCGACATGCGCGGATCGTGGCGACCGGACGCTCGGACTTCCCCAACCAGATCAACAACGTGCTCGCCTTCCCCGGGATCTTCCGCGGCGCCCTCGACGTGCGCGCGGCCGAGATCACGGAGGAGATGAAGCTCGCCGCGGCGCACGGGATCGCCGGCGTGATCCGCGAGGACGAGCTCGCCGAGGACAACATCATCCCGACGGTCTTCAACCGCGAGGTGAGCCACTCGGTGGCGGACGCCGTCTCACGCGAGGCGATGCGCAGCGGCGTCGCCCGCGGGCCGCGGCAGCTCACGCGCGTCGCGTACTAGCTTCGTGCGGGTCGCGGTCACCGGGGCCACCGGCACCATCGGGCAGGCCGTCGTTCGGGCACTGGTGGCGCGGGGCGATTCCGTTGTCGCCCTGAGCCGCGATCAAGGTCAAGCGGAAAAGCAGCTGGCTACGGGCGTGGAGGTCGTGGAGTGGGCTGAGCCCAAGTCATCGCCGCCGCCCGCCCAGGCGCTGGCCGGTGTGGACGGTGTGGTGCATCTGCTCGGCGAGCCGGTGGCGCAGCGCTGGAGCGATTCCGCGCGCAAGGAGATCCGCGACTCGCGGGTACTCGGCACGCAGAACCTCGTCGAGGGGCTGCGCGCCGCCGAGCCGCGGCCGCCCGTGCTCGTGTCGCAGTCGGCCAGCGGCTACTACGGACCGCGGGGCGACGAGCGCGTGGACGAGCGCCAGCCGGCCGCTGCGGGCGACTTCCTTGCGGACGTGGTGGTCGCCTGGGAGGCCGAGGCGCGCTGGGCCGAGGAGCTGGGCGTCCGGGTCGCGCTCATGCGCACCGGCGTGGTGCTGTCGGAGGGCGGCGGCGCGCTCGAGAAGATGCTGCCGCCGTTCAAGCTGGGGGTCGGCGGGCCGGTCGCGGGCGGGCGGCAGTTCGTCCCGTGGGTGCACGTCGACGACGTCGCGGGCGCGGTCCTGTTCGCCCTCGACACGGACGGCGCGAGCGGAGCGGTGAACGTGGCCGCGCCGGAGCCGGTCACCAACGCCCAGCTGTCGAAGGCCCTCGGGCGGGTGCTGCGCCGGCCGGCCTTCATGCCGGTGCCCGGCTTGGCGGTGCGGCTGCTCTACGGCGACATGGCCTCGATCGTGACGAGCGGAGTGCGCATGGTCCCGCGGCGGCTCGACGAGCTCGGCTACGAGTTCCGCCGGCCGGACCTCGAGGACGCGCTGCGCGCCGCGACCGGCCGTAGCTAGCAGCCGGCCAGGTCGCGCAGCTTGCCGCGGTACTGCTTCATGTAGTGGTGAGTCCAGTCGCCGTGCGTCTGCGTGCGGAGGCTCGCCACCCGCTCCTTGTGGTACTTCGAGCTGAGGCTCTCGTTGTGGCCGATCACGTCGCGCACCCGGATGCCCTTCGAGCAGCGGAGCCAGCGCGTGAGCTTGAGCGAGGCCCGGAGCTGACGGGAGTTCCCGAGGATCTCGGGCTCCGAGGTACCCACGTGCTCGATCCCGATCGCCGTGTAGTTGAGCCCCACGGTGTGGCGGCACATCAGGTAGAGCTTCACGAGCTGGTAGATCGTGCCGTCCTTGTCGACCACGAACTGCGCGCACACGTTCGGCAGCTCGTGCAGCTCGGGGTCGGGGTTGTCCGAGGCGAAGGTGTTGTAGGTCGCGTCGAAGCTCTCGTTGGCCGTGTAGTGCTCGACGATCACGTGCGGGTCGACCAGGTGGAAGTCGTGGAACCCGTAGTGGCGCTGCGCGTAGTCCGCCATCTCGCGCTTGCGCTCTTTGCCGTACGGGATCGGCTTCCAGGTGATCTTCGGGGACGGGATCGCGTGGCGGGGGTCGCGGGCGGTGCCCTCGGCGGTGTGGAGCTCCGTTCGGCTCGCCGTCGGCAGGGCGACCGCCGCCTGCTTCGGCTTCGGCTCGTCGCGTGGCTGGTCGGTTCCAGCCGTACCGCAGGCGCTGAGCGTCGCCCCACAGACTGCCACCACGACCAGCGAGCGCCACATGGTCCCGACCCTAGCGGGGGGCTTTGGCACGTTGACTGCGGATATAGCGGTCAACGTTCCAAACCGACCGTCAATATTCGCTTCGTGGACGCCCCTCCGCCCCAGCCGATCGTGGACCGGCCGGTGTCGTTCGAGGTCCGGAACGTGAACCGGACCGACGATCCGTGCCACGGCGACGGGCGCATGTACACCGTGCGGGGCAGGCTGATCGGGCCGCGCGATCGCGTGGCCGGTCACCGCGCGGTGACCGTGTACCTACACGGCTCGGTGCTCGGCCAGCGCACCTGGCGGTTTCGGGCCGTCGACGGCTACGACTACGCGCGCGGGCAGGCTCGGGCGGGCCACGTGTCGCTGATCTACGACGGCCTGGGTTACGGCCGCAGCGACGTGCCGCACGGCTCCGACGTGTGCGGCGGGACCGAGGCCGACGTCGCGCACCAGGTGGTCCGGGGGATGCGCCGGCGGGGGTTCCGGCGGGTCGCGCTGTTCGGCTTCTCCTTCGGGGGCTACGCGGCGGAGCTCGAGGCGGCGACGTTCCGGGACGTCGACGCGCTCGGCGTCGAGAGCTGGGCCGACCACCTGACCGCCCGCTTCGTTCGTGCCCTCGGGCCGGGGGCCGAGGATTGCGCGAACGGAGGGCGGCGCAAGCGACCCGGCGACGCGCGCGGCTACCGCTGGGTCTTCCACCGCCGTGACGAGCGGGTGATGCTGGCGTCGCCGGCCCGCGGCATGCGCGCCGCGCTCTATCGGGCGCACGAGCGCGACCCCTGTGGACTGGGGTCGTCAGCGGCCGGGGTCAGCGGGAACCCGGAGCGGCTCGGGACGATCACGGTGCCGGTCCTGCTCGTGTACGGCACACGCGATGCGCTCTTCGCCAAGCGCTCGCGCGACGCCCAGCGCGACGACTTCACCGGCACGGACGACCTCAGCTACAAGCTGATCGAGGGCGCCGGGCACTTCCTGACGCTCGAGGGGCGCGCACCGGCGTTCCGGGCGCTGGTGCACCGCTGGCTCCGCGCCCGAGGGCTCTAGTCGTCCCCGACGCCCCGCGCGCGAGCCTCGGCCACCGTCTCGCCGGTTCCGCCGCGGCCGAACGGGAGCGGACCCTGGAGCTTCCACTTCGAGTCGGCCCGCGCGGGGATAAGCAGCCAGACCAGGATCGCGACGAGCGACAGGAACAGCCCGGTCGCGAGCCCGGGACGCTCGCCGTAGCCCTTCCGGTCCGACAGCCACGACGCCACGATCGCGCCGAGCAGCCAGGCGTAGAGCAGGTAGAGCGCCTTCGCGCCGATGAGGGCGAGAACGATGGTCATGCCCCGAGGTACGCCTTCTGCACGTCGGGGTTCTTCCGCAGCGCCGCCGAGTCGTCCGTGAGCGCGACCGTGCCGGTCTCGAGCACGTAGCCACGCGAGGCCACCTCGAGCGCGAAGTTCGCGTTCTGCTCGACCAGAAGGATCGTCGTGCCCTGGTTGTTGATCTCCTCGATGGTCTCGTAGATCCGCTCCACGAGGATCGGCGCGAGCCCCATGCCCGGCTCGTCGAGCAGCAGCAGCTTGGGGCGCGCCATCAGGGCGCGACCGATGGCGAGCATCTGCTGCTCGCCGCCCGACATCGTCCCGGCCTTCTGCTTCTCGCGCTCCTTGAGGCGCGGGAACAGGTCGAAGACGCGCTCGAGGTCCTGCCCCACGCCGTTCGAGTCGCGCCGCAGGTAGGCGCCGAGGTCGAGGTTCTCCTGGACCGTCATACGCGGGAAGATGTGCCGGCCCTCCGGCGACAGCGAGATGCCGAGCTTCACCACGTCCGCCGCCGGCGTCTCCCCCACCTCGTGGCCGTCGAACTTGATCGAACCCTCGCGCGGCGGCGTGAGTCCCGAGATCGAGCGCAGCGTCGTGGACTTCCCGGCCCCGTTCGAGCCGATCAGCGTCACGATCTCGCCCTCCTCGACGGTCAGCGAGATCCCCTTCAGGGCCTCGATGTTGCCGTAGAAGGTGTGGATGTCGCTGACCTCGAGGAGCGCCACCGCTACGCCTGCTTCCCCAGGTAGGCCTCGATGACCCGCGGGTTGTTGCGGACCTCCTCCGGCGTCCCCTCCGCGACCTTCTCGCCGTGGTCGAGCACCGTGATGTGCTCGGAGACGCCCATCACGACCTTCATGTCGTGCTCGATCAGGAGGATCGTCATCCCGCGCTCGTCGCGGAGCTGGTGCATGAAGTCCTTGAGCCGCGCCGACTCGGCCGGGTTCATGCCGGCGGTCGGCTCGTCGAGCAGCAGCAGCTTCGGGTCCGAGGCGAGCGCGCGCGCGATCTCGAGCCGCCGCTGGTCACCGTACGAGAGGCTCACGGATACCTCGTCGTGCACTCCCTCCCTGAGGCCCACGTAGCGGAGCATCTCGTGCGCCTTCTCCTCGGCCTCGCGCTCCTCGCGGCGCTGGCTCGGCGGCTTGAAGATCGACCGGAAGACCCCCGCGCTCGTGCGCGCGTGCAGACCGACGAGCACGTTCTCGAGCGCGGTCATCGTGGCGAACAGCCTGATGTTCTGGAACGTCCGCGCCATCCCCAGCTTCACGATCTGGTCCGGCCGCGCGCCGGTGATGTCGTTGCCGTCGAACGCGATCGTCCCGGTGGTGGGCTTGTAGAGCCCGGTGAGCATGTTGAAGAAGGTCGTCTTGCCGGCTCCGTTCGGGCCGATGATCGAGACGATCGAGCGCTCCGGGACGCCGAACGACACGCCGTCGACCGCCACGAGCCCCCCGAAGGCCTTGGACACGTTGCCCGCCGCGAGGATCAGCCCGCCGGAATCGGAGTCCGGCGGCGCGGCATTCGTGGCGGCGGCCTCCACGCTACGCCCGCGCCTCGTAGAGGGACTCGTCGCTGCTGACCGCCTCCGTCAGCTCCATCTTGCGCCGGCGCTCTGGGATGAGGCCCTCCGGCCGGGCGAGCATCATCGCCACCAGCAGGAAGCCGAAGATCCCGAACGAGATCTCCGACGCCGTGAAGTCGAGCCCGAACAGGTCGTGCGGCGCCGTGTGGAACGTGTCGGGGATCAGCTTGCGGTCGATCAGGGTCAGGATGAGCGCCCCGACGACCGTTCCCCACACGCTCCCGATCCCTCCGAGGATGATCATCGCGGTGATCAGGATCGAGAACGAGAACTGGAACTGGTTCGAGTTGATCGCCTGGCTGTAGGTCCCGAGGAACACGCCGGCCATGCCGCCCATGGCCGCGCCGACCGCGTAGGCCAGCAGCTTCGTGCGCACGAGCGGCACGCCCATGCTGGCGGCCGCCACCTCGTCCTCGCGCAGCGCGATCCACGCTCGCCCCAGGCGTGAGTCCCGCAGCGCGACGTTCACGAGCAGCACGATCGCGATCATGATCAGGCCGAGCCAGTAGTAGGGCCTGAGACTGAAGGCCGAGTCGAACTCCCCGAGCCCCGGCAGGTTGGGCTGGTCGATCGGCGAGATCGCCTGCTGCCCGTTCGTGAGCACGAACTCGCCGATGTGGATCTCGTTGCCGTTCAGGGCGATCGCGCCGGCGATCTCGCCGAAGGCGAGCGTGACGATCGCGATGTAGTCGCCGCGCAGACGCAGGGTCGGCAGGCCGATGATGGCCCCGGCGATCGCTGCGGCGACCATCGCGATCAGCACGATCAGGACGAAGTTCAGATGGACCCCGGGCAGCGTCTCGGGCTGGCCGCTGACCCCGAAGTGGACGCCCTTCTCGTCGTTGATCCAGGAGAACCAGTCCGAGCCGAACCAGCCGACCATGTACGCGCCGATCGCGTAGAAGGCCACGTAGCCGAGGTCGAGCAGCCCGGCGAATCCGATCACGATGTTCAGCCCGAGGGCGAACGTGACGTAGGCGACCCCGTAGATCGCGGTGTCGATCCAGCCGTCCAGCGGCCCGAAGAAGTACGGGAAGATCCAGGCCAGCGCGAACAGCGCGCCGGCGAGGATGAGGTTGGACCAGCGCCAGCGGCGGAAGTCGCCCAAGGCGCCGCGCATCTGGCCGATCGCGCTCACCCGGCCTCCCGGGTCTCCTCGCCGATCAGGCCCTGGGGCCTGAACGTCATGATCAGGATCAGGTACGCGAAGACGACGACCGGCGTCCACTCCCCGCCGATCCTGTTGTCGGAGATCTGCTGGATGCAGCCGATGATGATGCCGCCGAGCACGGCGCCGCGGATGTTCCCGATCCCGCCCATCACGGCGGCCGTGAACGCGATCAGGCCGGCACGGAAGCCCTGGAAGAACCAGATGTTGGTCTGGTAAAGCGCGTAGATCAGCCCGCCGGCGCCCGCGAGCAGCCCGCCGATCAGGAAGGTCAGCGAGATCGTGGTGTCCACGTTGATGCCCATGAGCTTCGCCGCCTCCGGGTCCTGCGCGGTCGCGCGCATCGCCTTGCCGAGCCGGCTGCGGGCGATGAAGGTCGTCATCAGCAGGACGAGCGGCACCGTGACCCCGACCGCGAGCGCGTCGGCGCGGTCGACCTGGATGCCGCCGATCGTGAACAGCTCCTCCTGCGCGCGAATCAGGTCCGGGACGCTCCTCTGGGAGCCGCCGAGCCAGAGGGCGCCGACGTTCTGGAGGATGAATGAGAACCCGACCGCCGTGATCAGCGGCGCCAGCTTGGGCGCGTTTCGCAGCGGCCGGTAGCCGACGCGCTCGATCATCACGTTGAGCGACCCGCACGCGACCATGCAGATGATCAGGGTCAGGAACAGGCCGCCGACCATGCCGAGCGGGCCCGTCGTGAGCGTGAGCCCGACCGTTCCGAACAGCCCGGCCGCCACGAACGACCCGATCATGAACAGGTCGCCGTGGGCGAAGTTGATCAGCTCGATGATCCCGTAGACCAGCGTGTAGCCGACCGCGACGAGCGCCCAGATCGACCCGTTCGAGACGCCCGCGACGAGGTTGTTGCCGATCCGGACGAGGTTGCCGTCCACCGCCAAATCGTGGATGGCGTAGTAGACCGGCCCCGCGACCAGCACGAGGATCAGCCCGTAGCGCGAGAGGAACGCTCGCGCGGCGTCCAGGGGCGTCCTGGACGCCACGGTCTCAGCGGCTACGGAAGCTGCCTCCACGAGTCCCGAGCGCTATTCAACCAGAGAAAGGAGAGGCCGGCCCGCGCTGTGGCGGGCCGGCCCCATCCTCAGCTCGCTCTTGCGATCAGCCAGTCCCGGTGACCGACGGGTTGGCCTTCAGGACGCGGTCGAAGCCGAGGTGGTCACCCTCGATCTTGTAGAGACCGTAGTCCGTCAGCGTCGTGTCGCCGTTCTGGTCGATCGAGTACTTGCCAAGCACGCTGTCGCGGTCCTTCGTCGCGAACACGGCGTCGGTGACGGCCTGACGTGTCAGGCTGCCGCCGGCCGAGGCCTTCTCGACCGAGTCGAGAATCAGCGACATCGCCTCGAACCCATAGATCGCGTACGGATCCGGCGAGGGCTCGTTGTACTTCGCCTTGTAGTCGGCGAAGAACTTCTTGCCCTCCGGACCGAACGCCTTCGGGTCCAGCGTCGCGATCGTGCACCTGAACTGCGGTGCGAGATTCGCGGGCAGACCCTCCTTCGGGTCGGCCGTGGCGTTCAGGCACATCCCGTCCGCGCCGTAGGACTTGATGCCCTTCTTGGCGGCGGAGACGTCCTTGATCACCTGCGAGCCGTTCGACTCGATCTCACCGGTCTGGAACATGCAATCGGCCTTGACGCCCGACGCGATCGACCGGTAGTTGGCGGCCTTCGGGTCATAGGCGTCGTTGCCCTCGATCTTGATCCCGACCTTCGGCGCCGCCAGCTCGATGTTCCTCGCCAGGCCGGCGCTGTAGGTGGTCTTGGAGTTGAACACGTGGACGGTCTTGCAGCCGTCCTGCTTGGCCGCGGTCAGCATGGCCGCCGCCTGGATCGTGTCCTTCGGGACGACGCGCGCGTACGTGCGCTTGCCCGTCGGGTAGTACTTGTCCGGCTCGCCCGGCTCGTGGCCGGGGGCGTCGCTGGTCAGGCCGACGTACGTGTTCGCCGGGCTGATCTGCGTGATCCCGGCCTTGTTGAGGATCGGGATCGTGACCTTCGAGATACCGGAGTTGTACTCGCCCATGTAGCCGATCGCGCTCTTGTCCTGCACCGCGGTGCGGGCGTTCTGGGCACCCTTGCCCTCGTCCGCCGCGCCGGTGGACGCGAGCGAGTCGTCGAGCGGCTTGTACGTGATCGTGTACTTCCCGATCTTGCCGTTCTTGGACTCGACGGCCAGCTTCGCGCCGTTCTCCATCGCCTTCGCCTGGCCACCCGACGCTCCCTGCTCCGGGAGGCTCGAGTAGACGGTCAGGCTCGTGCCCGAGATCTTCGACGTCGCGCCGCCGCCCTCGTTGTCGGAGCTACCGCAAGCGGCCACCCCCGTGGCGAGCGCGGCGATGCAAACCGCCGTCACCGACCTTCGTATCCGCAAAGTTCCCACCCTCCTTCTGGTTCCGAGACTGCGGGATCGTACTCCCGTTCACATATCCGGCGCGGCGCGCCTGCAAGCGGGCTCTCAGCCGCGTCGGCGCACGGCCGGAGCGGACTCGGCCGCCACGTCCGGGCGGTGCGACTGGACCCATACGACGGCGGCCAGCACGAGTGCCACCCCGGCGAGCTGCGGCGCGGCCAGCACCTCGTCGTGGAAGAGCCACGCGAAGACCGCCGCGAGGACGGGCTCGAGCGTCGCGACCACCGCGGCACGGGGCGCCGGGATCAGGCGCAGGGCGGCGACCATGCAGACGAACGGAGCGAGCGTGCCGACCGTCACGACCCCCGTGGCCAGCAGGGCCCCGCGCGCCGTGCCGACGACCTCGAAGGGGAAGTCCCACCACGGGAGCACCACCGCCCAGAAGACCGCCGCGAAGCCGAACGCCCAGACGAGCGTCGTGACCGGCTCGTGGAGGCGCCCGGCGCGCTCCGACCCCACCATGTAGACGGCGAAGGCGATCGTCGAGCCGAACGCCGCGGCCACGCCCACGCCGTCGAGCGACCCCGCGTCGTACGCCTCGACCACGAAGAAGCAGCCCACCACCGACAGCGCGACGGCCGCCCAGAGCGTCGGGCGGAGCCGGCGACCGTGGAAGGCCCAGAGCCAGACCAGCAGGACGAGCGGTGCGAGGTACTGGATCGTCAGGGCCACGCCGATCTGGAGCTTCTGGATCGCCAGGAAGTAGGCCGCGTGCACGAACGCCATCCCGGCGACCCCGAGGAATACGAGCGCCGGGAGCTCCGACCGCCGGACGCGCAGCAGGTCGCGGCGAGCGAGGCCGAGCGCGACGAGCAGGACGGCGGCCGCGCCCGTCGAGCGGAGCTGGGCGAGCCGGAACGCGTTCATCCCCTCGTCGAGCAGCGCGCGGCTGATGCTGGCGTTCAGCGCCCACAGCGCCGCCGCCAGCGCCGCCAGCAGGTAGCCGCGGCGGACTGGCGTCACGAGGCTCGAATATGTTGCGGGGCGATGCGCATCGGCGTGCTCACCGGAGGCGGCGACTGCCCGGGGCTGAACGCGGTGATCCGCGCGGTCGTACGCAAGGGCATCGACCAGCACGGGCACGCAATCGTAGGCTTCCGCGACGGCTGGCGAGGGCCGATCGAGGGCGCCTCCGAGGAGCTCACCATCGAGTCCGTCCGCGGGATCCTGCCGCGCGGGGGGACGATCCTCGGGTCCTCGCGCACCAACCCGTTCGGGAGCGAGGACGGCGTGGACCGGGTCCGCGCGACGCTGGACGAGCTGGGGGTGGACGGGCTGATCGCGATCGGCGGCGAGGACACGCTGGGCGCGGCGGCACGCCTGGGCGACGAGGGCCTGCCGGTCGTCGGCGTGCCGAAGACGATCGACAACGACCTGGGCGGGACGGACATGACCTTCGGCTTCGACACCGCCCTCCAGGTGGCCACCGACGCGATCGACCGCCTGCACACGACGGCCGAGAGCCACCACCGCAACCTCGTGGTCGAGGTGATGGGCCGCCACGCGGGCTGGATCGCGCTCCACTCGGGGATCGCGGGCGGCGCCGACGTGATCCTCATCCCGGAGCGACCGTTCGACATCGAGGAGGTGTGCCGCCACATCCGCCGCCGCCACGAGCGCGGCCGCTACTTCGCGATCGTCGTCGTGGCCGAGGGCGCAACTCCCGTGGAGGGCACGCTCGAGACGATCGGCGGGGGGGTCGACCAGTTCGGCCACGCGCGCCTGGGCGGGATCGGGCAGCTCCTGGAACGTGAGATCGAAGAGCGCACGGGCTACGAGACGCGCGCGACCGTGCTCGGCCACATCCAGCGCGGCGGCACGCCGACCGCCTTCGACCGCGTCCTCGCTACCCGGCTGGGCGTCGCGGCGATCGACGCCGCCAGCGACGGCCGGTGGGGCACGATGGCGTCGCTGCGCGGCCAGCGGGTCGAGCTGGTGCCGCTCGGCGAGGCGGTCGCGGAGCTGCGCACGGTCCCGCCCGAGGACTACGAGGCCGCCGCGGCGTTCTTCGGCTAGGAGCCGGCGCTACGGGCGCAGGCGCTCGCGCACGAACGGCTCCACGAGGCGCGCCGTGGCCGCGACCACCACCAGCAGGATCGTGATCATGAAGGCGTCGAAGCTCTTTACGCCGAGCGCCCAGAGGACGATCCAGGCGACGAGCCCGACGGTTAGTGCGACGATCACCTGCACGGCGCGCCAGGCTATCAGTGGCAGTCGGCCGATCCGGCGTCCGTGAAGGTCCCGCCGGCCGCCGGTAGGAACTCCCACGACCACCCGGTCGGCTCGAGCCGGAGGTCGAGGATCCCGAATGTCTGGTCGTCGCGGACGACGGTGTTCGGGCCCGGGGCGGTGAAGAACCCGTGGTGGTTGCGGCCACCGGTCCCGGCGACGATCTCGGTGATCCCCGCGCTCTCGTTCGGCGTACCGTCCGGGTCGACCGGCCGGAAGCGCTCGTAGTTGTGGGCGTGGCCGCCCAGCACAAGGTCCGCGCCGCCGTCGTACAGGGCCTGCCAGAGTGGCTTGACGTTGGCGTTCGTCCCGGTATACGCGCTGAACCGTGGATGGTGGAAGTAGGCGAGCGTGCACTTGGCGGGGTGCGTCGCGAGGTCCGTGACAAGCCAGCTGAACTGCGCCGACAGCGCGTCGCACGCCACCGGGGAGCAGTTGTTGCTGCTGTTGAGGGCGATCACGTGCCAGGCGCCCACGTCGTAGCTGTAGTAGCCGTCGCCGGTGGCGCCGGCGCCAGCCGCGCCCCAGTAGGAGAAGTAGTTCGCCGCCCCTGGGCTCTCCTCGTACTCGTGGTTCCCGGGGACCGGCATCGTGCGCGCCTTGAACTGACCCCACGTCGGGTCGTAGCAGTATTTGAACGGATCCTCGCCCGGCGCCGAGGCGTACGCGAGGTCGCCCAGCGCCGCGATCGTCCCGGCACGCCGGCGAAGCACCGCCGCGGTCGCCGAATCGCCGTCGGTGTCGCACCCGGCGACGTCGCCCGCGGCGAGGAGGCTGAACGGAACCGTGAACCTGGCGGTGGCCCGCCCGAGGTTCCCCGCGGCGTCGCGCTGCTCGGCGGTGAGCGTGTACGCACCGGGCGCGAGCGGCGGAGCGAGCGCCGACCAGCCCGGGCCCGCCGCGCCGGCGGAGAGCTCGCTGCCGTTCGACAGCCGCACGGACACCGGTCCGCCGTCGCCGGCCTGGCCGTCGAACGCCATCAGGTCGGTGGTGCCGCCGTCCGCGGGGTGCTCGATCGTGACGTTGGGCGGGGTGGCGTCGATCGCGAACGAGCGCGTCGCGGAGATCCGGTCGCCCTGGCGGGCGCGGACGTCGTAGGCGCCGTCGGCGAGCGGGCCCGCGGGGGCGGTGCTCCAGCGGCCGTCGGCTTGCGGCGTGGTCGTGACCGTCGCGGCGGTGTCGGCGCCCCTGCGGATCGTCACCGTCACCGGCGCGCTCGGCTGGGCCGTGCCGGCTATCGACGGTCGTCTCTCGTTGAGCAACGCGCCGTCGGCGGGGCCGGTGAGGGTCACCGGAGCGGGCGGCGTCGTCTTCGGCCGCCTCGTGACCAGCGTCGTTCGCTTCGCGGCGCGGCAGTGGTCTCCCACGCAGGCGACGAGGCGCCAGGTACCGGGCGGCACCGTCGCCCGGAGCGGGGTGGTCCGTCGCGAGACCCCGCCCGGCGCGAGCGGCTGCACCGGCCGGCGGCCAATCGTGGGACGGACGCGCGGGCGGGCCAGCAGGAAGCGCACCTGCGCGGCCTTCGACGGCGCGCGGCCGCGGTTCTCGACCGTCGTGCCGACCGCGAAGCGGGCGTTGGTGGCGATCTTCTGGGGCGTTCCGGTGAGGCGGGCGAGCTGGAGGCTCGGACGTTTTTGGTCTGCCCCCAGCGCCGTTGTGGCCAGCAGCAACAGCGCAATAACGGCGCCCGTGAGGAGGGTGGCACGGATTCCGTCAACATGCTTGACGTTTCTCGACCCACCTCTCATCGGATGGCGTCCGAGAGCTCCGTCACCGCCGATCGGACGGCCTCGGGCCCGCCCTCGCCGGCGGCGCGGACGAGCCGGCTGCCGACGATCACGCCGTCGGCGACGTCCGCGACGCGGCTCGCCTGCTCGCCGGTGGCGATGCCGAAGCCGACCGCGACAGGCAGCGGCGTGGCCGCGCGGACCCGCTCGACTGTGTCGGTCAGCTCCGGCGGCAGCTCGGCGCGCTCGCCGGTCGTGCCGGTGAGCGAGACCGTGTAGACGAAGCCGCGCGCGTCGGCCCCCACCTCGCGGAGCCGGTCGGGCAGCGTGGTGGGCGCGTCGAGCGGCACCA
>DATENL010000049.1:0-19807 GCA_035275105.1 Thermoleophilaceae bacterium
TGGTCGCCCCGCCGGCCGTGCGCTTGGCCGAGCTGGAGGCGCGACTCGTGCGCCGGCCCGCGCCCTCGGCCTCAGCCTTCGCGCGCCCGGTCGCCGCCTTCGCCGCCGACTTGACTGCCTTGCCCGCGGACTTGGCCGCGCGCTTCGCGGCCGGCTTGGCGGCCTTGCGGTTCGACGTCGCGGCCTTGACGGCGGTACGCGCCTGCTTCACGGCGGTCTTGCCGCTCTTCGCGGCCGCCTTGCCCTGGCGCGTTGCCGCCGCCTTCTTCGCAGCCGTCGAGCGCTGCGCCTTCGTCTGAGCCATCTCGATGAACCCTCCTCCGGTAGGTCGCGGGAGCCTACTCGCGCGCGCGACGGAATACGTCCCTGGTCGCATGCATACGACGCGTGCCCGGTGACACCTGCGCGGCTCGGCTCTGCTTGAGTACCCGCAGCATGCAGCGCGGGGGGAGGCTGATCGCAACGCTGGCGGTGATCGTCGCGACCGCCGCGCCGGCGTCCGCTCAAACGCCGCCGCCGATCAACGTTCCGAAGTTCGGCGGCTTCCGGTCCGTCCTCGCGCAGGGCGAGGGCCAGTCCGTCAACGCCGCCGACTTCGCCGCGTACGAGGCGAGCGGTGACCCACCGGCGACCTTCGTCAGCCAGCAGCCGCTCTACGTCGGGATCATGCCGCACGCCGGGACGCTCACCGCGCCGGACCTCGACCGCTACTACAAGAACACGACGTTCGGCCAGATGCCCGGCGGCGTGAAGTCGGTCACGACGCCGCGCCCCGGAGTCCAGATCTTCCGCGACCGGAAGTTCAACATGGCGCACGTCTACGGGAAGACACGCGCCGACGTGATGTTCGGCGCGGGCTACTCCACCGCGGTGGAGCGGCTCTTCCTCATGGACGCCGTCCGCCACACCGCCAAGGGAACCCTCGCCGAGCTGACCGGCGCGAGCGCCGCCCAGGACGACTCGGCGCAGCTCACCGACCAGGACTTCTCGCCGCAGGAGCTGACCCGTCAGTTCGACGCGCTCCCGGCGCGCTACGGCCCCGCCGGCGCTCGCGCGCACAAGGACATCCTCGACTACATCGCCGGCATCAACCAGCGCATCGACGAGGTGAACACCAACCCGCTCGAGATGCCGGCCGAGTACCCCGCGCTCGGCCACGCGCAGGTCGAGCGCTGGACGCCGGCCGACACGGCCGCCGAGGCGGTGCTGCTGGTCACGCAGTTCACCGTCTCGAACGGAAGCGAGGAGGTGAACGCGCAGCTTCAGCAGGCGTTCAAGCAGCGCTTCGGCAAGCGCTGGCGGCGCCCCTACCACGACCTGCGCGAGGCGCAGGACCCCGAGGCATTCACGGTCGCGAAGCGCCGCTTCCCGTCCGACAGGCCGGGCAAGGGCCGCCGCCTCGGCCGCAACGTCATGCCCGACTTCGGCTCGATCGTCCGTCGCAGCACGATCGTCGAGGGCCCCGGTGCCGCCGAGTCGTCACGGGCGCTGGCGAAGCAGCCCGCATGGGTGCGCGACGTGGTGGGCCTGAAGCGGTCGCTTCCCGACGTGGAGTCCAACGCCGTGATGGTGCCGCGCCGGATGTCGTCGACCGGGCGGGCGCTCGCCGCGATGGGGCCGCAGGTGAGCTACTACTCGCCCCAGATCTTCTCCGAGTACGAGTTGCACGGCGGCGGCATCGACGTCTCGGGCGTGACCTTCCCCGGCGCCGCGCCGTGGCCGCTGATCGGTCACGGGATCGACTTCTCCTGGAGCGGCACTAGCGCCAACGGCGACAACCAGGACACCTTCGTCGAGCGCCTCTGCAACCCGAACGGCTCGCGGCCCACGCGCGCGAGCACGCACTACCTCTACAAGGGCCGGTGCCGGAGCTTCACGATGCGCGACCAGACGGTGACCACCCCGAGCGGCGCGGGCAACCCGGAGCCGCCGCAGGAGATCACCTACCGCACGATGCGCTCGGTCCATGGTCCCGTGTTCGCGTACGCGAGCGTGCGCGGCCGGCCGGTGGCGCTCGCGAAGGCGAAGGGCGTCGACTTCCGCGAGCTCGGCGCGTCCGTCCCGTTCATGCGGCTGGCGGAGAACGAGCCCCGGAACGTCCACGACTTCATGCGCGTCATGAGCCCCTTCCCCGGAACCGAGAACTGGTTCTACGTCGACCGCGACGACGTCGGCTTCCTGCAGTCCGGCTTCTACCCGCGCCACCCGCGCGGGACCGACGTCGACCGCCCCTTCGACGGCGATGGCAGCGGCGACTGGGTCGGCTTCGACCCGGCGAGGTACGACTACGAGCACATCCCGCTCCGCAACCGCCCCCGCGCGATCAACCCGACGGCCGACGCCGGGCTGATCGTGTCCTGGAACAACAAGGAGGCGCCGGGCTGGCGGAAGGGGCCGCGCGAGTGGAGCAACGGCCCGGTCCACCACGCGATGATCCTCCAGAACCACCTGCTCCAGCAGGCGCGCCGGAGCGGGGGCAAGGTCAACCTCACGCAGCTCACGCGGGCGGTCAACCTGTCGGCGACCACGGACCTGCGCGGCGAGGACGTCTACCCGTGGATCCGGCGCGTGATCGGCACGGCGCCGGCGAGGGAGCGGAGGTTCCTGCGGCTGATCGACGCCTGGGTTCGCTCCGGCAGCAACCGCCTCGATCGCAACGGCGACAACCGCTACGAGCACAGCGCCGCGATCGCGCTGATGGACAACTGGTGGCCGCGGCTCGTACCGGCGGTGTTCAAGCCGGCGCTCGGCAGCAAGCTATTCGACCTGGTCGAGGACGAGGTGCTCGGCATCGGCGGCCCCGACGACTGGGGCTGGGTCTGGTCGACTCACGTCCAGAAGGACCTCCGCAGCGTGCTCGGCCGTCGCGTGCGCGGGCGCTACTCGCGCATCTACTGCGGCGGGCCGGCAAGCAGACCGGTCACCGGCAGGCGGCTGCGCGCCGTGCGCGCCAACTGCCGCCGGACGCTCCTGCGGACGCTCCGCGAGGCCGTGGCGACGATCACGAAGCGCCGCGGGTCGGCCAAGCCGTCGGACTGGTACCTCGTCGCGACCTGCGAGGACACGAGCCCGCCGAAGTGCGACCAGCTCGTACCCACCACGGCCGGCGCGGTGGAGACGCCGCCGTTCCCGTGGCAGAACCGCGGGACGTTCCACCAGGTCGACGAGATACCCGGGCACCGGTAGCTAGCCGAGCGGGAGCTCCTCCTCGAGCGTCGCCAGCACGTGGTCCGCGCCCGCGTCGCGGAGCTGATCGACCCCGAAGTGACCGGTCGCCACGCCGACGGCGATCGCCCCCGCCCCGTGGGCGGCCTCGATGTCGAGCGGCGTGTCGCCGACCACGAGCACCGTCGCCGCGTCGACGGGGTGCCCGATCACGACGGCCGCGCGCTCGATCGCGCGCCTCGTGAGCTCCGTGCGGTCGGGCGAGTCGGACCCGTAGCCGCCGAACGAGAAGTAGTGGTTGAGGTCCCCGCGCGCGAGCTTGATGTGAGCCGCGGCCTCGGTGCCGCCGGTCGTGAGGCCCGGCAGGAAGCCGTCGCGGCAGAGCTGCTCGAGACGCTCGTGCACGCCGGGCAGCACGCGGTAGCCCTTGGACTCGGCGACGGCCCGCGGCAGGTGCCGCTGACGCGCCGTCAGTACGCGCGCGAGCTCGTCCGGCGACGGCGCGTGCCCCACGACCGCCTCGAAGGTCAGCCGCCCCACCTCGGGGTCGGTCATGCCGGCGTCCGTGAACCGACCGATGTCGGCGGGTACCCCGTACAGCTCGCGGAACGCCTCGCGCCAGGCGGCTCCGCCGGCGCCGCCGGAGTCGATCAGCGTGCCATCGATGTCGAACAGAACGGCGCGGGGCCCCATGGAGGGCACGATACGCGGCCCGCGCCTCACACCGAGGGCCCGTTTTGCCGATCAGTACCGGGTGGACCGCTGGATATCCGGCCGTTTCAGCGACCCCGAGGAGCGACCTACGTCCGACGAGCACGCCGAGTCGGCTCTCATGGCGCGCACCGGGGCGTATCTGTACGCCGCCGGCGCGACGCTGGCGCTGATCTGGCTGACCCTGCCGCACACGGTCGAGAGCGAGGATCTCTGGCTCGTCGCCACCGCCGCCGTCACCTACTTCGCGGCGTGGGCGCTCTGGCGCTTCGGCGAGCGGCTGAGCCTGCGGCAGTGGGAGTTGGTCGTCGCGTTCGGCATCCTGACGATCAGCCTCGCCGTGAACTTCAGCGGCCGCGGCAGCACCCCGTTCGTGCTCTTCTACCTCTGGAGCAACGTCTACGCGTGGTACTTCTTCCCCCGCCGGCGCGCCGCGCTCCAGCTCCTGCTCACGGGGCTCGCCTACGCCGGCGTGCTGCTGATCCGCGGCCCGGTGCCGGAGGGCGCGACGCGCGGGCTCGTCTACGTGTTCGGCGCCGGCGCCGCCTGGTGGCTGATCACCGTCGGGACGATGCTCGTGGCGGGCGTCCTGGTCACGACCCTGCGCGGTCGCGTCGACCGCCTGATCGGCAGGCTCACCGAGGAGCGCAACTTCGTGGTCAGCGTGGTGGACACGGCCGCGGCACTGGTCATGATCTTCGGGCTCGACGGCACACTCAAGGGCTTCAACCGCGCGTGCGAGCGGACGACCGGCTACCGGGCCGACGACGTCCGCGGCAGCCACATCAGCGAGTTCATGCTCGTCCCGGGCGAGCTCGAGCGCGCTCGCGGCGAGTGGGAGGCGCTCGTCGAGACCGGCGGTCCGCGCGAGTTCGAGTTCAGCGTGATCACCCTCAGCGGCGAGCGGCGCGAGATCGCGTGGTCGGCGGTCGTCGGCCGCGACGCGGCGGGGCAGCCGGACCACGTGATCGCCACCGGCGTCGACATCACCGACCGCAAGCGGGGCGAGCGCGCGCTGCGCCGCCAGGCGGCGCGCCAGGAGGCCGTCGCCGAGCTGGGGCGGAGCGGCCTGGTGGGGCTTCCGCTGCCGGAGCTCGCCGAGCGCACGGCGCGGCTCGCGGCCGAGCACCTGGGGCTCGACCACTGCCACGTCTGGGAGCTGACGCCGTACGCCGGCGACCTCGCGCTGACGGCGGCGGTGGGTGGGCTCGAGGACCAGGTGGGCGAGCTGACGGTCGAGGCGACGAACGCGACGCTGCCCGGATTCGTGCTCAACTCGGACGCGCCGGTGATCGTCCCGGACTTCGCGCACGAGGACCGCTTCAAGCCGCCCGGCCGGCTGGGCGACGAGGAGCTTGCCAGCGGGATCGGGGTCGCCATCCCCGGGCCGCGCCAGCCCTACGGCGCGATCGGCGGCTCGGTCGTGCAGCACCGCGAGTTCAGCCCGGAGGACATCACGTTCCTCCAGTCGGTCGCCCACGTGCTGGGCGCGGCGATCGAGCGCTGGCGAGCGGAGGAGTCGATCCGCCACAACGCGCTGCACGACCCGCTCACCGGATTGCCCAACCGGACCCTGTTCCTCGACCGGCTCGCCCACGTGCTCGCGAGCCGCAAGCCGCGTGGCGCGGTGATGTTCCTCGACATCGACAACTTCAAGCTGATCAACGACAGCCTCGGCCACGACGCCGGCGACCGGCTCCTGCGCGCCGTCGGGCCGCGGCTGATCACGGCGCTGCGGCCGATCGACACGGTGGCGCGGTTCGGCGGCGACGAGTTCGTCGTCCTCTGCGAGGACGCGGGGAGCGGTCGCGACGCACTCGTGGTCGCCGACAGGCTCCAGCGCGCGCTCGCCGAGCCGTTCGTGATCGACGACGAGGAGCACTTCCTGTCCGCGAGCATCGGCGTCGCGCTGGCCAGCGGGCGCTACGAGGAGCCGGACGAGCTGATGCGCGACGCCGACGCGGCGATGTACCGCGCGAAGGAGCGCGGGCGAGCGCAGTGCGAGCTGTTCGACGACGCAATGCGTAACCGCGTGATCGGCAGGCTGAGGATGGAGAACGCGCTGCGCGGGGTGATCGACCGCGGCGAGCTGAAGGTGTCCTACCAGCCGATCGTGTCGCTCGCCGACGGCGCCGTCACGGGGCTGGAAGCGCTGATGCGGTGGCGCCACGAGGGCCTTGGCCCGGTGTCGCCGCTCGAGTTCATCCCGATCGCCGAGGACACCGGCGAGATCGTGCCGCTCGGCGCGTGGATGCTCGAGGAGGTGTGCCGCCAGGCCGTGCGCTGGGAGGAGGAGCTCGGGACGGCCGCTCCCGCGATCTCGGTCAACCTCTCGCCGCGCCAGGTGGCGCACGCCGAGCTGGTGCCGACGGTGGCGCGCGTGCTCGAGACCTACCGCGTGCCGCCCTCGCGGCTCGCGCTCGAGATCACCGAGAGCGTGCTGATCAGCGAGGCGGAGTCGCCCTGGAACACGCTCCAGGCACTGAAGCGGCTCGGCGTCACGCTGATGCTCGACGACTTCGGGACCGGCTACTCGTCGCTCAGCTACCTCAAGCGGTTCCCGGTCGACGTCCTGAAGATCGACCGCACGTTCGTCGACGGGGTCGGCGTCGAGGCCGAGGACTCGGCGATCGTGAAGGCGGTCGTGGGCATGGCCAAGGCGCTCGAGCTGGGCGTGGTGGCCGAGGGGGTCGAGACGGAGCGGCAGGCGGCCGCGCTGCGAGACCTCGGGTGCGAGCGGGCCCAGGGCTTCTACTTCGGGCGGCCCGAGGACGCGGCGGCGATCACGCCGGTCCTGCGGGGCGCCGCTGCGCCGCTGCTCGAGCTGCCGCCCCCCGGGCGCGAGCCGGCCTCGAGCGCCTGAGGCTCCGGCCCCTCTGTTATAAGCGCCGGTCCATGGTCGGCGACCTCTCAGTCCGCGAGTTCGGCGAGCGCCTCGCGTCCGCCTCGCCCACCCCGGGCGGCGGCAGCGCGGCGGCGCTCGGCGGGGCGCTGGGCGCCGGACTCGTGTCGATGGTCTGCAACTTCACGGTCGGGCGCGAGAAGTACGCGGACGTCGAGGACGAGATGCAGGCGGTGCTGCGCCGCTCGGAGGAGCTCAGGCTCCAGCTCGAGCAGGCGGTGGAGGATGACGTGGCCGCGTACGGCGGCTACTCCGAGGCGTCGAAGCTGCCGCGTTCGACGGACGAGGAGAGCGCGGCCCGGGACGCCGCGCTGGACGCGGCCCTGCGCGAGAGCACGCTCGTGCCGCTCGGCGTTGCCGAGCGCTGCGCGGAGCTGCTCGAGCTGGCGCTCCGGGCCGCGGAGCTCGGGAACCGCTTCCTGATCAGCGACGCCGCGGTGGGCGCCGAGCTGGCTGCTGCGGCGCGCGCGTCGGCGGAGCTCAACGTGCGGCTCAACGTCGGCGGCATCGACGACGCCGCGTTCGCGGACGGCGTGCGGGGGCGGCTCGAGGCGGTACGGGAGCGGGTCGGCGGTCGCGAGCTGGTCGACCGGACCGTGGCCGTGGTCGAGGAGCGCGCCGGCGGGTGATCGCGCCGTGAGCGCCCGGATCCTCGACGGGCGCGCCGTGGCGGCGTCGCTCAAGGACGAGCTGCGCGCGGAGGTCGCCGCGGCGTCGGGCGTCGGCGCGCTCGCGATCGTGCGGGGTGGGGGGGACGAGGCGTCGGAGGTCTACGCGCGCCGGCTCGAGGCGCTCTGCTCGGAGCTTGGCGTCGAGACGCGGACCGTGGAGGTCTCGGCCGGCGACGCGCTCGCGCGCGTGGAGGAGCTGAACGGCGACCGGAGCGTCGGCGGGATCCTCGTTCAGCTCCCGCTGCCGGAGGGGGCGGACGACGTCGCGGTCGCGGCCGCGGTCGACCCGGCCAAGGACGTCGACGGTGTCAATCCCGTGAACGCCGGCCGGCTGTACCTCGGGCTGCCGGCGCTGGCGCCGGCCACGCCGCTCGCGGTGATGGAGCTGCTGCGGCGGCACGAGGTGGAGCTGCGGGGCCGTCGCGCCGTGGTGGTGGGGCGCAGCAACATCACGGGCAAGCCGGCGGCGCTGCTGCTGCTGGCCGAGCACGCGACGGTCACCGTCTGCCACTCGCGCACCGCCGACCTGGGCGCGGTCGTGCGCGAGGGCGAGATCGTGGTCGCCGCCGTGGGCGTGCCGGGGCTCGTGACCGCAGAGATGGTCTCGCCGGGCGCGGTGGTCGTCGACGTCGGGACCAACTGGGACGAGGGCGCCGGGCAGCTCGTGGGCGACGTCGCCTACGACGAGGTCGCGGAGGTGGCCGGCGCCATCTCGCCCGTGCCGGGCGGCGTGGGGCCCTTGACCAACCTGATGCTCGTGCGCAACCTGCTGCGTGCGGCCGCCGCGGCCGCCGGCCGTTAGGCGCCCCAGTAGGGGTTGTGCGACGGGGGCTGCAACGAGCCGCCGGGGTCGCCCGGGGGCGGAGGTGGCTCGACGGTCTCCTTGTACCGGCCGCGCTTGCGGGCGCCGGTCTTCAGTTCGCGCAGCAGCTCGTCGCGCGTGGGCGCTCGTGTCTCGTCGCCCGAGTCGGGCGAGCTCTGCTCCGGCTCGCGCTCGTCGTCCATCGAGGAGAGCGTATCCCGGGCCGTGAGGCATCGACTGGTCACTTATCCGTGCCATAGCCCGGATAAGTGACCACTCGACGTCACTCCACGGTGACCGAGAACGTGGCCGAGCGGGTCTCGCCCGGCGGCACCAGGGTCAGGCCCTGGCCGCTGACGAGGGCGTTCGTGGGTGCCGTCATCGGCTCGAAGGCGATCAGCTCGTCGCCCTCGGGCGCGTAGACCTGGGCGTAGCGGTAGCCCGCCACCCACTCGACCGTCACCCGGCGTCCCTCGCCGGCCACCACGAAGCGGGCGCCGTCGGGGACGTTGGCGTAGCCGTCGTCGAAGGTGCGGTCGCCGAGCGGGCCCGGGGCGATCTCGACCGGCTCGGTCTCGCCGGTGGGGATCTGGCGCTCGTCGGTCACGATGCGCTCGCGGACCGGCAGCTCCACCCGCCAGTCGGAGCGCTCGTCGTCCAGCAGCGCGAAGTAGGGGTGGAAGCCGAACGACATCGGCACAGCGAGGTCGCCGGTGGCCGCGAGCGTCGTGCGCAGAGTGAGCGTGGAGCCCGCGAGGCTCGCGTCGATCCGCAGCTCGTGGGGGTAGGGGAAGCCCTCGAGGTACTCCGGGTGGGCGGCGAAGTCCATCCGGGCCGACAGCCGGGCGGAGGTGTCGTCGGCGTCCGTGCCGAGCACCTCCCAGTACGGGGAGGCGCCGAGGAAGCCGTGGATCGGCAGGTCGTTGGGGTCGGTCTTCAGCAGCGGCGAGTCGGGGTCGAGCTCCACGCGCCGGCCGGCCGCGGCGTACGCGAGGCCGTCGAGGCGGTTGGCCCACGGGTGGAGGAGCGGGATGCCCATGGTGGAGCGGGTGGCCTCGTAGCGGGCGAGCCCGCCGCGCTGCCCGAGCAGCTCGTCGCCGCGGTGCCGCATCGAGGCGCCGACCATGCCGACGCTCGGCACGAAGCTGACCTCGAGCTCGGCCTGGTTCGAGATCAGGGTCCGGGCCGGATAGCCCTCGAGAAGGGACTCGATTGCCTCGTGGGACGCCACGGCTGGCATCATGCCAGCGCTGGCGGGTGCCTAGGTGCCGGCCTAGAATGCGGGCAGCACGCGGGCGTGGTGTAACGGTCGCACAAGAGCCTTCCAAGCTCTCAGTGCCGGTTCGAGTCCGGTCGCCCGCTCTGACGCGATAGCGTCTCGACATAGCCACGGGGCGTGGCGCAGTCTGGTAGCGCATTCGGCTGGGGGCCGAAAGGTCGCTGGTTCAAATCCAGTCGCCCCGATTCAGGGCATCTGAGGCCCGCTGGCGGCGTCGCCGCTCGCGGGTCGTGCGGAGCACTGTCCCGCTCGCGCTCCTTGCCAGCGACCCTCAGCTGCATCTGAATCGGGGCGACTGCGTCGCCCCGATTCGCGGAGGGCCCGCTGCCCGAGCGAACTCCTCCCTTGTCCGATCTGCTGCGCGACCGGTGTTTGTGCGCCAGTGGTACCACGCGCGGTAGGGGTGGGCGGAATAGGCGATTAGTGTCGTCCTGATCGTGGATTCCGTGGACGCCCTGCGAGCTGACACCCCTGACCGTGCCGAGCCCAGCCGCTGGGCCGTCCTCGCCCTCCTGGGCATCGCCCAGCTGATGGTCGTGCTCGACGCGACCATCGTCAACATCGCCCTGCCGTCTGCGCAGAAGTCGCTGGGCTTCTCCACCGAAAGCAGACAGTGGGTGATCACCGCCTACGCATTGGCCTTCGGAAGTCTGTTGCTGGTCGGCGGCAAGCTCGGTGACCTGTTCGGGCGGAAGCGGACGTTCATCGCCGGCCTGATCGGCTTCTCGGTCGCTTCGGCGATCGGTGGGTTGGCCCAGTCGTTCGGGATGCTCGTCGCCGGCCGCGCGCTGCAGGGCATCTTCGGGGCCCTGCTCGCCCCGTCTGCGCTCTCGCTGCTGACCGTGACCTTCGCCGATTCGCCCGATCGTCCCAAGGCGTTCGGGATCTTCGGCGCGATCGCGGGCGGCGGCGCCTCGCTCGGCCTGCTGCTCGGCGGCGTGCTCACCGACGCGCTGTCGTGGCGCTGGTGCCTTTACGTGAATCTCCTGATCGCGATCCCGACGGCGATCGTCTCGCTGCGGCTGCTCGTGAACGAAGGGCACCCCAATCGCCCGAAGATCGACGTACCAGGCGTGCTCGCCGAGTCTGCGGGGCTATTCGCGCTCGTCTTCGGGTTCTCGCACGCCGCGACCGACTCGTGGACGGACCCCGTCACGATCGTTTCGCTCGCCATCGGCGCCGTCTTGCTGGTCGCCTTCGTGCTCATCGAGCAGCGTTCCGCCCACCCGCTCCTCCCGCTTCACATCGTTTGGAACCGCGCGCGCGGCGGCGCCTATGCGTCGATCCTCCTGGCCGGGGCAGGCGTCTTCGCGGTCTTCCTCTTCCTCACCTACTTCATGCAGATCAACCTTGGCTTCTCGCCGCTGACCGCCGGGGTGGCGTTCCTGCCGATGACGGCCCTGATCGTGGTCTCCTCGACGACCACCCAGACCCAAATCCTGCCCCGCACAGGCGCGAAGCCCCTGATCGTCACCGGCATGAGCCTGGGCCTGATCGCGATGCTGCTGCTCACGCGTCTTAGCCCGGATTCGAGCTACGCCGGCGGACTGCTCCCGTCGCTGCTCATCCTCGGGGTCGGCATGGGCATGATCTTCGCCCCTTCTTTTGGGACCGCGACGCTCGGCGTCGACCGCCATGAGGCCGGGGTCGCCTCGGCGGTGGTCAACACCTCGCAGCAGGTCGGCGGGTCGGTTGGCACCGCGCTGCTGAGCACGGTGTTCGCCACGTCGGCCGCCGCGTTCGCGCACAGCCACGCCCGGAGCCCGGGCCTGCCGGCGGCGGCGGCGGTTCACGGGTACACCACCGCCTTCTGGTGGGCTGCGGGAATCTTCGTCGTCGGACTGCTCGTCGCGCTGGCGGTGTTCCCGGCCGGGGCTCGACCGAGGCCCGCGATCGGCGAGCCGTCCGTGGCGACGGAGTAACCGTCGTGTCGCGGCTAGGCGGAACTACGAGGGCTGCTCGGCACCGGACCTGAGTTTGTACGGGCCCATCTGCTTCGCAGTGAAGCGGTAGGGGCTGTCCTGGTTCGCTCGACGACCGTGGTTCCCCCCAGGCGTATTGAGGACCGAACTCTCTCCCGTCTCGCAGAAGGCGTCAACCGTGGCGCCTCCAACGTGGGTCAGCGGCCTGTCTTCGGTTCGCCCGCGCACTGCGCTGTAGCTTGCCTGAGCGCAGGAATACTAAGGATCGCCCACCAGCGCTTGACAAGTCCTGAGAGTCGCCCATAAGGTCAGAAACGACGCAGGGACGCGTCCATTAGAGGCACGGAAGCGCTGGCCGCTGGTCCGGCTCGCCGCCAACCACGACTCGCAACGGCGGGGAGAGGAAGCTCTTGCTATCACCGGCGCGCGCTCGCGCGCTCGCACATGCAATGGCAGGCGCTGTTACGCGGCGGCTTAGCCCGCACAGGGGGCGCCGCAACACGGCCGTGCTGTTCGCAATCGCGACGCTGGGCGCCGGCATCGTCGCAGGACTCTCGTCAGCCGCCGACCAGACAGCGACCGACGGCACCTCGAGCGTGCTCGACGACTCGCTGATTCTGGCCGCCGCCCAGCGAAGCATCGAGGAGCAGGGGCAACGCGACGCCGCTCGGCAGACCTCCGCTGCGAGGGCCGACCGCGCCGAGTCGCGCGAGTCGTATCGCGACCTGTCGGCGAGCGAGGCGCTCGATACCGACCGTCGGGAGTTACCCCAAGTCGTCACAGACCCGGCGTTTCGACCGTTCAGGCCCGACCCGGGCGCCGACGTTGAGCGCTACCGCGACGGCGATACCGCGGCTGTGATCGAGACAGCCGAGGGCGAGCACGTCGTTGCCGAGAGCGACCTGCCACTCCGAGGGATCACCGCCGCCGGCGACCGGTCGCTAGTCGACCTTTCGCTCGAGGATCACGGTGAGCGCTTCATCGCCCGATCCACGGCGGTTCGAGCGAGTCTGCCGGACGAACTCGGGGCGGGCGCCAAGCTGCCCTATAGCGTGTTTTGGTCAGTATGAGATCACGATCTGCCATCCTCGGCGCGCTCGCGGTCGCGCTCGTCGCCGGCCTTCTGACCCCCATTGCTTCACCGCGGGCCAAGTCGGGCGACCAGTGCCAGATTCGGGGCCGCGTGATTACCGCCGATAGCGTCGCGGTGATCTACCGACGCGGCCCAAGCCGGTCCTACGCGATCTTCAGCTGTGTGCAGAAGACAGGACGGACGCAGGAGCTCGGCACGTTCGACGGTGACGTTGGCGGAAAGTCCGGGTTCAATCTTGCCGAGAAGTACGTGGGGTATATCCGCTCGCTCTGCTCGCGTGAGGGGCCGTGCGCGGGCCGACCCCACGTTCGAAACGTCGTCTCGAACGAAGAGAGAACGGCGAGCCGAACGCCGGGCAACGCAGTCGATGTCCGTCCGCTCGCTTTTCCGTCGGGCGCAATCGCATGGGTCCGCGGCACGCTCAACAGCCCGAAGAACGAGATACGCGTGCTCGGCGCCGACGGCGAAGAGCGTGTTCTTGATTCCGGTAATAGCATTGGTCTGAATTCGCTGGCGCGGGCCGGCCATACTCTGTACTGGCTTCACGGCGGCGAGCCGCGAGCCGCGCAAGTGCCGTAACCCAACCTGCCACCGTGTCCTCACTACCGGGCATCGCCATGTGAGCTGAGGCGCTCGGTCCAGTCGGCAATGATCCGTTGCTCCTTTGTCCACGAGCCATCGGGGGTGCGGAACTCGTTCCCTTCGATCAGGCCTGAGATCGGTACGAGATCGCCGGCCCGCAGCAGGCCTGTCTGACTCGACTGTGGCCACGGCACGACGACCTCGAGCGACGTGAGACCAGGCTCCACCGACCCGCCCGGCTCTCGGCGCCGCACTGCGAGGCAGAGCAGTGCCTCCGGACCGTTCGACCCGGTCCGCGGCGGCGCCGAGGACAAGAATCGCAACGGTCGTCGCGACGCCGGCGAGACCGCGCCGCAGAAGATCGACACGGACGGCGACGGCTTCAACGACAGGGTCGACCGGAGGCCGCTCGACAAGCGCCAGCACTGAGCCGGGTGGTACCGCCGTGGTACCGACTGATACGTCCAATGCGTCCAGATCGTCCAGAACCGTGGACGCATTGGACGTTCTGGACGCTGGTGGACGCATCTCACCTAACGCGTGTCGGCTGGGGGCCGAAAGGTCGCTGGTTCAAATCCAGTCGCCCCGACTAGCGAGCGCTCGGCTCCGCTATCACTGATCGGGAAACGGGGTGACGCGACGGTTGGGCGTCACCACGCAGCTGCGTCATGCGAACCGTGCGCGTGGCGCGGTGATCACTAAGTGCTCTGTACGCTCCTGCGGTCAGGGGCGAATAGGGGGGTTCGATCATGCTGAGGCGATTGCGGCGGCGCGTGTCGTACGCGAACGTGACCGCGACGATGGCGCTGTTCGTGGCGTTGGGGGGCACCGCGGCGGGCGCGGCCTACGTCGTGTCCAAGAACAGCCAGCTCGGTCCGAACACGGTGTCGGGAGGGGCGCCGCCCAAGGGCAAGCACGCGAACCTCATCGAGGGCTCGATCGCCAGCGCAGATATAAAGGCTCATGCGATCGGCGCGGGCCGGCTGGCGCCGAGCGCGCTCTCGCCGATCGCGTACGGAGTCACCAAGCGGGGCTACGGGGTGAACGTGTGCCAGGGGGACAACTTCTGCGAGCTCTCGGCTAACAAGAACATCACGAGCGTCCGCACGGCGGAGGATTCGAGCGGACACCACCCCGGCGGCGACTATTGCATCCGCGTCGCGGGCATCCACCCGTCGCACGCCCATCCCGCGATCGCCGGTCCGCTGTACCCGACTCACGGCTCTGCCGCCACGGCCGGCGTTCCGGGGGACAGCACCCACGCGCTTTGCGAGGCGGATGAGTACGAGGTCCTGACCGGTAACGATACGGCGGACCTGCAGTCCTACATCGGATTCTGGATCGTGGTGCTCTGAGCCAAGCGCCTCGGTGGGTGGCCCTGGGAGGGGCCCGCGCGGACCGACGTGGCGGCGCGTACTGGCAGGCCCTCGAGCGTGGTACCACCGTGGTACCGACCGATACGTCCAATGCGTCCAATGCGTCCAGATCGTCCAGACCCGTGGACGCATTGGACGTTCTGGACGCTGACGGACGGCGCGTAGGTCGCTTATGCGTCGCCTCGCTGGCGGCCGCATGGATGCGGTGGCCGGCTGGTGATGACGGTCCTCGTTGGGCGAGCGCGCCAACCGCTCTGGACGTGGATACTCCTGATGTGCGGTGGTCCCCCTTCCTCGCCATAGCGGGCCGCTGATGCCCGGGCTGGGGGCGGGCGCAGTCGTTGAACTCGGGTACGAGCAGGTGGTCCGGGACGCGCCTGTGGCGATCTCGGTCATCGACGCGCCCGGCCGCGTGATCTACAGCAACGCCAGGGCGCGGCAACTGACGGGTCGCCTTGGGCGCGAGATGCCCGCTGACCTCGACGGCGCGATCGACATCTTCCATCCGGACGGGAGTCGCTACGCGCGGGCTGAATGGCCTGCTGTTCGCTCGATCACCTCCGGCGAGTCGGTCGTCGACGAGGAGTTCTTCTACACGCTGCCGCTCGGCGCGCGCTTGTGGATCCGGTGCAGCTCGTTCCCGGTGCGGGGCGAGGAGGGTGAGATCGTCGGGGCCGTCCTTGCGATGGCGGACGTGAGCGCGCTTAAGTCTCACGAGGCTCGGTCGATTGAGCTGACCGGGGTGCTCGAGCACCTGCAGGACGCGGTACTCGTGACCGACGACCGGTTCGTGCTGACAGCGTGGAACAAGGGCGCCGTGGCGATGTTCGGCTGGACCGCTGAGGAGGCGATCGGCCGCGCGGTCTATGAGCTGCTTCCGCAGGACTACAGCGATGAGCAACAGGGCGCCGAGCTTCGGGAGCTGACACAGACAGGCCGGTGGCGGGGCGAGGGGGTATGGCGCGCAAAGGACGGGAGTCCCGTGGCGGCCGAAGGTCTGACGGTTGCCGTACCGGACGGCGACGGCGACGACACCTCCGGATACATCTGCATCATGCGCGACATCGCGGAGCGCAAGCGCGCTGAACAGGCGCTCCGCGAATCCCAGCGCCGGACCGAGACGATCCTGGAGCGCGTCACCGATGCCTTCTACGCCCTTGACCGCGACTGGCGCCTTGCCTACGTCAACGAGCAGACTGTGGAGTTCGCCGCCCAGCTCTCGGGACGGGAGCTCACTCGCGACGAGGTGCTCGGCCAGACCCTATGGACGCTCCTGCCGCGCACCGTCGGCACTCCGCTCGAGGACAACTATCGCCGCGCCATGCGCGAGCAGGAACCGGTCGCGTTCGAGTACGAGTACCCCGGCAGCGAGCCGTGCTTCGAGGTGCATGCCTACCCATCCGAGGAGGGGCTCTCGGTCTATTTCCAAGAGATCACCGAGCGCAAGCGCGTCGAGGCGCGGCTCGCGGAGTGGGCGCAGCAGCAGGCGGTGCTCGTGGACCTTGGGCAGCGAGCGCTGGCCGGCAACGAGGCGCAGAGCTCGATGGACGACGCGGTCGCGGTCGTCGCCGAGGTACTCGACTTGAAGCTGGTGGCGATAGTCGAGGACCTCCCGGACGCACGACAGATGCTGGTGCGCGCCGGGGTGGGGTGGCGGCCGGGCGCGGTTGGCCGGGCGGCGGGCTCATCGGACCGCTCCTTCGTGCGCCACGCAGCGCGGGCCGGGAGTCCGGTGGTGTCGGAGGCGCTCGACAGTGACGAGCGTTTCACGATCTCGGCGTTCTTGGAGAGCCACCAGGTCACGAGTGCCGCTGCAGTGCCGATCACCACGCGTGAGACCGCCTACGGCGCGCTGGTGGCATGTAGTTGCGACACCCGTCAGTTCCGCGACGACGAGGTGACCTTCCTCAAGTCGGTGGCGAACGTCGTCTCAACGGTGGTCGAGCGAGATGCTGCTCAGCGGCACGTCGGGGAGGTGCGCGAAACGGAGCGCCGGCGGATCGCCCGCGACCTCCACGACGGGGCACTCCAAGAGCTGAGCGCGGCGATCGCCACGACGACAGACGAAAGGCTGCGGTCATCGCTGAAGGGAGTTGGGGAGCAGCTTCGCGGGGCGATCTACGACCTCCGGCTCGAAGAGGAGCAGGCACGCGGTTTCGCGAACGCGCTGCGCGAGCTCGTAGCACTGCAGGCCGAGATGCCCGGGGGCGAAGCGATCGCGCTCGAGGTCGGACGTGGGACTCCGGACCGGGACCTCGGAAAGGTAGGCGCCGAGATCCTCAGGATCGCGGGCGAGGCGCTGGCGAACGCCCGCCGCCACTCGGGTGCCAGCGCAATCGGCATCTCGACCTCCGGGGGCGAAGATCTGCTCCGCGTCGAGGTCGCCGATAACGGTAGGGGGTTCGACCCCGGGGAGCATCCGACGGCCGCGCAGTCAGCTGGCCTCCGGGGCGTCCGCGAGCGCGCCGCGTTGATCGGCGGCAACCTTCAGATCGACAGCGCGCGCGGCCGCGGCACGACGGTGAGGATCGAGGTAAGCGGCCTTGGTCGGCGACGTTCGGCTGAGGAGACCGCGCGTATCCTGCTCGTGGACGATCACGCGTCCGTGCGCGAAGCTGTCGCGGCGGCGCTCCAGCGGGAGCCGGACCTGGAGGTGTCGGCCCAGGCCGCGACGCTCGCCGAGGCGCGCGAGCTGCTCGAGGGCGTCGACTTGGCGCTGATCGACCTTGGACTGCCGGACGGCTCGGGAATCGACCTCATCAAGGAGCTGCAGGCGTCCAGCCCGAGGGCGCAAGCGCTCATCCTGAGCGCGGGCTTCGATCGGCCCGACCTCGCGCGCGCGATTCAAGCCGGTGCCGCCGGCGTACTCAGTAAGACGGTCCACCTCGACGAAATCGTCGACGCTGCCCGACGGGTTCGAGCCGGCGAGACGTTGCTTCCTCTCGACGAGGTCGTCGACCTGCTCCGCTTTGCGGGTGAGCGCCAACAGCAAGAGCACGAGGCTCGCGAGAAGATCGCGCAGCTCACGCCGCGCGAGCTGGAAGTTCTTCAGGCGTTATCCGAAGGGCTCGACAGCCAGGCTGTCGCCGACCGCCTGTTCATCACGCTCCGCACCGAACGCAACCACGTGGCGAGCATCCTCGCCAAGCTGGGCGTGCATTCGCAGCTTCAGGCGCTCGTCTTCGCTCTCCGCCACGGAGTCATCCAGCTCAGCTAGCGACGTCCGGGCGCCCGCCCGCAGGGGCGGGCGCCCGAAGTCGCTTCCACCGCCGCTGGGGAGGAGGTCAGGCGGCGGTGTCTGTGCCGGAAAGGGGGGACGCTCGGCGCAGTTGGAACGGTGCGGCTGTCAGCGGTGCGCCGACTGAGGCGCGGTCACCGGCCAGACGCGCGCGCTGCGCCGTCTCGTACATCGGCACCGCCACCTGGCGCCGCGCGATGCAGCGAGGGCAATTGCGCGGCGCCAGGTATGCCGCACGGACCTGGATCGCCAGGCCGCAGGCCGGACAGATGAGGTCGGTCACCACTCGGTCGTCTCCGTGGCTTCGTGACCCGCACCCGAGCTGCCGTTGCCCGACTCGGTGGTGGACGACCCGGCGTCGGTGCCCCGCGAGGTCCCGGGCCGCACGGCCGGCTTGCCGCCGTAGATCTTCCGATGCGGATCCTCCATGTTCGACTCTCGTACGGAGTCGACGTCGCCATGGAAGTCGCCGTGGCCCGTCGGGTCGGTCAGGACGAGCGACGACAGCTCGAACGCACACAGGGCCACGTGCGGCACCCAGTGCTTCGTCCCCTTCTTCCACTGCCCGGTCACGAAGGGCGTCGCCGCGAGTGCCAGCGCGCCGATCGCGTCGAGGGCCAGGTGCGCCTTGTACGGCAGCAGCTTGACGATCCCCAACGGGTAGTCGGTGACAGTGCTGTAGCCGGCGTGGATGGCTCCGGCGGTCCTGATCTGGCGCGCCGACTCCGTGCCCTCGACGTCCGCCCATCTGGGGAAGGCCGTCAGGAGGATGGCGCCGACGCTGTAGTCGGTGACGCCGTGGAGCGTCGAGTCGATCGGTCGTGGGAATGGCATCGCCCTACCCCTCTCCCGGCTTGAGGACGACCTTCACGCACTCGTCCTGCTTGTGCTTGAACGTCTCGTAGCCGTTGGGCGCCTCGCCGAGCGGGAGCCGGTGCGTGATCACGAAGCTCGGGTCGATGTCGCCGTTCTTCACATGGTCGTACAGCAGCTTCAGGTACTTCTGCACGTGGCATTGACCCGTGCGCAGCTGCAGTCCCTTGTTCATGAACGCGCCGGTGGGGAACTTGCCCATCAGCCCGCCGTAGACGCCGATCACCGAGACGATCCCGCCCGGCCTGCAAGCGAGGATCGCGTCGCGCAGCGCGTGGCCGCGGTCGGTCTCCGATCGCGTCGCCTGCTTGACGCGATCCGCCGCGTGGAGCGCTCCGTGGCCATGCGCGGCTTCCATGCCGACCGCGTCGATCACCGCGTCGGGGCCGCGGCCGCCGGTCAGCTCCTTGAGCTGTTCGACGATGTCCGGGTCCTTCGAGAAGTCGATCGCGTCCGTGGCCCCCGCCTTGTTGAGCGCCATCTGAAGCCGGTAGTCGTACTGGTCGATCGCGATGACCCGCTCGGCGCCCATCATGATCGCGCTTGCGATCGCGAACTGTCCGACCGGGCCGGCGCCGAACACCGCGATGACCTCGCCGCCCTGGATGTCGCACAGGTCGGCGCCGAAGTAGCCCGTCGGGAAGATGTCCGACAGGAACAGCACCTGCTCGTCGGTGAGGTCGTCCTCGATCTTGATCGGCCCGATGTCGGCGTACGGCACGCGCGCGTACTCCGCCTGGCCGCCCGCATAGCCGCCGGTAAGCCGCGAGTAGCCGAAGAGCCCCGCGGTCGAGTGGCCGAACATCTTCTCCGCGAGGCCCGCGTTCGGGTTCGAGTTCTCGCAGACCGAGTACAGCTCGTGCTTGCAGGCCCAGCAGTTGCCGCACGCGATCGGGAACGGCACGACCACACGGTCACCGACCTCGAGGTTGCCGACTCCCTTGCCCTTCTCGACGATCTCGCCCATGAACTCGTGGCCGAGGATGTCGCCTCGCTCCATGGTCGGGATGTATCCGTCGTACAGATGCAGATCGGAGCCGCAGATCGCAGTCGAGGTGATCTTCACGATCGCGTCGCGTGGATTGAGGATTTTTGGATCGGGCACATCTTCGACCCGTACATCGTGCTTTCCATACCAGCAGTTGGCTTTCATGGCCTGACGCCTTTCACAGGTTGAGCGACCCGGTGCGCGA
>DATENL010000050.1:0-3928 GCA_035275105.1 Thermoleophilaceae bacterium
CCAGGCCGGCCGCCACGAAGTCGTGCTCGAACGGCTCCAGCAGCTCGAGCGCGTCCTCCGCGTCCCCGCGCGCGAGCAGCAGCCGTCCGAGGGCCGCCGCGACCCTCGGGTCCCGCGGGTTGGCGGCCAGCGCCTCGCGCAGGGCCGTCTCGTCACCCGCCTCGATCGCGGCATCGGCGCGCAGCTCGTCCTCGGACGGCACGAGGCCGTCGAAGAAGCGCTCGACCTCGGGCGGCGGGATCGCGCCGGTGAACTCCGCAGCGACGCGCCCGTCCCTGAACGCCTTCACGGCCGGGATGCCCTGGATCCGGAACGTCTGCGACAGCGCCGGCGCCTTGTCCACGTCGAGCTTCGCGAGGTCGACCCTGCCCTCGCGCGCGGTCGCCGCGCGCTCGAGCGCCGGGCCGAGCTGACGGCAGGGGCCGCACCACTCGGCCCAGAAGTCCACGACCACCGGGACCTCACGCGAGCGTTCCAGCACGCGCTGCGGGAACTCAGCTTCGGTGACGTCGAAGACCACGCCCAGGTATTACCCGGTCAGCCCTCTTTGACGGTGACCTTCGACATGACGACCGGCTGCGTCGGCTGCTCCGTGGCGGGATCGCCGAGCTTGCCGATCTGGTCGACCACCTCGAGGCCGGCGACCACGCGTCCGACGACGGCGTAGTCGGGCGGCAGCCCGGCGTCATCGCCGGTGACGACGAAGAACTGGCTGCCGGCCGTCCCGGGCTTCTCGGACTCGGTCTTGGCCATGGCGACGACCCCGCGCGTGTAGCGCGCGCTCGCCGGCGGCTTGTCGACGGTCTTGTAGCCCGGGCCCCCGCCGCCGGTGCCGGTCGGGTCGCCGCCCTGGATCACGAACCCCGGCACGATGCGGTGGAACGTCAGGCCGTCGAAAAAGCCCGCCCGCGCCAGCTCGACCAGCGACGCGCTGGTGTTGGGCGCGGCGTCCGTGTCGAGCTCGATCGTGAACGAGCCGCAGTTGGTCTGGACGTCGAGCGACCACTTCTTCGACGTGTCGAGCTTGCCGCTCGGCTTGCTCTGCTTCTTCTCGCCCTTCTGGGACGGGGGCGAGACCTTCGTGCAGTCGGCCTTCGCCGCACCATTCGCGCCCGGGGATCCGCCGGTCGCCGAGCTGTTGCTGGAGCTTGCATTGGAGCTGCTCGAGCTCTCGCCCGAGGAGTCCTTCTTGGAGCTTCCGCACGCCGCGAGCAGCAGCGCGAGGCACAGCAAAGCGATTCCAGCGGCCCGTTGCAAGCGGCAAAGAGTAGCTTGGGACCGTGAGCCTCTCCGCACTTGCGCTCCGCTATGACCAGCTCGTCCTGGACCTCGACGGCTGCGTCTGGATCGGCGGCGATCCGATCGACGGATCGGTCGAGGCGATCGCGGCGCTGCGCGAGGCGGGCAAGCGCGTGACGTTCGTGACCAACAACCCGCGCCTCAGCGCGGAGGACTACGTCCAGCGCCTGTGGAGGATCGGCGTGCAGGCGTCCCTGGCCGACGTGGTGACGGTCGGCGGCGCGGTCCAGCACCTGCTGGCCGAGACCCGCCGCGGGCGGACCGCCTTCGTGGTCGGGACCGCGACGCTGCGCGAGCACGTGGCGGACGCGGGCGTGAAGGTGATGAACGGCACCGACCTGGCCTCGCGCGCCGACATGGTGGTGGTCGGGGGCACAGACGAGCTCGTGTACGACGACCTGCGCGTGGCCACGCTGGCGCTGCGCCGCGGCGCGGACTTCCTCGCCACCAGCCGCGACCCGACCCACCCGATGCCCGACGGCCTGTGGCCCGGGACGGGCGCGATCGTGGCCGCGCTCGAGTACGCCAGCGAGCGGACGGCGGCGATCGTCGGGAAGCCCGACCCGCAGCTCGTGCTGACCGCGATCGACCGGATGGGCGACGGGCGGACCCTCGCCGTCGGCGACCGGCTCGACACCGATGTGGCCGGGGCCGCCAAGGCCGGCGTGGACGCCGCCCTCGTGCTGAGCGGCGGGACGAGCGCGCAGCAGGCGGCGGAGGCGGTCGCGGACGGGGCCCCGGGGGCCCGACCCGGCGGCTCGCCCCGAGCGAAGGCGGGCGGCGACCCGCCCCCGAAGCCCGTGGCCGTGGCCGAGACCCTCGCCGCCCTCGTGCTCGACGAGCGCTGACCCGATGGCCCGCAAGACCCACCACAAGCACTCGTCGCGCAAGGGCTACCGCCGCCTGCTCGACGCCCTGGCCGCGGTGGACGGCGTGCACCGCGTGGCGACCGGGCGGGTGACCCCTCGGATGGGCTCCGGACGGCCGGTGGCGGCGATCTCCAAGGTCCGGCGGGTGGACTCGGGCCTGTCGATCACGATCAACACCGACGGAGCGATGGTGGACGCCTACGTGGTCACAGACCGCCCCGACGACGTCGAGGCGGCGATGCGCGAGCGCGGCTGGACCGCGCCGTAGTCGACGCCCAGGAGCGCGGCGGCCTCGGGCGTGACGTCGAGACCGGCGGCCACCGCGTAGGCGAGCCCGTCGAGCGGGTCGACGTCGTGCGCCTCGTGGAGGTGAGCCGCGCAGAGCGCGGAGGCGAAGTCCGTGTGGCGGTTCCCGTGCACCGCCACTGCGCCGCGGCGCCTCAGCTCGCGCCGCAGGACGGGCAGCAGCTCGTCCAGCGCATCGGCGCCCTCCGCGCAGGAGGCGACGGGCACGTGGAGCCACTCCAGCCCCGCCGCGTCGTACTGGGGCAGGTTGTGCCGTGTCGCCATCGTGCTGATCACGAACCTGACGCCGCGCTCGGCGAGGTACTCGAGCTCGGCGTCGCGCCGGGCCGGGCGGTGACTGCGGCCGCCGCCGCCAGGGCGCTCGAGGGCGCACAGCTTGCGCGGTCGCGCCCACCAGATCCGCTTCGGTCGCCTCATCTCTCCTCCAGTCGCCGGGGTGTCTGCCAGGAGGAGGCCGGCCGGGCCCGGAATTCGCCCCCCGGGCAGCCTTAGACTCACGCGCCATGGCGCGGCGGCTCGCGGTCATCGTGAATCCCACGGCGGGCTCGGGGAGGGCGCTGCAGGCGCTCCCACGGATCCGCGCGGAGCTCGACCGGCTCGGAGCCGACTACCACGTGGTCGAGACGACCAACGCGGACCACGCGCGCGAGGAGTCGAGCGCCGCGCGCGAGCGCGGCGAGGCCGTCGGCGCGCTCGGGGGCGACGGCCTGGTCGGGACGCTCGCCGGGAGGCTCTGTGGCGGCGACAGCCCGCTCGCCGTCCTGCCGGGCGGCCGCGGCAACGACCTCGCGCGGGTGCTCGGGATCCCGACCGAGCCCGAGGCGGCGGCGCGGGTCGCGGTCGAGGGGGTCGAGCACCCGATCGACGTGCCCAACGTGGACGGCGCGTCGTTCGTGGGGATCGCGAGCTGCGGGTTCGACTCGGTCGCCAACCGGATCGCCAACGAGGCGAAGGTCGTGCGCGGGAACCTCGTCTACCTGTACGCGGCGCTGCGCGCGCTCGCAACGTGGAAGCACGCGACGTTCAAGATCGTGGTGGACGGCGAGGAGCACAGCGCCACGGGCTTCTCGGCGATCGTGGCCAACTCGAAGGCGTACGGCGGCGGGATGCTGGTCGTGCCCCACGCCGACCTCGACGACGGGAAGCTCGACGTGGTCCTGCCCTACGGCGGCTCGAAGGTGGGCGCCCTCACGATGTTCCCCAAGGTCTTCAAGGGCACCCACGTCGACGACCCCCGGATCAGGTTCCTGCGCGGCGAGGAGGTCGAGGTGAGCGCGGACCGGCCGTTCGTCGTCTACGCGGACGGCGACCCGATCGGCGAGCTTCCCGTGCGCATCCGCGTCGCCCGGCGCGCCCTCCGCGTCCTGGTCCCAGCGCCCTGATGCGCGCGCTCGCGGTCGCTCTGGCCCGGGTGGTGCGGGCGCTGGTCCGGCGCGCCGGCCGCGGCGGGACCA
>DATENL010000051.1:0-5889 GCA_035275105.1 Thermoleophilaceae bacterium
GGATCCGCGCCCCGGCCGCGACAGCTCGCGGCAGCTCGGACACGTGCATCGCGCGCTTGGCGTCGAGGGCGCAGCCGGTGGGGCAGGTCCCGCAGCAGCTGACGCCGCCCGCGTTGCGCGGGATCGGCCCGTGCGACGCCCCCAGCGCCTCGGCGCCGTCACGGCACAGCGACGCGTTGCGTCCGGCGAGCACCGGGTCGACGGGGACCACGTCGAGGTCGCGCTCGATCGCGTCGTAGTCGTAGGCGAGCTCGGTTGCCCACGCGACCCCGTGCTCCTCGCGCCAGCGCAGCAGGACGTCGTCAGGGGCGCGGGGGCAGCTGCCCGAGTTGACCACCGTGGTGCCGCCGACGGCGCGGCCGACGGGCAGCGCGATCGGCGGCCGGCCGTCGCACGCGGTCAGCCCGCCGTCGCGGTAGAGCGTGGTGAGCGCGTCGACCGCGTCGCGCGAGTACGTGAGCGCGTCGTGGTAGTCGCCCTCCTCGAGGACCACCACGTCGAGCCCCGCCTCGGCGAGCACGCGGGCCGCCGACGCGCCGCCCGCGCCCGAGCCGACCACCACGACGTCGCAGCTCTCGCGGCCGTCGGCCGGCGGCAGGAGCGCGGCCCGATCCAGGTGGGGCGGGAGCGGCGGCGGCTGAGCGCGCGATCCGAGCTCGCAGCGCGGCGTCGAGCCCACGACGGCCTGCACCTCGGGGGCGCGCGCGTACGAGACCCCGCACAGCGACTTGAGCAGCAGCACGAGGTTCCGCGCGAGCATCGAGCCGCTCGACTCGAGCCGCTCGATCCGCCGCGCCCGCCGTTCGGGGGACATGCGCGAGAAGCGCGGCAGCGACGAGCGCTCGAGCACCCGCAGCGCGAGGCGCGCCGTGCCGCGCATCCGCGGCGGCGCCGCCTCCAGGATCCGAAGTGCGCCGTCCACCACCGGCAGCCCGCCGTCGTCGTCCGCGGCCGGCAGCGCGCCGCCGGGCGGGATCAGCGCCTGCGAGAACGCGCGCAGGGTCCAGAGCTCAGGCGCCGCCAGGCCCCGGGCGCCCCTTCAGACCGGTGCGCGCGCCTCCACCTCGGTGGCGGCCTCGGACTCGGCGGCGGCCTCTGGCTCGGCCTCCGGCTCGGACTCGGCCTCCGGCTCGGGGCCGAGGAGCACCCAGCAGCCGATCGCCACGCCCACGAGGCTGAGGTCCACCGCGAAGTTCACGAGGTACGCGAACACCTCCTGGTCGAAGACGTAGAACGCCCCGGCCGCCAGCGACGAGGCCGCCTTTCCGGCGGCGAGGACGAGCAGGAACGGCCGGTAGCGCCGCGGGTTCGTCGCGATCACGAGCGCGAGGCCGGTGATCACGGTCATGTACGCGAAGCCGAGCGCCAGCCACAGCTTCTGGTCGGTCTCGGGCCCGGTCGCGAAGCTGCCGATCGCGTCGCCGGCGTCGTCGAGCGTGTCGATCACGCCGTCGGGCGTCGCGATGAACAGGATACCCACGACCGCGAAACCGATCGCAAGCCCCCGCATAGTGAGCGCGACTACGCGCTCAGCTCCCCTCGACGACATCGCCTGAATCGTACCTCTGAGCGGCCCAACCTAGAATCGCTCGCCGTGATCGATCGCGACCAGGTTCTGCACGTGGCCCGGCTGGCGCGCCTCCGGCTCGACGACGCCGAGGTCGAGCGGATGGCCGGCGAGCTGTCCGGAATCCTCGATCACATCGAGAAGATCGGCGAGCTCGACCTCGACGACGTCGAGCCGACCTCGCACGTGATCCAGGTCGAGAACGTGCTGCGCGAGGACGAGCCGCGCCCGAGCCTCCCGCGCGAGCGCGCGCTCGAGCAGGCGCCCGATTCGGTGGCCGGCGGCTTCGGAGTGCCGAGCCCGGGCGGCTCGTGAGCGAGCTGCTCGAGCTCACCGCGGCGCAGGCCGGCGAGCGGGTCCGCGCGGGGGAGGTCTCGGCAGCCGAGCTGTTCGACCTCTACCGCGAGCGCGCCACGGGCGACGACCTCGGTGCCTACCTCTGGGTGGCCGACGGCGCGCCGCCCGAGCCGCCGGCCGACTCGCCCCTGGGCGGCGTGCCGCTCGCGGTCAAGGACCTGTTCTGCGTCGAGGGCGTCCCCAGCGCGGCGGGCTCGCGGATCCTCGAGGGCTACCGGCCGCCGTACACCGCGACCGCCGTCGAGCGCCTCAACGCCGCCGGCGCCCCGACGCTCGGCAAGACGAACATGGACGAGTTCGCGATGGGGTCGTCGAACGAGAACTCGGGCTTCGGACCGGTGCGGAACCCGTGGGACCGCGAGCGCGTCCCGGGCGGGTCGTCGGGCGGCTCCGCGGCCGCTGTCGCGGCCGGCCGCGCGCCGTGGGCGATCGGGACCGACACGGGCGGCTCGATCCGCCAGCCGGCGGCGCTCTGCGGGATCGTCGGGCTCAAGCCCACCTACGGCGCGGTGTCCCGCTACGGGATGATCGCGTTCGCGTCCTCGCTCGACCAGTGCGGCCCGCTCACCCGCGACGTGACCGACGCCGCGCTGCTCTTCCGTCACATGGTCGGGCGCGACTCCTGCGACTCGACCTCGCTCGACTTCCCGGAGCCGGTCGAGATCCCCACCGGCGAGCGCCTCGACGGCCTCACGGTCGGCGTGCCGCCGGAGCTGTCCGGCGAGGGCGTCGAGCCAGGGGTCCGCGAGGTCTTCGACGCCACGCTGAAGCTGATCGAGGAGCTCGGTGGCCGGATCGAGGAGGTCGCCCTCCCGCACTCGCCCCACGGCATCGCCGCCTACTACGTGCTCGCGCCGGCCGAGGCCAGCGCCAACCTGGCCCGCTACGACGGCGTCCGGTACGGCCCCCGGAGGGGTGACGGAGACCTGCTGTCGCTGTACGAGGAGACACGCGCGCAGGGCTTCGGCGCCGAGGTCAAGCGGCGGATCATGCTCGGCACCTACGCACTCTCGTCGGGCTACTACGAGGCGTACTACGGCCGCGCGCAGCGGGTTCGGACCAAGATCGCGGAGGACTTCCGGGCCGCGTTCGAGCGGGTCGACCTGATCGCCACCCCGACGTCGCCGTCGGTCGCGTTCCACCTCGGCGAGCGCACCGACGACCCGCTCGCCATGTACATGTCCGACTACTGCACAGTCCCGATGCCGCTTGCGGGCATCCCGGCGATCTCGATCCCCGGGGGCCTGTCTGACGGACTCCCGGTCGGCTTCCAGCTCGCGGGGCCGGCGTTCAGCGAGAACCGCATCCTCGGCGCCGCCCACGCGCTCGAGCGGGCGATCGGGTTCGACGGGAGCGCCGCGCGTGCCTGACCCGGTCGCCGATCGCCACTACGAGCCCGTCATCGGGCTCGAGATCCACGTCCAGCTCTCGACGCGGACGAAGATGTTCTGCGGCTGCGCGCTGTCGTTCGGGGAGGAGCCGAACACGCGCACCTGCCCGATCTGCCTGGGCCACCCGGGCACGCTCCCCGTCACCAACGCCGAGGCGGTGCACTACGGCCTGATCATCGCCCTCGCCCTCGAGTGCGAGATCGCGCCGCGCTCGATCTTCCACCGCAAGAACTACTTCTATCCCGACCTTCCGAAGGGCTACCAGATCTCCCAGTACGACATCCCGCTCGGGTCGGGCGGGCGGCTGGGCGACGTCAGGGTCCACCGGGTGCACCTCGAGGAGGACGCCGCCAAGCTCGTGCACGCCGGCGCGTCCGGCCGGATCCACGGCGCCGAGAAGAGCGCGGTCGACTTCAACCGCGGCGGCACGCCGCTCGTGGAGATCGTCAGCGAGCCGGACCTTCGCTCGGCCTCCGAGGCGGCGGAGTGGGGGCGGGTCCTGCGCGGGACGCTCAAGGCCACCGGCGTCTCCGACGTGAACATGGAGGAGGGGTCGCTGCGGATCGACGCGAACGTCTCGATCCGGCCCGCCGGCGAGGCCACGCTCGGAACGAAGACCGAGCTGAAGAACATGAACTCGTTCCGGTTCCTGGAGCGCGGGATCGAGGCGGAGATCGCCCGGCAGGAGGCGATTGTGCGCGACGGGGGCGAGGTGGAGCAGGAGACGCTGCACTTCGACGTCGCCTCGGGGACCCTCACGCCGCTGCGCTCGAAGGAGTACGCGCACGACTACCGCTACTTCCCCGAGCCGGACCTCGTCCCGATCGCGCCCACCGAGGAGATGCTCGAGCGCGCGCGTGCCGCGATCCCCGAGCTTCCCGCCGACCGCGCGCAGCGGCTCGAGACGGAGCTGGGGCTGGCCGCCGAGACCGCCCGGCTGCTCGCCTTCCGCGGCGAGCTGGGCGACTACTTCGAGGCCGCCCTGGCGGCGGACGGCGGGGTCGAGCCGCGCACCCTGGCCGCGTGGGTCACGAACGACCTGGTCGCCCGACTGGGGGACGTCGAGGACCCGGGGCAGTCGAGCGTGGAGCCCGGCGCCCTGGCTCGGATCGTCGCGATGGTGGCCGCCAAGCGCATCTCGCAGTCCGCCGGCCGCGAGGTGCTCGACGTGCTCGCGGCGGAGGGCGGCGACCCCGAGGCGATCGTCTCCGCCCGCTCCCTCGAGATGGCCGGCGACGACGAGCTGGTCGGCATCGTGGAGCGCGCGCTCGAGGCCAACGCCGACGCCGTCGAGAAGATCCGCGGCGGTAACGACAAGGCGATCGGCGCGATCGTCGGCGCCGTGATGCGCGAGACCAAGGGCCGCGCCGACGGCGGCGAGGTCCAGCGGCTCATCCGCGAGCGGCTCTAGCCAACTCGCCGGGGTGCGGGAAACCGCACCACGAGACACCGGGAGACCCCCTGGGAAGGGGCTCGGCGGCCTGGGATTCTCCTCACCACGACGGAGGACCACGGAGACAGAGGCCGATGAGCGCGAACCTGCTAACCCCCCATATCGCCAAGGCGTCCCGCCCCAATGACGCTCGCGCTGTTGCTTCGATTCGTGACGTGGCTCACCGCAACGGGCGGCGACGGTTGAGGGCGATGCGCGCGAAGCGGAGCTGACGCGCCGTTCCCGCCGGTGGCGGGGCGTATCATCGGCTGAGAATCCCGCTCCCGAGGAGGCCCGCCGAATGTCGCGACTCATCCGCATGGATCACACCGGCCACTCGACGCTCGCCGAGTGGACCGCCGGAGACGACGCCGCCTACGCGGCCGCCGTGGAGGCGTTCCGGCGCGAGCTCGACGACGGCTACATCGGCGTCGTCAGCGACGGTCCGGGTAGCGCCACGCAGGTCCGCGAGCTGCCGGCCGACGCGGCGACCGTGATCCTGCGCAGGCCGATCGCCGGCGGCTAGCCGCCGCGGAGGTCCAGGTGGAGGCTGCCCAGGGGGCGCTCCCCGAGCTCGCCGCGGTCCCGTGGCGGCGGCGCGCCAGCGCGGCCACCCTGCGGCGGCGCGGGCGGCTCTGGACGCTCACGACGGTCGCCCACGTGGTCCCCTTCCTCGCCGTGGCGGTGGTCCTGATGCTGCTCGAGCCGCTCACGGCCCCGGTCGCCGCGATGGCGCTCGCGCACGCGTGGGTGATCCCCGAGCTCTACGCCGTGCGCGGGGCCAACACCCTCCGGCCGAGGCGACGCGCCCTTCCCACCGCCGGCGAGCCCGTCGCGCAGGGCTTCCTCGGCGACCTGCTCGGACACGAGGAGCGCGAGCTCCAGCGGCGCACCGGGCTGGCGCTCGAGCCGGGCCGGATGGGCGTGTGGCTCGTGGGCGAGGCCGGCGCCCTGCTGGTCACGCCGGGCGGCCGCCGCGCGCACTGCTTCTGCGTCGCCACCACCGATCGCGACCTGCCGCCGTCCGACCGGATCGCCCACCTCCTGCTGGCCCTGCGCACGGACGAGGCAGGCTTCGCGACGGTCGCCAACCACGCGTTCTCGGGCGCGCCCTGGCGCGTCGGCCGCCGCCTGGACGGCCG
>DATENL010000052.1:0-5575 GCA_035275105.1 Thermoleophilaceae bacterium
CGCCGCCACGGCCGGGCCGTGCGCCGCGCCCTCGCCCTCGAGCGCGGCCGCAACCTCCTCGACCGACGGCAGGGCGCGCAGCCGTGCGTTCAGGTCAGGGGAGCTTGCCCTCGACCCAGCGTCGCTCGCCACCCTCGACCTCCCTCTTCCAGATCGGAGCCTCGGCCTTGATCCGGTCGATCGCCTCGCGCGCGCCGGCGAACGCCTCACCGCGGTGCGGCGCCGAGACCGCGACCGCCACGCTCGGCTCCGACAGCGGCACCGTGCCGACGCGGTGCTCGGCGGCCGCCGCGCACAGGCCGTGGCGCTCGATCGCCTCGGCGACGATCCGCGCGATCCGCTCCTCGGCCATCTCGGCGTACGCCTCGTAGTCGAGCCGCTCGACGTCGCGCGTGACCCCCTGGAACGTGACGACCGCGCCGGCGCGCGGATCGCGCACGAGCGCGACCAGCGCGTCGAGCGACAGCGGCTCGTCCGTCACGCGGGCGTGCCCCACCGCCGTCGAGCCGCCGCTGACCGGCGGGATCAGCGCGAGCTCGTCCCCCGGCCCGAGCGGCGCGTCGTCGGGCGCGTACTCGCGGTTGACCGCCATCACGACCGGCACGCCGTCCGCCACGTCGCCGAGCGCCGCCACGGCGTCGCGGACGCGCGCCCCGTCGGGCAGCTCGAGCGTCACCTCGCGGGCCCCAGCGCGCTCGCGCAGCATCGCGAACAGGCGGACCGTGACCTCCACGACGTTGAGGTTAATGGGCACCGGCCTCCGTATCCTTGGCCCGAGCGATGGCGACCACGCCCGAACACAAGCCCTCGATCGCCCCGATCGTCGGACCCGACGACCCGCGCCGCTTCACCGACTCCGGCATCGAGATCGACCGCGTCTACGACGCCGACGACGTCCGCCCCGGGCTCGAGGAGCGGCTGGGGGAGCCGGGCGAGTACCCGTTCACCCGCGGGATCCACCCGGACATGTACCGCTCGCGCACGTGGACGATGCGCCAGTACGCGGGCTACGCCACCGCGAAGGAGACGAACGAGCGGTTCCGCTACCTGATCGACCACGGTTCGACGGGCCTGTCGATGGCGTTCGACCTGCCGACCCAGCTGGGCCGCGACTCGGACGACCCGCTCTGCCTCGGCGAGGTGGGCCGCACCGGCGTGGCGATCGACTCGATCGACGACATGCGGCGCGTCTTCGACCAGATCCCGCTCGACCAGGTCTCGACCTCGATGACGATCAACGCGCCGGCGGCCGTCCTGCTGCTGCTCTACGAGCTCGTCGGCGAGGAGCAGGGCGTCCCGGCGGAGCAGCTGCGCGGGACGACTCAGAACGACATCCTCAAGGAGTACATCGCGCGCGGGAACTTCATCTACCCGCCCGTCCCGGCGATGCGCCTGACGACCGACCTGTTCGCCTACTGCCGCGAGCGGATCCCCAAGTGGAACACGATCTCGATCTCCGGCTACCACATGCGCGAGAAGGGCTGCTCGGCGGTGCAGGAGGTCGCGTTCACGCTCGCCAACGCGATCGCCTACGTGCAGTCGGCCATCGACGCCGGGCTGAAGGTGGACGAGTTCGGGCCGCGGCTCGCGTTCTTCTTCAACGGCCACAACAACGTCTTCCAGGAGGTCGCCAAGTTCCGCGCCGTACGGCGCATGTGGGCGCGGATCATGCGCGAGCGCTTCGGCTCCGAGAACCCGAAGTCGCAGACGATCCGCTTCCACACCCAGACCGGCGGCGTCACGCTCGCCGCGCAGCAGCCCGAGAACAACATCGTTCGCGTCGCGCTTCAGGCGTTCGCGGCGGTCTCGGGCGGGACGCAGTCCCTGCACACCAACGGCTTCGACGAGGCGCTCGCGCTTCCGACCGAGCGCGCCGCGCGGATCGCGCTGCGCACCCAGCAGATCGTCGCGCACGAGTCGGGCGCGGCGGACACCGTGGACCCGTTCGCCGGCTCGTACTTCGTCGAGGCGCTCACCGACGAGATCGAGGAGCGCGCCCAGGAGCTGATGGACAAGGTCGAGGAGCTGGGCGGCTCGGTCGAGGCGATCCCGTTCATCCGCGCCGAGGTCGAGGAGTCCGCCTGGGGCTACACCGAGCGCTACCGGATCAAGCAGGACGTGGTGGTCGGGGTGAACGAGTACGTGACCGACACCGTCGACGACGTCGACATCCTGAAGGTCGATCCCGAGACCGAGCGCTCGCAGGTCGACCGGCTCACGGCGTTCAAGGCCGACCGCGACCAGGACGAGCTCGCGAAGCGGCTCGACGAGCTGCGCGAGGTGGCCAGGGGAACCGGGAACCTCCTCCACCCGATCCGCGCCGCGCTCGCGGCGCACGCCACGATCGGCGAGGTGTCCGGCGTGATGCGCGAGGAGTTCGGCGAGTACCAGGAGGCGTAGGGCGCGCTAGGCGGTGCGGGTCATCCTGCAGCGGATGAACCTGCGCACCGCGTCGAGCACCAGCCAGACCGCCGCGACGGCGCTGAGCAGCGGGAGAGCGCGAGGAACCTGACCATGCCCCGGAGGGTACGCCGCTGGCGCGCCGTGGGTGCCAGCCCAGTACCGTGCAGGCCAGTGGGGGCCAAGGGGCAGCAGCAACGCCATCGCCGCACGCGCGCGGGCGCGCTCGTCCTCGCGCTCGTCCTGCTCGCGCTGACCGCGCCCGCCGCGCAGGCGGCCAAGGGCGGGCCGCGCGCCGACGTGCGCCGCAGCGCGCACGGGATCCCGCACATCGTCGCCAAGTCCTGGGAGGGCATCGGCTACGGATACGGCTACGCGTTCGCGCAGGACAACATCTGCCCGATGGCCGACAACTACGTCACGGTCCGTGCGGAGCGCTCGCGGTTCTTCGGCCCGGACGGCAGTTACGCCTCGCGCGGCAACGGCACCGAGCCCAACAACCTGAACAGCGACTTCTTCTTCAAGCGGGCGATGGACACCAAGGTCGTCGAGAAGCTGATCGCCCGGAAGCCGCCGCAGGGGCCGCTCCCGGTGGTGAACCAGACCGTCCGCGGCTACGTGCGCGGCTACAACCAGTACCTCGAGGACACGGGCCGCAACAACATCTCCGACCCGGCGTGCCGCGGGAAGCCGTGGGTCCGCAAGATCAGCGTGCTCGACGCCTACCGGCGCTTCTGGCAGCTCGGGCTCCTGGCGAGCCAGGGCGTCGCGATCGACGGGATCGGGGCCGCCGCGCCGCCTTTCGCGCTCCCCAAGGGATCCACTCCGGCGGGGCAGCCGAGCGCCGCGATGCTCGACGAGTTCGGGAGCCGGCTCACGGACCTGGGCATCGGCAGCAACGCGGTGGGGCTCGGCAGCGCCGGCACGAAGAACGGCAAGGGCGTCGTGCTCGGCAACCCGCACTTCCCGTGGGACGGCACCGAGCGCTTCTACGAGGCGCACGCGACGATCCCGGGCAAGGTGAACGTGATCGGCGGCAGCCTGTTCGGCGTGCCGGCCGTGCTGATCGGGCACACGAACGGGCTCGCCTGGAGCCACACCGTGTCGACCGCGTTCCGCTTCACGCCGTTCGAGCTGAAGCTGGTCCCCGGCTCGCCCACCACGTACCTCTACAACGGCCAACCGCGTGAGATGAAGCGCGACAACGTGACGGTGCAGGTCAGGCAGGGCGACGGCTCACTCAAGCCCCAGTCGCGGACGCTCTACTCGTCCCACCAGGGCCCGATCCTGACCTCGATCCTCGGTCTCCCGATCTTCCCGTGGACGGTCGAGCGCGCGTACGCGATCGGCGACGCCAACGCGGGTAACTTCCGCTACCTGAACCACTTCTTCGAGGTCGACACCTCCCAGACCGTCGACCAGCTCGACCGCGTCGAGCGCAAGTACCAGGGCATCCCGTGGGTGAACACGATCGCGGCGGACAAGAACGGGAAGGCCTACTACGCCGACATCGGGTCGATCCCCAACGTGCCCGACACGAAGGTCGATCAGTGCGTCAACGGCGTGCTCGGCAAGGCGGTCTACGCGGCCGTACCGGGGCTCCCGGTGCTCGACGGGTCCACGTCGTCGTGCGAGTGGAGCAAGGACGCCGACGCGGTGGCGCCGGGGATCTTCGGGCCCAAGCACCTGCCGTCGCTGTTCCGGCGCGACTACACCGAGAACTCGAACGACAGCTACTGGCTCTCGAACCCGCACAAGCCGCTGACCGGCTTCGCGCGGATCATCGGGAACGAGAACGCCGCGCGCTCGCTGCGGACGCGCAACGGCCTGACGATGATCGAGCGGCGGCTGCACGGCAAGGACGGCCGCAAGGGCAGGGGCTTCGACCTGAAGGACATGACGTGGATGGTCTTCAACGACCGCCAGTACGCCGGCGTGCTCTGGAAGGACGCGCTGGTGGACATGTGCAAGGCCGACGGGACGGAGCCCAGCAAGGGCGGCACGGTGGACGTGAGCGCGGCGTGCCCGGTGCTCGCGAAGTTCGACAACTTCGACAACCTGGACAGCCGCGGCGCGATCCTGTTCCGCCGCTTCGTCGAGAACGTGCGCTCGAGCGTCGCGCCCGTGGGGCTGCCGACCTCGTCGCAGATCTACACGACCCAGTTCGACGCTTCCGACCCGGTGAACACGCCGCGCGGGCTGAACACCAGCAGCCCTCAGGTCAAGCAGGCGCTCGGCGACGCGGTCAACGACCTCCGCTCGAACGGCATCCCGCTCGACGCGACGCTGCGGACCTACCAGTACGAGCAGCGCGGCAAGGAGCGCATCCCGATTCATGGCGGCCCCGGCGGCGACAGCCTCTTCAACGCGATCAACGTGAGCTGGGACCCGCCCGGGGGCTACACGGACATCCCGCACGGCTCGAGCTTCGTGATGGTCACCCAGTTCCAGAAGCGCGGCTGCCCGAAGAACCGCGCAATCCTCACCTACTCGCTGTCGACGAACCCGAAGTCGCCGTACTACAGCGACCAGACGCGGATGTTCTCGCGGAAGAAGTGGGTCGATCCGCCGTTCTGCCCGAGCCAGGTGCGCAAGCGGTCGAAGCTCACGATGCGGCTCGGGCCGAACGGGCGGATCCGGCCCTAGCCGGTCACGGTCACCCTCGTCGTCCGCGACTTCCCGAGCGCGTAGGGGTAGGCCGACTCCGGCCTCACCAGCGCGCGGAACGGGTAGACGAGCCGGCCCCGCGTCGCGCCGAAGCGGTAGCGGTAGCGCCAGCGACCGTCACGGCCCGCTCGCGGCGTCGCGAACGTGCGCCAGCGGCCGCGGTAGTGGGCCTGGAGGTCGACGACCTTGCCGCCTGAGGGGATCGGCCTCCCGCGCAGGCGGCCGCTGAAGGTCACCGCCTGGCCGTTGCGAACCGAACGTCGGCTCGCGCGGATCGTGATCGCCGCCGGGACGCGCACGGTCACCTCGGCCTGCGACGGCCTGTCGATCGCCGAGCCCGGGTAGCGGAACCGCAGCGTGCGGCTCGAGCCGGCCGGGACGCGGAACGCGAACCCGCCGCCGGCGTCTGTCCGAATCCGCGCGACCCGCACGAAGCCCGAGCCGGCCGCCCCCGAGCGCGACCAGACCTCGACCAGCCCGCGGGCGACCGGCGCGCCGCCGGCTCGCA
>DATENL010000053.1:0-3339 GCA_035275105.1 Thermoleophilaceae bacterium
GAGCGACCCCGCGAACAGCAGCGCGCCGAGCGCGAGCGCCAGCCCCGCGAGCACCAGCGTCGCCGGGTCGCGCGGACCGGCGTCGCGGCGCCGGTCGAGCGCGTACGCACCTACGGCGAGCGCGAGCACCGCCAGGAGGAATGCGGGGCTCTCGAGGAAGTCGTACGAGGTCCCGTCGAAATCCAGCCCGATGTCCCCGCGCGCGAGGGCGCCCGCCAGGAGCGGCGGCAGGAACGGGCGCACGCCGCTCGCGCCGGAGAGCCCGGCGCCCTGGCCGATGTCGAGGAAGAGGCTCATGTCGCTCCGGTCGGATCCTTGCGGCCGCGCCTTCGCCGCCCGGTAGGCTCAGTGGCGTGACGATAGACGACCACCCTGGACGGGGAAGGGGCGGCGTCGGGGGAGGCGAACAGTCAGGAATGTCGCGCCCGCGCTCAACCAAGCGCGACCTCGAGCGTTACGCCCGGTTGTTCGCCTCGCGCACGCGCGAGATGAAGTCCTCGGCGATGCGCGACATGATGGCGATCACCCAGCGCCCCGACGTGATCTCGCTCGCCGGCGGCCTTCCCGAGACCGGCAAGTTCCCCCAGCAGTGCTTCGTGGCCGCGACGCACCGCATGGCCGAGGAGGCGGCCCGCGCGCGCGCGCTGCAGTACGGGCCCACCGAGGGGCTCGACGAGGTGAAGGCGTGCATCGCCCAGGTGATGGCGGACGAGGACATGCGCGTCGATCCGGCCGAGATGATCGTCACCAGCGGCGGCCAGCAGGTGATCGACCTGGTCACGAAGACGCTCATCGACCCGGGCGACGTCGTGCTGGCCGAGGGCCCGACGTACCCCGGCGCGGTCCCGACCTTCTCGTCGTACCAGGCCGACGTCGTGCACATCGACGTGGACTCCGAGGGCATGCGCGTCGAGCTGCTCGAGGACGTGCTCGACCGCCTCGACAGCGACGGCCGCACGCCCAAGTTCATCTACACCGTGCCGAGCTTCCAGAACCCGGCCGGGGTGACGATGTCGCTCGAGCGCCGGCGACGGCTGGTGGAGATCGCAAACCGCCGCGAGCTGCTCGTGCTCGAGGACAACCCGTACGGCCTGCTCCGCTACGAGGGCAGCCCGCTGCCGACGCTGCGCTCGCTCGACGGCGGTGTGTTCGTGATGTACCTGGGCACGTTCTCGAAGATCCTCTCGCCGGGCATCCGGCTCGGGTGGGTCGTGGCCCCGCCGCCCGTGCTCGAGAAGATCAACCTCGGCAAGCAGGCGGCGGACCTCTGCACCTCCACGTTCACGCAGCACTTCGTGACCTACTACTTCGAGCAGGGGATCTGGCACGACTACATCGACTCGCTCAACGAGATCCACCGCGGCCGCCGCGACGCGATGCTCGACGCGCTGGCCGAGTTCTTCCCGCCCCAGGCCGAGTGGACGCGGCCGGGTGGCGGGCTGTTCGTGTGGGTCACGCTTCCCGACTTCATCGACACGACCGACCTGCTCGCCCGCGCGCTGCGCGAGAACGTGGCGTTCGTCCCCGGCGCGGGCGCCTTCCTCGACGGCCGCGGCCGCAGCTCCATGCGGCTGAACTTCTCGGGCTCGGACGAGGACACGATCCGCGAGGGCATCCGCCGGATCGGCGAGGTCGTCGCCGAGCAGGTCGATCTGTACGGCACGCTGACCGGCCGCGAGAGCGAGCCCGCGCCGCGCCGCGCGCCGGCCCCGAAGGAGCCGCCCGCCGAGGGCGCCCGGGTGCTGCCGATGCGTCGCCGCCAGGCCGGCTAGCCGGATGGCCCCGCCCGGCTAGTGCCGCGCGTAGCGGTCCTCAAGGGCGGGACGTCGCTGGAGCGGCAGGTGTCGCTGCGCTCGGGCGCGCGCGTGGAGCACGCCCTCGAGCGGCTGGGCCACGAGGTCGTCCCGATCGACGCCGGCCCCGACCTGATCGAGCGGCTGCGGGCGGCCGCCCCCGACGCGGCCTTCGTCGCGATGCACGGCCGCGACGGCGAGGACGGGACCGTGCAGGAGCTCCTGGAGATCCTCGGCATCCCGTACACCGGGTCGGGCGTCCTCGCGTGCGTCAGGTCGATCGACAAGGTGCTCGCCAAGCACCTGCTCCTCGAGGCGAGGATCCCCACGCCCGAGTTCTTCGCCTTCAGCGAGACGGCGTTCCGGCAGCTCGGGGCCGCCGACACGCTCGAGGCGATCGAGGAACGGCTCGACTTCCCGATCGTCGTGAAGCCGGCGTCCGGGGGCTCGGCGCTCGGGATCAAGTTCGCGCGCACGGCGGAGGACGTGCCCGGCTCGCTGGTGTCGGCGTTCTCGTACGACCAGAAGGTTCTGCTCGAGCGGTACGTGCGCGGGCGCGACCTGGCGGTGTCGGTGGTCGAGGGCCGCGACGGGCCGCACTCGCTGCCCGTGGTCGAGGCGGTCCCGCGCGACGAGGACTTCTACGACTTCGAGGCGCGCTACGAGATCGGCCGCACGGAGTTCGTCTGCCCGGCCGACCTCAGCGAGGAGCACACCGCGCGGGCGCGCGCGCTCGCGATCGGCGTCTACCGCCTGCTCGGCTTCTACGGCTTCGGCCGCGTCGACCTGATGCTGGAGGAGGAGACCGGGGAGCTCTTCGTGCTCGAGGCCAACGCGATCCCCGGCCTGACGGAGACGAGCCTGCTGCCGCAGTCGGCCGAGGCCGCCGGCGTGGACTTCGACTCGCTCATCGCCCGCATCCTCGATCTCGCGTTCGAGCGCGGGAAGCCCGCGGCGACGGTGTAGCCGCCGACCCGCGCCGGTGGCGGAGCCACTCTCCCCCTCGGACCTGTCGGCGATCCAGGCCGAGCGCGGCCCCGTGCACATGCACGTCGGCGGCGTGCTCGTCTTCGACGGCGAGATCGACCGCGACGGGGTGGCGGAGCGGCTGCGCGAGCGGCTGCACCTGATCCCGCGCTACGGGATGCGCCTCGACGAGGTGCTCGGCGGCGCCGGCTATCCGGTCTGGGAGGAGCCGCCGGACTTCGACCCCGCGCGTCACGTTCGCCGCGCGGCGGTGCCCGCGCCCGGGGGCGACGCGGAGCTGTGCGAGCTGGTCGGCGAGCTGATGTCGGAGCGGCTCGACCGCTCGCGCCCGCTCTGGCAGCTGACGGTCGTCGAGGGCCTCGCCGGCGGCCGCAGCGCGCTGGTGGCGAAGATGCACCACGCGCTCGTGGACGGGCTCGCCGCCGTGGACGTGAGCACCGTCATCCTCGACCCCGGCCCCGAGCCGCTGGAGCTGCCCCCGCCCGAGGGCGCGGAGCCCGAGCGCCGGCGCGCGGCGCGGGTCGACCAGCTCACCCGGCTTGCCGCGGCGCAGCTGCAC
>DATENL010000054.1:0-5117 GCA_035275105.1 Thermoleophilaceae bacterium
TGGCGCCGTTCGAGCCGGGCTCGCCGGGCGGGACGCCGTGAGCGTCCGCCGGCTCGGAGCTCCGCGCCGGGCGTCCGTGGCCGCCGACGATCGCGGCCTCCCGCACGCCGTCGCCGAGGAGCCGGTCGACGCGATCGCCGAGGAGTGGGTGGTGGAGGACCGCTGGTGGACCGGCCGCCCGTTGCGCCGCCGCTACTTCGAGCTCGTGCTGGCGGGCGGCCGCAACGTGGTCGTCTACCGCGACCTCCTGGGAGGAGGGTGGTTCGAGCAGCGCTCGTGAGCCATGCCCTACGTCGAGCTCCACTGCCACACCGCCTTCTCGTTCCTCGACGGGGCGTCGCATCCGGTCGAGATCGCCGCTACGGCTGCCGAGCAGGGGTACGAGGCGATCGCGGTCACCGACCACGACGGGCTGTACGGCGCCATGGAGCTGGCGCAGGCGGCGAAGCCGCTCGGGGTCCGGACGATCGTCGGCGCCGAGCTCACGCTCGACGACGGCCACCACGTCACGCTGCTGTGCGAGGACCGCACGGGCTACAGCAACCTCTGCCGCCTCGTCACGCGCGCGCACGAGGGCACGCGCGAGCGGCCCACGGAGCCGCTGCCGCCCACCGTCACGTTCGACGACCTCGACCGCCACGCGGCGGGGCTCGTCTGCCTCGCCGGCTGCGCTCGGAGCGGCGCGGTCGCCGGCCGGGTCGAGAACCGCGAGCACGCCGACGCCTCGGCCACGGCCGGGCGCCTCCTGCGCGCCTTCGGCGCCGATCGCCTGCGCGTAGAGCTCCAGCGCCCGTTCGCCCGCCACGATCGGCGCCGCAACCGCCACCTGGTCCAGCTCGCCGAGCGGCTCGGCGTCCCGTGCGTCGCCACCGGCAACGTCCACGCCCACTCGCGCGCCCGCATCCCCCTCCAGGACACCTTCGTCGCGGTCAGGACGAAGACGACGCTCGACGAGTCGGAGCCGCTGCGGCGCGGCAACTCGTCGCACGTGCTCGCCCCGCCCGAGGCGATGGCGGCCCGCTTGGCCGACCACCCGGTCGCGGTCGAGGAGTCGGGCCGGCTCGCGGAGCGGCTGCGCTTCGACCTGACGAGCGACCTCGGCTACCGCTACCCCGGCTCGGAGGACGGCTCGGCCGACCGCCGCCTGGCGGAGCTGTCGAGGGACCTGCTCGCCCAGCGCTACTCGGGCCGCCGGACGCGCGCCGAGGCCGAGGCGCGCCTCGACGAGGAGCTGCGGATCATCCGCGCGCTCGGGCTGTCCGGCTTCTTCCTGCTCCACCGCGACCTCCTCGAGCTGGCGCGCGAGGTGGCCGCCGAGGTCCGCGGGCCCGACTCCGCGCGCTCGCTCCTGCCGCCGGGCCGCGGCCGCGGGTCGAGCGTCTCGTCGATCGTCTGCTTCCTCACCGGGCTCTCGCACATCGACCCGATCGAGAACGAGCTGTTCCTGGGCCGCTTCCTCAACGAGGAGCTGTCGGCCCTACCGGACATCGACCTCGACTTCCCGCGCGACGTCCGCGACGTGCTGATCCCGCGCGTGCACGAGCGCTACGGCCACGACCGCTCGGCGCTCGTGGCCGCGTTCACCACCTACCAGGTCCGCTCGGCGGTGCGCGACTTCGGCAAGGCGCTCGGGCTGCCGCCGGGGGAGATCGAGCGCGCGGCGCGCTCCGCCGACCCGTTCGGGGCGCTCGACGTGGACCGCTACCTGGCCGAGGCGATCGGCCCGAAGCGCGCCGCGTCGCCGCGCTGGCGCGCGCTGGTCCACCTGGTCCGCGACGCCTGGGGCCTGCCGCGGCACGTGACCCAGCACCCCGGCGGCATGGTCATCTCCACCCAGCCGCTGAACGAGATCTGCCCGATCCAGCCGGCCGCGATGTCCGGCCGGCAGATGGTCCAGTGGGACAAGGACTCCTGCGCCGACGCCGGCTTCCTGAAGATCGACCTGCTCGGCCTGGGGATGCTGTCGGCGGTCGAGCGCTGCGTGGACGAGATCGCCCGCGCGCGCGGGGAGCGGATCGACGTGTCGCGGATCCCCTACGACGACCCGCGCGTGTACGAGGAGATCCAGGAGGCCGAGACGATGGGCGTCTTCCAGATCGAGAGCCGCGCCCAGATGCAGATGCTGAAGCGGACGCGGCCTGAGTCCCTCGACGACCTGACGGTCCAGGTCGCCCTCGTCCGGCCCGGCCCGATCCAGGGCGGGGCGGTCCACCCCTACATCGAGCGCCGCAAGGCGCTGCGCGCCGATCCGGGCTACCGGGTCCCGTACGACCACCCGTCGCTCGAGCCCGTGCTCCGCGACACGCTCGGCGCGATCGTCTTCCAGGACCAGGTGATCGAGGTCGCGATGGCGTTCGCGGGATTCAGCCCGGGCGAGGCGGAGGGGCTCCGCCGGGCGATGAGCCGCAACCGCTCCGAGGCCGCCATGCGCGCGTACGAGGCGAAGTTCGTCGACGGCGCGATGCGGAACGGCGCGTCGGTCGAGGTCGCGCGGAAGGTGTACGCGCAGATAGTGGGGTTCTCCGGGTTCGGGTTCCCGAAGGCCCACTCGGCGGCGTTCGGCCTCCTCGCCTACCAGTCGACCTGGCTGCGCGTGCACTACGGGCCGGAGTTCCTGTGCGGGCTGCTCAACGAGCAGCCGATGGGGTTCTATCCGCCGGACTCGCTGGTTCACGAGGCGCAGCGGCGGGGGATTCCCGTTCTTCCTCCGTGCGTTGTGTCGTCTGGGGTGGAGTGCTCCGTTGAGCCGCTGCGGGCGGGTCCTGTCGGTTCGCGTCCCGCACACACCTCGCTTCGCTCGGCGCGCGCGGTCCCGCTCCCCGCCACCCGCCCGATCGGCCGCGCGGCTGACGGCTCTGCTCCCGATCGGGCTTTTGTCATCGATGCTGCTTTGGCTGTTCGCATCGGGCTCGGGTATGTCGCCGGTGTGGCTGCCGACGACGTCCGGCGGGTTGTTGAGGAGAGGGCCAGGGGTGGTTTTCGGTCGCTCGCCGATCTCGCCAGCCGCTGCGGTGCTCAGCGCGACGCGCTGGAGCGGCTCGCCTGGGCCGGGGCGTGCGACGAGCTGGCCGGCGGCGACCGGCGGCGGGCGCTGTGGCAGCTCGGGGTGTCGGTGCCCGGCTCGGTCGTTCCCGGCGGGACGCAGCTCGCGCTGCCGCTCGAGACGGCCGCCGCGCCGGAGCTGCGCGAGCTGACGCCGTGGGAGCGCCTCCTGGCGGACTACGGGTCGACCAAGGTCACGCTCCGCGAGCACCCGATGGAGCTGATGCGGCCCGACCTCCCGGAGCGGGTCAGCTCGAGCGCGGACCTCGACCGCGCCCGCCACGGGCAGCGGGTCACGGTCGCGGGCCTGGTGGTGGCGCGGCAGCGGCCGGCCACGGCGAAGGGCGTCACGTTCATGCTGCTCGAGGACGAGCACGGCTCGATGAACCTGATCGTCCCGCCCCCTGTCTACGAGGAGTGCCGTCTCGCGGTGCGCGCCGAGCCGCTCGTGATCGCCGACGGCCGGCTGGAGCGCCGCGAGGGCGTCACGAACGTGCTCGTCTCGGCGGTGCGCCGGCTCGAGCGGCCGGACCTCCCCCTCGGCGAGATCCGCCACATCGAGCCGCGCCGCGCGTGGAGCACGGAGGAGGACCCGAGCGACCTGCGCGCCGTCATGCCGGCCGCCCACAGCTTCGGCCGTCGTGGGTAGGTTGCAGGCATGCCGGGACGCATCCTCGTCGGGACCTCGAGCTGGGCCGATCCGGGCTTCGTGGAGGAGTGGTATCCGCAGGGCATGCCCGCGCGGGAGCGCCTGCCGTGGTACTCGGATCGCTTCGAGATCGTCGAGCTGAACTCGAGCTTCTACGCCATCCCCGAGCGCGACACGGTCGCCCGCTGGGCGCGGGCCACGCCGCCCGGCTTCACGTTCGACGTGAAGCTCCATCGCCTCCTGTCACGCCACTCCGCGCGGCTCGACTCGCTGCCGCCCGACCTGCGCGAGGGGGCGACCACCACGCCGCGCGGACGCGTGAACCTCACGCCGGAGCTCGAGGAGGCGATGATCGAGCAGACGCTCGAGGCGGTGGAGCCGCTCGAGCAGGCCGGCAAGCTCGGCGCCTTCCTGCTGCAGCTCACGCCCGCCTTCTCGCCCGACAAGCACCAGCTCGACGAGCTGCGCGGGATCGTCGCCGGCCTGCATCCGCGGCCGGTGGCGATCGAGCTGCGCAACCGGCTCTGGATGAAGGGCGAGCGCGCGGAGGACACGCTCTCGTGGATGTCGGAGAACGGCGCCGCCTTCGTCGCCGTCGACGCCCCGCGCGAGGAGCACGTCCCGATCATGCCGCCGGTCGACGCGGTCACCCGCGACGACCTCGCCTACATGCGCGCCCACGGGCGCAACGCCGAGGGCTACATGCACGGCAAGACGGTGGCCGAGCGCTTCGGCTGGGAGTACTCGGACGAGGAGCTCCGGGACATCGCCGGTCGCGCGAAGTCGATGGCGGAGGAGGCCGGCGAAGTGCACGTGATGTTCAACAACAACGCACGCGACAACGCGCCGGTGTCGGCGCGCCGGATGCGCGAGCTGCTCGGGCAGGACCCCGGCCCGCCGCCGCGCGAGGCGGAGCCGCAGGCGCGGATGTTCTAGGGCTGCCTGCGCCACTCCTCGACCTGCTCGCGGAACTCGTCCGGCATTGCGCGCGGTCCCGGGATCACGGCTGCGCGGTCGTAGCCGAGCGCGTGCCGGATCCGGCGGCCGCGGCCGGTCACGTGCCAGACGACCTCGAGAGTGATGACCAGCATCGCGGCAGGCGGAGCGAGGACCATCCAGCGCATCTTCTGCTCGGCGCTCCAGCGCTTGGTCCGGAGTGCGAAGCGAGTGCCGGTTGCGAAGGCGAACCGGAGGGCGTAAACGCGCCAGTCCACGTCGGGAGTGTCGCACTGCAACCATGCGTCGGGTGAGCACGCGGATCGCCACGGGCCTAGCGACCGACGACGCCGGCGTCGACGCGTTCGCCGAGGCCGCGGGGCGGGCGGCGCTCGGGCTCGGGGGCGCCCCCGCGGACCTCGCCGTGGTGTTCGGCGGCGCCCCGAACCTCGACCACCTCGACGACGGCCTGCGCCTCGTGCGCGAGCGC
>DATENL010000055.1:0-4847 GCA_035275105.1 Thermoleophilaceae bacterium
CCGCGAGCCGCACGCGGCTCGAGCCGAGCCGCCCGGCGATGACCCAGCTCACGCGGGCGCGGGTCCCGCTCGCGAGCTCCGCCGTCCCGATGATGAGCCGCGGCTCGCGCGCCGCCGCCACGCGCGTGCTCACAGTCCGCCGCATCCCGAACGGTCCACGCACGCGCACGCGACCGCCGTCGGCGCGGCCCCCGTCCGAGGAGTCGAGCGTGAGCACCTCGACAAAGCGGTCGGCCAGGCGCCAGTGGTTGCGCAGGTCGCAGAGGAAGGCGAAGACGACCTCGGGAGGGGCCGGGATGAGTGCCGCGGCCTCGACGTCCGCGGTGGGCTCGGCGGTGTCCGGAGCCACGGCGCCCCCAGGCTACCGTCTGGATTACCTAACGCAATATTGGAACTAAATACGGTAGGGTGTCGAATATGTCGCTCGACGCGATCGCCGACCCCGTCCGCCTGAGCATCGTCCGCCACCTCGCCGACCACCCCGGGGCGTCGCTCCCCGAGCTCGCCGGCGCCGCCGGCGTGCATCTCAACACCGCACGTCCCCACGCGACAGCGCTCGAGGACGCCGCGGTGATCGAGCGCGAGCCGGCCGCGCCGTCCGGCCGTGGACGGCCGCGGCTGGGCTACCGGCTCGCGGCCGGGTGGTCGCCGCCGACCGCCGACTTCCGGGGCCTCGCCGAGCTGATGTCGGCGGCCGTGTTGCGCGCCGGGCCGGACGCGGGCGAGCTGCGCAGGGTGGGGGAGGAGTGGGGCCGCTACCTCCAGGGCCGCCCCGGCGCGCACGACGTCCAGACGGACGTGCCGCTGGCGCTCTCCCGGCTCGGCTTCGACGCGCGCGTCGAGGACGGCAGGGTCGAGCTCCGCTCCTGCCCGTGTTCGCTGGTGGTCCCGGACCGCCCCGAGCTGGTCTGCGGCCTCGCCGCCGCGGTGGTGGAGGGCGTCCTCGAGGGCAGCGGCAGCGGCCTGACGGTGGCGGGCGGCGATCACGACCCCGACCGCCGCCGCTGCTCGCTCGAGCTGACGCGAACGCGCCGCGCGGGTCCGAGGCGCACCCGCCGGAGGGCGACCCGGGATGCCTGAGCTGGCGCGACGGCTCGAGGCCGTGCCCGCCGGCCCGGGGATCGACCTCGCGGCCGCGGAGCGTGCCGCCCGCGACCTGCTGGTCGCGCTCGGCGCCAATCTCGAGGACGAGAGCCTTCGCGAGACGCCACGGCGCGTGGCGGCCGCCTACGCGGAGCTGCTCACCCCGCAGCCGTTCTCGCTCACGACGTTCCCGAACGACGAGGGCTACGACGAGCTCGTCATCGCGCGCAGCATCCCGTTCCACTCGCTCTGCGAGCACCACATGCTGCCGTTCCACGGGGTCGCCCACGTCGCATACCTGCCGAGCGACCGGATCCTCGGGCTGTCGAAGCTCGCTCGCGTGGTCGAGCTCTACGCCCGCGGCCTCCAGGTGCAGGAGAGGCTGACGACGCAGGTGGCCGACTGGCTCGACGAGCGGCTCGCGCCCAAGGGGGTCGGGGTCGTGCTCGAGGCCGAGCACCTGTGCATGACGCTGCGCGGCGTGCAGAAGCCGGGCGCGCTCACGGTCACCTCCGCGCTGCGCGGGCTGGTGCGCGACGATGCCCGCACGCGGCAGGAGTTCCTTTCGCTCGCGCGCGGGTAGCCTCGCGGCCGTGGAGGCCTTCGAGGCGATCGTCGGCGCGCTGGACTACCCGATGCTCATCGTGACGACCGCGGCCGGCGGCGAGCGCGCGGGCTGCCTGGTCGGCTTCGCCACCCAGTGCAGCATCGACCCGGAGCGGTTCCTCGTCTGCGTGTCGGACAAGAACCGCACCTTTCGCGTGCTCGACCGCGGCGCCACCGCGATGGTCGTGCACGTCGTGCCGCGCGACGCCGGCGACCTCGTGGAGCTCTTCGGCGGCGAGACGGGCGACGACGCCGACAAGTTCGACCGCTGCCGGTGGAGCGAGGGGCCCGAGGGGATCCCCGTGCTCGACCGCTGCCCGAGCTGGTTCGCCGGCCGGATCGCCGACCGGATGCCGCTCGGGGACCACGTGGGGTTCGTGCTCGACCCGTTCGACGGACGTGCGGACTACGACGGTCCCGCTTTCCCGTTCTCGGTCGCCCGGCAGATCGAGCCGGGCCACGAGGCCTAGGGACTAGCTCCCGGCGTACTCCGGGTCGCGCTTCTCCTGGAAGGCGCGGGCGCCCTCGGCGAAGTCGTCCGAGGCCGCGAGGCGCTCCTGCGCGGCGACCTCCTGCTCGAGCGTCACGGCGAGCGCGGGTCGGGCCGATGCGTCGACGATCCGCTTCGCCAGCCCCACCGCGAGCGGCGCGCAGGCGAGCAGCTCGTCGCACAGCGCCTGGGTCGCGTCGTCGAGCTGGTCGGCGGGCGCGATCCGGTTCGCGAGGCCGATCCGGTGGGCCTCGGTGCCGTCGATCACCTTGCCGGTCATCACGAGCTCCTTCGCGCGGCCGACCCCGACCACCGCCGGGAGGCGGGAGCACCCGCCGACGTCCGGCAGGAGGCCGATGCGCGTCTCGACGAGCCCCGTCACCGCGTCCTCGGCCATCACGCGCATGTCGCACGCCAGGGCGAGCTCCATCGCGCCGCCGATGCAGCCGCCGTGGATCTGGCAGATCGTCGCCTTCGGCATCTCCTCGAGCAGGTTCCAGATGGCGAGGATCTCGCGCCTGTACGAGCGCAGCCCGCGCGGGTTCTCCGACAGTGCGCGGAGGTCGCCGAGGTCCATCCCGGCCGAGAACATCGCCCCCTCGCCCCGGACCACCACGACGCGCACGGAGTCGTCGCTCGCGGCGCCGCGGAAGGCGTCGCCGAGGGCCTGGATCACCTCGCCGTTGAGGGCGTTGCGCTTCTCCGAGCGCGCCAGCACGATGTGGCGGACGGCTCCGCGATCCTCGATCTCTACGAGTGGCATGTAGTCTCCCCGCGCTTCGACGGACGGACAGAGAAAGGACTGCGGAGGCTAATGGAGATCTCGAAGGTGGGCGTGCTCGGCGCCGGGCTGATGGGTCATGGGATCGCGCAGATCGCGGCCCAGGCCGGCTGGGACGTCGTCCTGCGCGAGGTCGACCAGGGCCGGCTGGACAAGGGGATCGGGCGGATCGAGAAGCAGCTCGGTCGCGCGGTCGAGAAGGGGCGGATGGAGCAGGCCGACGCCGACGCCGTCCGCGGGCGCATCCAGGGCACGCTCGACTACGGCGACTTCGCCGACTGCGACCTGGTGGTCGAGGCGATCACCGAGGACCTCGACCTGAAGCTCGAGATGTGGCGGGAGCTCGACGGCATCGTCAAGGACGGGGCCGTGCTGGCGACCAACACGTCGTCGCTGTCGGTGATCGACCAGGCGGTCGCGACGAAGCGCCCGGACCGGTTCGTCGGGCTGCACTTCTTCAACCCGCCGCAGGTGATGCCGCTGCTCGAGGTCGTGCAGACCGTGACGACCGACGAGGAGGCGCTCAAGACGGGCTTCGACTTCGGCGAGAAGCTCGGCAAGCTCACGGTCCACGCGAAGGACAAGACCGGCTTCATCGTCAACCGGCTGCTCGTGCCGTACCTGCTCGACGCGATCCGCGCCTACGAGGAGGGAGTCGGCTCGATCGAGCAGATCGACGCGGCGATGAAGGCGGGCGCGAACCACCCGATGGGCCCGTTCACGCTGCTCGACTTCGTCGGGCTCGACACCACGAAGTCGATCGCGGACATCATGTTCGACGAGTATCGGGAGCGGCGCTTCGCCGCGCCGCCGACGCTGCGCAAGATGGTCGCGGCCGGCTGGCACGGGACCAAGACGGGCCGCGGCTTCTACGACTACTCGGGCGACAAGCCCGTGGCGGTCGACCCCGGGTTGTAGCGCCGGCGCGAGCGCCCGCGCGCCACCCCTGCCGTCCGCGGGCGCGGCTACCGTCGCGCGCATGACCCAGCGAATCGACCCGGAACGGGGACCCATCCTGGCGGCCGGCGGGGTGCTCCTCGCCGCGGCCGTGCTCATGCTCGACATCAGGTTCGACGACGATTGGGCCAACGGCGTCCTGCTGCTGATCGAGCTGGCTGCGTTCGTCGTGATCTTCGGCATCGCGTGGCGCTCGCCGCTGGGCGAGCGCCCGCTTGCCTACCAGGCCACGCTGGCCCTGGCCGGGCTCGTCGTGCTCGCGCCCCTGCTGTTCAGGTTGGCGGACGTGCTCGGGGTCGACGACGTCAACACCGGCACGCTGATCTGGATCGCGGCGATCTTCACCGCGGTGGCGTGGATGGCGGCGCAGAGGTTCGACTCGGTGGGGGCCGCTCTGCTCGCCGGCGTCGGCGCGGCGATCTTCGTGCTCTCGGTCATCGACAAGGTCTTCGACCCGAGCAGCGTGCAGACGTTCCGCTGGATACTCGTGCTCCTCGCGATCGGCTTCGGGGTCGGGGCGCGGGCGCTGATGCAGGGCGCGCGCCCGCACTTCGCGGTGGCGGCTGTCGACGTCGCCGGGCTGATGATCGTCGCGCTCGCGACCACCTTCGCGCTCACGCAGTTCGCGTCGGCCTTCAACCCGCTCTCGAGCGGCGGCGCGAACGTGTCGGAACCGGGCTTCGGATGGAAGCTGGTGCTCGTCGTCGGGTCGCTCGCGGTGATCGCGTACGCGGCGGTGACCCGCGAGCGCGGCCCGGGGTTCATAGGGGTCATCGCCCTGGCGTTCTCGATCTTCCTGATCGCCGAGCCCCGCGGTGAGGCCTCGATCGTCGGCTGGCCGCTCGTGCTGCTGCTGGCCGCGGGCGCGGCGCTCTTCCTCGGGCTCCGGCCGGCGGCTGGCGGTGCCTCCGGACCGTCGGGCGGAGCCGC
>DATENL010000056.1:0-7991 GCA_035275105.1 Thermoleophilaceae bacterium
CGCGTCCCCGTCCCGGCCGGCGAGGAAGCGCCGCGCGCGCGGCGGCGAGCCCGGAATCCGCGCGAGCCTGCGCGCGCGCTCCTGAACGTCGCGGGGCGCGTACGCGCTTCGCGCGTAGAGCTCCTCGTAACGCGGCACGAGGTCGGGGCGGTACGCGGCGAGCCAGTCCATGAACACGTCGCGCACACCGCGCCGCAGGTGCAGAGCGATGCCGCCGATGCTCACGGCGCCGGCCTCGGCGGCGATCTTCACGATCTCCTCCACCTGCTCCGGCGAGTCGTTGATTCCCGGCATCAGCGGGGCGATCAGGATGCCGGTGGGGATGCCGATGCGGTTGAGCTCGGCGACCGCCTCGAGCCGCGCTCGCGGATGCGGGGTGTGCGGCTCGCTGGCCCGCCACGTCCTCTCCTCGAGCGTGGGGACCGAGAAGCTGGCGGTGACGGGCGCCCGCTCAGCGACCTGCCGCAGCAGCTCCTTGTCACGCAGGACCAGCGGCGACTTCGTGAGCACCGAGCACGGGTTGGCGAAGTCGCGGAACGCCTCCCAGATGCCGGGCATGAGCCTGTAGCGGCCCTCGACCCACTGGTACGGATCGGTGTTCGTGCCGAGCGCGACGTGCTCGCCCTTCCACGACGGCTTGGCGAGCTCGGCCCGCACGAGCTCCGGCACGTTGACCTTGACGACGATCTCGCGCTCGAAGTCGCGGCCGGCGTCGAAGTCGAGGAACTCGTGGGTGGGCCGGGCGAAGCAGTAGGTGCACGCGTGCGTGCATCCGCGGTAAGGGTTGATCGTCCACGGGAACGGCATGCGCGACTGCTTGGGCACGCGGTTGAGCGCGGACTTGGCGTGGACCTCGTAGAAGCGGATGTCCATCGCCTCGGGCGCGTCGAACGTCCGGACCACCGCCCCGTCGCGGTAGCCCGGCAGTCGCCGCCCGTCCTCGTTCTCGACCCTCAGCTGATCCCAGCGCATGACCGAACGTATGTTCGCACACCGGCCGGACGGGGGCGAGCTTCACCGGGCTTAGACTTCACGGGGCATGGAGCGAACAGCATGGACCGACGAACGGCTCGATGACGCGTTCGCGCAGCTGCGGGAGGAGATGCGCGAGTTCCGGGCGGAGATGCGCACGGAGTTCCGCGAGCTGCGCCGGGAGGTCCACTCCGAGCTCGCTCAGATGAAGCTCTTCATGCTTGGCGGCCTCGTGACGATCCTCGCGGCGTTCATCGGCCTGCACGGCTAGCCCTCCTCGCCCCACGCCGTCACGACCACCGACCGCGCGCCGCCCGAGTCGCGGTGCTCGCACAGGTAGATCCCCTGCCACGTGCCGAGCGCGAAGCGGCCGCCCGAGACGGGCACGACGAGCGAGGGTCCCAGGAGCGAGGACTTGACGTGCGCCGGCATGTCGTCGGGGCCCTCGAGCGTGTGCGTCCAGTACGGCGCGTCCTCGGGCACGGCGTCGTCGAACCAGGACCGGAAGTCGCGCCGGACGGCGGGGCTCGCGTTCTCGTTCAGCGTCAGCGACGCCGACGTGTGGAGGATGAACACGTTCGCCATGCCCACCCGGATCCGCTCGAGCTCCGGCACGGCCGCCGCGACCTCGTCCGTGATCAGGTGGAAGCCGCGCGGGCGCGGCTCGAGCCGCAGCTCGCGCTGAACCCAGATCAACCCGACTCGCGGCGGACGATCCCGGCGACCGAGGCCACCACGATCGCCGCGCCGGCCACGATCGTCGCCGTCACGTGCTCCGACAGGATCGCCCATCCGAGGAAGATCGCGATCACCGGGTTGACGTACGCATAGGTGGCGACCTTCGAGATCGGCGCGTGCTGGAGCAGCCACACGTACGCGGTGAACGCCACCAGCGACCCGATCGCTATCAGGTACGCGAACCCCGCGAGCGAGCGACCCGAGAACGAGGCGACGTCGACCTCCCCGATCTCGCCGGTCAAGACGCCGGCGAGCGCCGACACCAGGCCGCCGAGCATCATCTGGAGCGCGGTCGACAGAAACGGGTCGGCGGGCAGCGCCCGGCGCTTCGACAGGTACGACCCGAGCGCCCAGCACGGCGCGGCCAGCACGAGGAACAGCAGCGACAGGAAGCGGGTGTCGCCGCCGCTGCCGCCGGGCAGCAGGAGCAACGCGACTCCGGCGAAGCCGAGCGCCACGCCCGCGAGCGTGGCCCGCGGCACGCGCTCGCCGCCGATCCAGCGGTAGACCACGACCCACAGCGGCACCGACGCGATGATCAGCGCAGCCACGCCGGACGGCACGTGCAGCTCGCCGACCATGACAAGCCCGTTGCCGCCCGCCACGAGCAGCGCGCCGATGATCGCGCACGACGCGACCTGCTCGCGGGTGACGCGCATCCGCTCGCGCCCGCGCCGCACGCGCAGCACCGTCCACACGATCGCGCCGGCGAGCATGAAGCGCACGCCCGAGGTGAGCAGCGGCGGCATCGTCTCGTCGGCCACGCTGATCGCCAGGTACGTCGAGCCCCAGACGACGTACACGATCCCGAGGCACATCCAGACCATCCAGCCCGGCGCGCCGCGCACACCGACCGTCCGGGCGCCCCCGACGGGGTCCGCGAGAGCTGGTCGGAGTCGGTTGGCGGCCACCGATGGATACTGGCAAGGGCGCACCGCTGCGCCCATCGAAATTCGCTAACAGCGCCGATTAGGACGGCTACTGACGGGACTAGAACGTCGCCGGCCGCAGGCCCGTGAGAATGACCAGCGCGACGACGAGGGCCGCCGCGAGCCGGTAGATCACGAAGACGTCGTAGCTCCGCCGCCGCACGTAGGCGAGCATCCAGGCGATCGTCAGGTAGCCGGTCACCGCGGCCGCCACGATCCCGACGATCATCGGGCCGAGGGCCCCGGCGGGCAGGCCGTCCTTGGCGACCCCGGCGCCCTTCACCACCACCGCCCCGGCGGTGATCGGCGCGAGCAGCAGGAACGAGAACCGCGCGGCGCTGTCGCGGTCGAGGCCGAGCGCGCGCCCCGCCGTGATCGTGATGCCCGAGCGCGACACGCCGGGGGCCAGCGAGATCGCCTGGGCGGCGCCGATCTTGAGCGCGTCGCGCACGTTCACCGTCTCCATGTCGCGTCGCTGCGGAAGCCGGTCGGCGAACCCGAGGAGGAGCCCGAAGACCGCGAGCAGGATCGCGATCTGCCACGGGTCGCCCAGCTTCTCGTCGATCGTGTCCTGGAACGCCGCCCCCACGATCGCCGCCGGGACGCACGCGACCGCGATCACGACGGCCAGCCGCTCGGGCGCGGTCTCGGCCCGGCGCTTGCGGACGACGCCCCACGCCCCCGCGATCAGCTCGATGATCTCGTGCCGGAAGTACCCGAGGACGGCCACGAGCGTGCCGAGGTGGAGGGCGACGTCGAACGTCTTGTTGAAGTGCGGGTGGGCGGACAGGTAGTGGTAGTCCTGGAGCCATGGCACCAGGATCAGGTGTCCGGACGAGCTGATCGGCAGGAACTCCGTCAGGCCCTGCACGACCCCGAGGAGCAGGGCTTCGAGCGGGTGCATCGCGGCCCGAGGTTAGACGTCGGACGACGCGCGCCGCCGGCGCCAGCGCCAGAGCAGGAACGCGCCGAGCACGACGAGGGCGACGCCGAGCCCGCCGACCCCGACCACCTTGAGCACGTCGTCGGCGGAGTGGCCGGCCCAGTACGCGAGCAGGCCGACGCTCACCGCCCACGCGATCCCGCCGAGCGCGTTGTAGACGAGAAACTCGCCCCACGGCATCCTGTTGACGCCCGCCAGCCACGCCGACGCGATCCGAAGGCCGGAGAACCAGCGGCCGAAGAACACCGTCTTGCCGCCGTGGCGGCGGAAGATCGCCTCGCCGCGGACCAGGACCCCCTGACGGTGACGCTGGAGCGGGCCGGGCAGCTCGAGCAGCTTGCGCCCGCCGCGGCGGCCGATCCAGAAGCCCACGTTGTCCCCGACGATGGCCGCCCCGGCCGCCACGAGCACGACGAGCTCGATCTCCAGCCGGCCGTCGGCGGCCAGGATCCCGGCCGCGATCAGGGCGGTCTCGCCGGGCAGCGGAACGCCCATCGTCTCGAAGCCCACCAGCCCCGCGAGGGCGATGTAGCCGAGGTTCGTGGGGACGTGGAATAGGAGTCCGAGTGCCATCCGTCACCCACAAGTTGGGCGGGATGCCCGAAAATAGAGCCTCAGCTACCCTTCCTCGTCCGCCGGGGGCCGCCGTACCGTCGAGCCGGACCTGCACGTCGTACGCGTTGCTCGGCTGACGTCTCTTTCATGCAGAGCGACCACGACCATGCACTCGACCCGCGACGCCGGAATCGCCGGGATCATGATCGTGAGCACGGCGCTCGCCTGCGCGGCCGTGGGACTCGGGATCGGCGCGCTGGTGGGCGCTGCCATGCCGCTCGCCATCGTCGGCGTGTTCATCGGCTTCGGACTGGGGTTCAGGCTTGTCTACGCACGCTATAAGGACCTCTAGGGAGCCCGGCGTGCTCCGCTGGCTGGACCTCGCGGTCCTCGCCCTGGCGCTGCCCGCCTTCGTCGCGCTCGACCTGCTGGTCGGGTGGGCCTTCGTGGCCGGGATCTGGCTGCTGCTTCGCGCCGCCTCACCGCTGCTGCGAAGCCGCGCGCGGGCGGCCGAGGACCCGCGCCGCGAGACGATGGTGCTGGCGATCGGGATGATGGCCCGGGTCTGGATCCTGGCGCTGGCCATCCTCGGCGCCGGCCTGATCGAGCGCGAGGCGGGCCTCGCCGCGGCGCTCCTGTCGATCGTGCTCGTGACGGTCAACCTCGTCGGCGAGATGACGAGGGGGCCGGTGCGATGAGCCGCGGCCGCAAGGTCCTGCTGGGATTCGCCATCTACGCGCTGATGCTCGTGGTCATCGGCCTGATCTTCGGCAGCGAGGGCAAGAACGAGGAGTTCGAGCCCGTCGAGGAGTTCCGGCTCACGCCCTGGATCAACCTCAAGATCGGGCCCTTCGACATGAGCATCAACAAGGCGGTCTTCTACGTCTTCCTCGCCTCCGTGCTCACGGTCGGGACGATGGTCTACCTGGCGAAGCGCATGCAGCAGCGGCCGAACCGCGTCCAGACGGCGGTCGAGGCGTCCTACGACCTCACGTACAACACGATCGCCCGCGGCAACATGGACCCCGGGATGGCCGCACGCTGGTTCCCCGTCGTCGCCACGCTCTTCTTCTTCATCTGGTTCTCGAACATGATCGGCTACCTGCCGCTGCCGGTGAACACGACCGAGAAGATCGACGTGTTCGGCCTCCAGGTGCCGGCCCTGTCGCTCTATGCGGCGACGGCGAACCTGTCGATCCCGCTCGTCCTGACCCTGATGGTGTGGGTCACCTATCAGGTCGAGGGGATCCGGGCGAAGGGGGTCCGCGGCTACTTCGCGAGCTGGATCCCGAGCGGGACGCCGTCCAAGATGAAGCCGTTCATCTTCGGGATCGAGGTGATCTCCCAGTTCGTGCGGATCATCTCGCTCTCGGTGCGATTGTTCGCGAACATCCTCGCGGGCCACCTGCTGCTGCTCTTCATGGGCGGCGGGCTGGCGGTGCTGCTGGGCCTCGCGGCCCTGGGCGTGCTCACGCTCCCGCTCGCGTTCGTCTTCTTCCTCTTCGAGGTCGGCCTGGTCGCCACCCTCCAGGCCTTCATCTTCGCGACTTTGACGTCCATCTACTTCGGCGAGGCGACAGCCGCGCACGGTCACTGAAAGGAGTGCAGTAATGATCAGCGTGCTTGCACAGGCAGCAGGAGTCACCGACGACGGGCTCAAGTCGATCGCCCTCGGCATCGGCGCGGGGCTCGGCTCGATCGGCGCCGGCATCGGCGTCGGCTTCATCTTCGGCAAGGTGATCGAGTCGGTCACCCGCCAGCCGGAGATGCGCGACGAGATCACGAGCATCCAGTGGCTCGGGTTCGCGTTGACCGAGGCGATCGTGTTCTACGCGTTCATCTTCGGCCTGATCGCGTTCTTCCTCTAGATGCTGAGCGCAATCACAGCGGTAACGCTGGCCGCCACCGAGAGCGGCGGCTCGAGCTCGGACGAGGGCGGGAACTTCCTCGTCACGCCCGAGCTCGGGCTGATGCTGTGGACGCTGATCGCGTTCGGGGCGACGCTGTACATCCTCGGCAAGTTCGTGTTCCCGCGCGTGCAGGACGCGCTCGACAAGCGCCAGAAGGCGATCGAGGATTCGATCGAGGAGTCCGAGCGCGCCAAGGCGGAGGCGCGCCAGCTGCTCGAGGAGTACCGCCAGCGCCTGCAGGAAGCAAGGGCCCAGGCCGAGGAGATCGTCGTGCGCGCGCGCCGCGCAGCCGAGGAGTCAGAGCGCGAGTCGCTCGACGCGGCAAAGCAGCAGCGCGAGGAACTGCTCGCGCAGACGCGCCGCGACATCGACGCCGAGACCCGCCGCGCGATCCAGGAGATCCGCAACGAGGTCGCCGACCTGACCGTGCTCGCCACGGAGAAGGTGACGCGCAAGACGCTGTCGGCGGAGGACCAGCGGCGCCTCGTGCAGGAGGCGCTCGGCGAGCTGGACTTCAGCGCGCTCGGCGTGCAGGACGGCGAGGCGAGGTAGGCCGTGGAGGAGATCGCAGACGTCTACTCACGCTCTCTGTTCGAGGTCGCGCGCGAGCAGGACAAGCTCGACCGCGTGCGCGACGAGCTCGCCGCGGTCGCCGACGCGCTCGAGCAGAACCGTGAGCTGTCCGTGTTCTTCTTCTCGCCGTACTTCTCGACCGAGGAGAAGAAGGAGGGGCTGCGGCGCACCGTGGTGGAGGCCGACCCCGCGGTCGTCAACTTCCTCGAGCTGCTGATCGAAAAGCACCGCATGCCGGTCCTGTTCCGCATCCGGCGTCAGTTCGACACCCTCTACGATCGTGCACACAAGCGACTGCCGGTCGAGGTCACGAGCGCGGTCGAGCTCGACGGCGGCGTGATCGGTGAGCTGGAGCGGCGCATCCACGAGCAAACCGGCCAGAACGTGCATCTCGAGAGCACGGTGGACCCGGACATCCTGGGCGGGATCGTGCTTCGCGTCGGCAACTCGATTCTTGATGCTTCGATCCGGCACCGCCTTGAACAACTGAGAAGAGAAGTGGCGAAAGCCGCCTAAGGCGAGACATGCAGATCAAGCCTGACGAGATCACGAACATCCTCAAGAGCCGCATCGAAGGCCTCGACGTGGCCGGCGCGGACCTTGCCGAGGTCGGCACCGTGCTGTCCGTCGCCGACGGGATCGCGCGCATCCACGGCCTCGAGAACTGCATGTCCTTCGAGATGCTCGAGTTCCCGCACGACGTGACGGGGCTCGCGCTGAACCTCGAGTCCGACAATGTCGGCACCGTGCTGTTCGGCGAGTGGGACAGGATCGTCGAAGGGGACACGGTCAAGCGCACCGGCCGCCTGCTGGAGATCCCGGTCGGCGAGCAACTGCTCGGGCGCATCGTCGACCCGCTCGGCAACCCGCTCGACGGCAAGGGCGCGATCGGGACGACCGAGACGCGGCCCGCGGAGTTCAAGGCGCCCGGCGTCGTGCAGCGCCAGCCGGTGAAGGTCCCGGTCCAGACCGGGATCAAGGCGATCGACGCGATGATCCCGATCGGCCGCGGCCAGCGCGAGCTGATCATCGGCGACCGCCAGACCGGCAAGACGGCGATCGCGGTCGACACGATCATCAACAACAAGGACTCCGACATCGTCTCGGTCTACGTGGCGATCGGGCAGAAGACCTCGCAGATCCGCCAGGTGCAGCGGGTGCTGGAGGAGCACGGCGCGATGGACACCACCATCATCGTCGCCGCCGCCGCCTCCGAGTCGGCCGCGCTGCAGTACATCGCCCCCTTCGCCGGCTGCGCGATGGGCGAGGAGATCATGGAGTCCGGCCGGGACGCCCTGATCGTCTACGACGACCTCTCCAAGCACGCCCAGTCGTACCGCGAGATGTCGCTGCTGCTGCGCCGCCCCGCCG
>DATENL010000057.1:0-4156 GCA_035275105.1 Thermoleophilaceae bacterium
GGCTCACCGGCGCGCTCGGCGACGCGGCGCTCGCCCTGCCGCGCGAGGCGCGCGAGAGCCTCGAGGGCGCCGCGGCGCGGCTTGGCGGTCGCTACGACGAGGACGACTGGGGCTACGACGAGGGATTCGCGGAGATCGCCCTGCCGTTCCTCGAGTTCATGTACGACCGCTGGTGGCGGGTGCACGCGGAGGGCGTCCGCAGGGTGCCGGCGCACGGGCGCGTGCTGCTCGTGGCCAATCACGCGGGGATCATGCCGTGGGACGCGACGATGATGGGCGTGGCGCTGATGCGCGAGCACCCGCTCCCGCGCCCGCCGCGCTTCCTCGTGCTCGACTGGGCGTTCGGGCTGCCCTACGTCTCGGTCGCGATGCGCAAGCTCGGCGGCGTCCCGGCGTCGCCGTTCAACGCGATCAGGCTGCTCGAGGAGGACGAGCTCGTGGCGGTCTTCCCGGAGGGCGTGAAGGGCGCGGGCAAGTCGTACCGGGAGCGCTACCGCGTGCAGCGGTTCGGCCGCGGCGGGTTCGTCGAGATCGCGCTGCGCACCGGAGCGCCGATCGTCCCCGTGGCCGTGATCGGCAGCGAGGAGATCCACCCGAAGATCGGCGAGTCCGGCCTGCTCGCGCGCCTCACCGGCGCGCCGTACTTCCCGATCACGCCCACGTTCCCCCTGCTCGGGCCGCTGGGGGTGGTTCCGCTGCCGTCCCGTTGGCGGATCGAGTTCGGGGAGCCGGTCGACCTGACGGAGCTCGGGCCCGAGGCCGCCGCCGACCGCGCGCTGGTGCTCGAGCTCTCGGACCACGTCCGCGAGCTGATCCAGCGGATGGTCTACGACAACCTGGTGAAGCGCCGGAACGCGTTCGTCTAGGGCTTGAGCAGGTCGTCGCGCCAGATCAGGTGTGAGTCCTCCTCCTTGACGCAGACGATGAAGTTGCCGTTCTTGTCGGTGCCAGGCGGCGCGATCTGGGCGAGGAACGGCACGAACATGTCTGGGCAGACCATGTCCGGGTCGACCGCCACCTGGGCCGGCGCTCCCGGCGCCAGCGCCGCCAGCGCCACCCCCGCGATCGTCGCGATTCCTCCCAGTCGTCTCACCGCTGCCTCCCTCGTTTGCCGCCGAAGCTGAAAGATCCTAAAGCGGTCGCCTCGATTAAGGTTCAGGCGGTGACGGACTTCAACTCATCCAAGGAGTTCCGCGAGGTGATGGACCAGGTGTTCACGATGATGAGCACCGATCCCGAGATGGGGCCGAAGCTACGCGACGCCGAGACGCCCCAGCGCTTCGAGTTCCCCGACCTCGACCTGGTCGTGAACATCACCTACGCCGACGACGCCGGCGACCAGAACCTCCGCTGGGAGTGGACTGACGACGTGGCCTGGGACGCCGAGGTCAAGATGACCATGGACTCCGACGTGGCCAATCGCTACTTCCAGGGCAAGGAGAACGTGGCGATGGCGATCGCCCGCCGCCGGATCAAGACCTCGGGCAACGTGAAGAAGGCCCTCGCGCTCATACCGATCACCAAGCCGATCTACGAGCGCTACCGCGAGCTGCTCGAGGAGCGGTACCCGCACCTCGTCGCCTAGAAGTGCACTCCCCGCATCAGGTAGGCCATGGCGATGGCCTCCGTGGACATCTCTGAGTCCTTCTTCTTCTCGGGCTCCTTGCCGTCGCCGTCCGCGCTCGGCTTCTTGTCGCCCTTCGCCGCCTTCGAGTCCGGGAAGATGTTGTACGCGGTGTTCATCACCTGGTCGACGACCTTCGGCGACACCGCGTAGAGCACCTGGCCGAAAGTGCCGAGCCGGGTGGCGAGCCGCTTCGGCTTGTCGATGATCGCGTCGGCGATCATCTGCGCCGCCTCCTCGGGGGTCAGCGTCGGGAACGCGTCGTAGATGTTCGTCGGCGCGATCATCGGCGTGCGCACCAGCGGCATGTAGATCGTCGTGATGTGCACGCCGTCGCCGATCACCTCGGGCGCGACGCAGCGCGAGAAGGCGTCCAGCGCCGCCTTCGACGCGACGTACGCGGAGAAGCGCGGCGTGTTCGTCTGCACGCCGATCGACGAGACGTTGATGATGTGCCCCGACTTCCGCTCGCGCATCCCCGGCATGAACGAGAGGATCAGCCGCAGGGCGCCGAAGTAGTTGAGCTGCATCGTCCGCTCGTAGTCGTGGAAGCGGTCGTACGACGCCTTCACCGATCTGCGGATCGACCGCCCAGCGTTGTTCACGAGGATGTCGATCCCGCCGTACTTGTCGATGACGTCGTTCGCCAGCTGCTCGATCGCGTCGAGGTCGGACAGGTCGGACGGATGGACGTGCGGCTTGCCGCCGAGCTTCTCCATCGCCTCGGCGACCTCCTCGAGCTTCTCGCGCGTGCGCGAGACGAGGATCACCTCGGCGCCCGCCTCGCCGAGCCGCATCGCGAGCTCGCGGCCGATGCCGCTCGAGGCGCCCGTGACGAGGATGCGCTTGCCCTCGACCGACTTCGTGAGGCTCCGCTCGCGGAACAGGTCGGGGTCGAGGTTGCGCTCCCAGTAGTCCCATAGGCGGTCCGCATAGGCGTCCAGCGCCGGCACCGAGATGCCCGTGCCGTCGAGCAGCCGCTGGGCGTCGCGGCTGTCGTAGTCGCTCGGGTAGTCGATGTAGGAGAGGACTTCGCGAGGGATCCCGAAGTCGCCGAGGATCTGATCGGTGATGCGCTTCACTGGCGGCAGCTGCGCGATCATCGAGCGGGCCTGCTTGGGCACGACGTTCATCATCTGGCGGTCGATGCGCATCCCGGCCTGCGGCGCGTGCGCTGCACGCGCGAACGTGTTCACCAGCTGACCGGCCGACTTGGGCTTCGGGTCGGTCAGGTGGAACGCCTGGCCGTCGACTCCGGGCTGGTGCGCGATGTGGTCCATCGCCTGTGCGACGAAGTCGACCGGGACGACATTGATCTTGCCGCCCTCGAGCCCGACCACCGGCATCCACGGCGGCACGAGGTCGCGCAGTCGCTGGATCACCTTGAAGAAGTAGTAGGGCCCGTCGATCTTGTCCATCTCGCCGGTCTGCGAATGGCCGACGACGATCGCCGGGCGGTAGACGCGCCACGGGACCGTGGCCTCGTCGCGCACGAGCTGCTCGGACTCGAACTTGGTGCGCGCGTACGGGTCGGCGAGCTTCTGGCCCTCGTCGAACATGTCCTCGCGGAACAGCCCGCGGTAGCGCCCCGAGACCGCGATCGAGCTGGTGTGGTGGAAGACCCCCGCACCAAGCTCGTTGGCGAGCTCGATCGCGTGGCGCGTGCCGTCGACGTTCGCCCGCCGGTTGCTCTCCTCGTCGGCGGACATGTCGTAGATCGCGGCAAGGTGGAAGAAGTGCTCGACGCCCTTCAACCGCTCGCGGTCTGCATCGGAGATGCCGAGCGCCGGCGCCGTGAGGTCGCCGATCACGGGGACCACGCGGTCCGTGGCGGCCGCCCACGACGTCATCAGCTCCTCGAGCCGCGCGCGTGACCCCTCGCGCACGAGCACGTAGATGGTCCCCTCGCGCCTGAGCAGCTGGCCGACGAGGTGGCGGCCGATGAAGCCGGTCGCTCCCGTGACGAAGTACCTCATTGTGTTCCTCTCTCCCTCACCCGTCCGGTGTTTCCGGCGGAAATATATGTGAGGTGTGATGGCGGTGGCTAGAGGAACGCCGAGCCGCGTGCAACGAGGTTGTCGAGCACCCGCTGCTGGATCGTTTCGCGGATGCGCTCCGACAGCTCGAACACGAGCGCACGGTCCTCGGCCGCCTCGGGCCCGTACTCGGACAGGTCGATCGGCTCGCAGAACTCGATCCGCCACTTCGAAGGCAGCGGCACGAGCCCGCCGACGCCGAGCCAGGGGAACGTGGGCGTGAGCGGGAAGTAGGGTGCGCCCACGAGGCGCGCAAGCGTGCGCGACTCCGCGATCTTCGGATAGATCTCCTCGGAGCCGACGACGGCGACCGGGACGATCGGCGCGCCGGTCCGCAGCGCCAGCTCGACGAAGCCGCCGCGCCCGAAGCGCTGCAGCCGGTAGCGCTCCGAGAACGGCTTGCCCGCTCCCTTCGTGCCCTCCGGGAAGACCATCACGAGATGTCCCTGCTCGAGCAACCGGATCGCGTTGTACGGGGATGCGACCACGCCGCCGA
>DATENL010000058.1:0-2654 GCA_035275105.1 Thermoleophilaceae bacterium
CCGCCAGGCCGGTGAGATGGCGCAGGGCGCGAACCCCGTGGGCGGCGACTCCGATGGAGTAACTTCCGACGAGGTGGCTCTCGAGGAGCGCTCAGAGCAGGATCGCAACCCGGTGGGCGGCGGGGAGCCGGGCGAGGCGCAGGCTCGCGCCGCCGAGGCCGAGCTCCGCGCGCGCGGGGAGATCCCGGGCGACGGCGCGCCCCGGACGCTGCCCGAGGACGTCGGGGCCGACCACCCGCTGCCGGAGGCGGACACGGCGCGCAAGATCCTCGAGAGGATGATGCTGATCCGGCGCTTCGAGGAGCGGGCGGGCGAGATGTACGCGAAGGCGAAGATCGGCGGCTTCCTGCACCTGTGCATCGGGGAGGAGGCCACGATCGTCGGCGCGATCGACGCGCTCAGGGACGGCGACTACCTGCTGTCCACCTACCGCGAGCACGGGCAGGCGCTGGCGCGCGGGACGCCGGCGAACGCGGTGATGGCCGAGCTCTTCGGCCGCGTGGACGGCTGCTCCAGCGGCCGCGGCGGCTCCATGCACCTGTTCGACTTCGAGCGGCGCTTCCTGGGCGGCTACGGGATCGTCGGCGGCAACCTCCCGCTGGCGGCGGGCGTCGCACTGGCGTGCGACTACAAGGAGACCGACGACGCGGTGCTCTGCATGTTCGGCGACGGCGCCAGCAACCAGGGCACGTTCGGCGAGACGATGAACCTGGCCGCGCTCTGGGACCTTCCGGTCGTCTTCATGGTCATCAACAACCAGTTCGGGATGGGCACCGCGCTCGAGCGCCACTCGGCGGTCACCGACCTGTCACAGAAGTCGGGCGGCTTCGGGGTGCCCGGCTCGCGCTGCAACGGGATGGACGTGCTCGACGTCCACGCCTGCGTGCAGGAGGCGCTGCGAAAGGCGCGCGAGGAGCGCCGGCCGCAGCTCGTCGAGGCCGTGACCTACCGCTACCGCGGGCACTCGATGGCCGACCCGGAGGAGTACCGCACGAAGGAGGAGGTCGAGGAGTGGCGCCGCCACGACCCGATCGTCACCTTCCGCTCGAGGCTCGAGGACGAGGGCGTCGTGTCCGAGGAGGACGCCGAGAAGCTCGACGAGCAGGCCGTCGAGACCGTCGACGAGGCTGTCGAGTTCGCCGACAACAGCCCGTTCCCCGAGCTCGACTCGCTCTACGACGACATCTACGTGTACGGCGAGCAGGTGCGCGGCTGGCACACGGTCGACGAGCGCTCGCCCGACGTCCACCCCGGCGAGCAGGAGCGCGACGCGCCTGAGGTCTCGCACGACCTCGCGGAGGCCGGCGCCGCGTACGCGAAGGTCGGAGACGCAAAGGAGCGCGCCAGGCGCGGCAACGACGACGACGGCGAGGGCGAGGGCGAGGCCGCCGACGAGGAGCGGGACGAGGAAGGCGGCGGCGACTAGGTGGGAGCCGGCTGATGCCCGAGATGCGCTACCGCGAGGCGCTCAACGCCGCGCTCCGCGAGGAGATGAACGAGGACGAGAACGTCTTCATCATGGGCGAGGACATCGGCGTGTTCCAGGGCGCGTTCAAGGTGACCCAGGGGCTGCTCGAGGAGTTCGGCGAGAAGCGCGTGCGTGACACGCCGATCTCCGAGAACACGATCGTCGGGGCGGGCGTGGGCGCGGCGATGGTCGGACTGCGGCCCGTGGTCGAGCTGATGACGATCAACTTCTCGCTGCTCGCGCTCGACCAGATCGTCAACTGCGCCGCCTCGATCCGCTACATGTTCGGCGGCCAGGTCAAGGTCCCGATGGTGATCCGGATGCCGCAGGGCGGCGGGCACCAGCTCGGTCCGACCCACTCGCACTCGCTGGAGGCGATGTACCTGCACGTGCCGGGCCTGCTGGTCGCGGTCCCGTCCACGGCGGCCGACGCCAAGGGGCTGCTCAAGGCGGCGATCCGGGACGACAACCCGGTCATCTTCATCGAGCACGAGTCGCTCTACGGCCAGCGGGGCGAGGTGCCGGAGAACGGCGACGCGATGCGCTTCGGCGAGGCGGCGATCCGCCGTGAGGGCGAGGACGTGACGATCATCGGCATCTCGCGGATGGCGGTCACCGCGGTGAAGGGCGCCGAGGAGCTGGCCTCCGAGCACGAGATCGAGGCCGAGGTGATCGACCCGCGCACGCTGCGGCCGCTCGACCTCGACACGATCCTCGAGTCGGTGCGCAAGACCAACCGCGCCGTCGTGGTCGAGGAGGGCTGGCCGCACGGCGGCGTCGGCGCGAACCTGGCGGCGCTGATCCAGGAGCAGGCCTTCGACCACCTCGACGCGCCGGTCGGCCGCGTGACCGGGGCGGACGTGCCGATGCCGTACTCGAAGCCGCTCGAACAGGCGGCTTTCCCGCATCCCGAGCACGTCGTGCAGGCCGCTCTCGCGACGTTCAAGGACGTGTAGGCTCCGAAGGGCGATGGCCCTACGCCTGACGGCGGCGCTCCTAGCGACCGTGCTCGCGACGGTGGCGATGGCCGAGACGGCCGGCGCCCGCGCGAAGAACGTGCGGCTCAAGCGGTTCGCTGACTGCGGCGCGCTCACGCGTTACGCCCGCGGCCACCTGAAGCGGGAGCTCTCACCGAGCGCCGGTTGGGCCCGCGGCGCGCCCAGCCGCGGCGCGCCGGACCCCGCCG
>DATENL010000059.1:0-2185 GCA_035275105.1 Thermoleophilaceae bacterium
CCGCGCCGGCCAGCGCGGCGAGCACCGCGGCGACAGCGACGGTGACGATCAGGCGCCGCCTGGTGACGGGTGGGTCCATCGGCGCATTATGCGGTCGGCGGCGGACCGCTCGTGGGCTCAACTCCAAGTTTCATTTGAAGCGCTCAGTCGATACTGAGTGAACCCCGCTAGCCGACCTGGAGGAGAGATGAGCGCTCCCAGTACGCCCGTGAACCCGGGCGCCGAGCAGACCGTCCGGACCCGCCGTTCCGTCCTCGCCGGCGGGGTCGCCGGCGCGCTCGGTGCGACCGTCCTCGCGCCGGCCGGCGCCGACGCACAGGTGCTGCCGCCCGACGACCGCTACGTCTGGCGAAGCCGGATGCCCGTCAACGTCAAGGACAAGGGGGCGCGGGGCGACGGCCTGACGACTCCCACGGACGACACGGCCGCCATCCAGTCCGCGATCAACGACGTCGCTGCGACCGGCGGTGGAACCGTGTTCTTCCCGCCCGGCGACTACGTGGTCAACGGCGGCCTGACGATCCCGGCCGAGAAGCCGATCCGCCTGCTCGGCTCGGGCGCGACGCTGAACAGCAACGGCACCGTCCCGTGGCCCACGCGCCTGATCCGCAAGTCGGGCAGCACGACGGTCATCTCCGCGATCGGGTCGGGCACGAACCGCGTCTGGTTCGAGCTGAGCGACCTCGAGGTGCGCGGCGGCGGGACGGCCGGGAACCTCGTTGACGTGCAGATCGGCAACACGTGCCAGTTCCACCGCGTCAACTTCGCCGGCACCGTCGGGATCGGGCTGCGGATGCGGAACGTCTACAACTCGTCCGGCTCCCACCTGCGCTGGCACTCCTGCGGCAACGGCGCCGGGTCGCCGGCCTGCCTGTTCGACGCCGTGAACGCGTCGCCGGGCGGATCGGACACGGTCCTCTGGGACAAGCTCCAGTTCGAGGGCAACTCCGGAACCGACCTGAAGCTCACCGGCAACGCGTCCAACGACGCCGGCACCGTCACGACGGAGATCCAGATGTCGCAGATCAAGATGGAGGGCGGCAACCCGGCGGCGGCCAACTGCCCGTACATCGACCTCGACTACTCGCAGAACTGCAAGTTCTCGGACGTCGAGATCACGGTGCACGGCGGCAGGACCGTCCCGCCGCTGCGCAAGGCCCACCCGTTCGGCGGCACGCGCGCCGACAAGTTCGTCAACCTCACGATCGACAACACGCAGGGCGACAACTTCCCGTACGGGATCGATCACAGCAAGGGCGCACTCCAGCTCGAGAACGTCACGATCCTCGGGCCCGCGACGGCGGCGATCAAGGTGAACTCGACCGTCGGCGCAAGCGAGTTCCAGCTCGGAAAGCTCGTCACGAACGTAGCCCGGCCGGTGATCGACTCGCGGGGGGCGATCCCGACGGTCTCCGCGGCCGCGACGATCAACCCGCCGCGCGAGCGCCTGGTGGGCGTGAGCGGCTCGTCTGGGTCGATCACGTCGATCTCGGCCCACGAGTCGGGGTTCATGATGACCCTCAAGTTCGCCGGGGGACCGACCGTCGCGGGCGGCGGCAACCTTCACCTTGCGAACGGTGCGAACTTCGTGACGACCGCCGATGACATGATCACGCTGATCAGCGACGGGACGGGCTGGTTCGAGGTGTCGCGCACCGTGTTGTAGCGATCGGCCGCGCTGCGTATTGACAGAAGGCGGGGCGCGCGCTTACGCTCGATGTGGAGCCGCGATGCCGTCAGGTGGCTCGCTGGCAATCGTCTGGAGGGCTCGCATGGCTGTGCGAGAGAAGGACTCGACTCCGCTGTACGTCCCGGCCGCGTTCACGAACGGCCACGGGACCCGCGCGGCCACGCCGCCGCGCCAGCGCGGCTGGAGGTTCTGGGTCGGGATGACGCTGGCCGGCGTGCTGGTCGTCGCCTGGGTCGCCGCCGGCGCCTTCTTCGTCGGTCAGGACACCCGGGCCTCGGACGCCCAGGTCGAGCACCGGATCGCCGACCGGGTCGCGCACGAGCGGGTGGCCGCCGGCAAGGAGCGCTCCCGGGCCCTGGATCGCCAGGCGGCCGCCCTGAACGCGCGCTGGCGAGCCCAGATGCGGCGAAACACGAAGCGGGCCTACGGCGACGGGCGGAGGAACGGCTATCGGGCCGGCCGCTCCGCCGGGTACGCCGCGGGCGCCGCCGCCGG
>DATENL010000060.1:0-11437 GCA_035275105.1 Thermoleophilaceae bacterium
CTCGCACGCGCACGCCGTGCCGCGGGCGGGCGCGCAGCCGGACGCGCATCTGGAGCCGGCCGCCGGCCGCGCTCTTCACGAACCCGCTCAGCCGGCCGCGGCGCACGGCCAGGCCGATGCGCGGCAGGCGGAAGCTGTAGCGCGCGAGCGGCATGCTCGGTGAGATCGTGTACCCGGTCGCGGTCGGCTCGACGCCCGCCTGCTTGAGGAGGCCCCACAGGATCCACGCGGGCTGGTGCGAGATCTGGCCCGCGTAGTCGCTCGAGAGGTGGAAGCCGCACTGCGACGGATCGCGCGAGTAGTACGACCAGCAGACGTCGTCGGTCGAGATCGTGCCGTCCCACGCGTCCGGGAACGCGCGGGCGTGCGCGGCGAGCGTGTTGCGCCGCCACTCGTCGAACGCGAAGCCGCGCGCGCCGGGTACGCGGTCGGCGAGCGTCGACATCGCCCAGACGAGCCAGCCGTTCACCACCTGCCACGACCCGCCCATCAACCCGGCGTTGTTGCCGCCGACGCTGAACACCGCCTCGGACGACGCCGACGAGTAGTGCTCGGTCACGTCGGGGTCGTCGTTCGCCGGCACCTGCGCGGAGCCGATCCGCGGGCGCCCGCCCAAGAGCAGCGGCGCCCCGATCCCGGTCAGGAACCGCCGCGTGGCGCGGAGGATCGATAGCGACTGCCGTCGCGTCGCCGCCCGCGAGAGGATCGCCCACGGCTGCATGTCGCCGAAGATCGCGCCGTCGCCGAGCTTCCGCTCGCCGGCGTAGCCGCGGACGAACCAGCGCCCGTTCCACTGCCTCGCCACCGCGCGCTGGAGCTCGAGCGCCTTGGCCCGCAGCCGGCGCGCGAACGCGCGGTCGCCCACGACGTCGGCGACCTGCGCGAGCCGCCGGTACGCGAACGCCACCTGGCCCGGCACGATCATCGACTCGGTCAGGCCCTGGTACTGGGTGATGAAGTCGGCCCAGTCGCCGAGGTCCTTCGCGTCATAGCCGCCGTGCGGGCCGCGGCCCACCACCTCCTCCTGGTGGTGCACCGCGAGCTTCGCGTGCTGCCAGAGCGTGGCGGCGTCGCGGTCGGCGAAGCGCACGGGCCGCCGCAGGACGGCGGTGTCGCGCGTGGCCAGGACGTACTCGCTGATCGCGAGCAGCAGCCAGACGTCCATGTCGGACGACGTTCCCAGGTCGAGCGGCCGGCAGAGGCTGTACATCCCGTAGGGCATCTGGCCGCTGCCGGCGCGCTGCTCCTGCGCCGAGTACAGGATCGTCTCCCGCGCGACCCAGGGGTCGAGGTAGATCATCGGCAGCGCGTGCATGAGCGGGTCGCGGTACGAGCCCTGGTAGCTGAGCCCGTACTGGTACGCGCCGCCCTGGTCGATCACGTGGTGGCCGCAGCCGTCGTCGTAGACGTCGAAGGAGCGCAGCATGTAGCCCTGCCAGCGGAGCTCGCGGGCGAGCCAGCGGTGGCGCTTGCCGAGCGAGGCGCGGGGCGCGAACCGGTCCCAGGCGCGCTGGCTAGCCTCGAACGGCCGCGTGCGGGCGCGGTAGCGGGCGACGAGCGGCTGGACCGCCTCCGGGCGCGCGATGCCGTAGGCGTAGCGGAGCGTCGCCGACCCGCCCGGCCGCACGTGCACCGGCGCGCGGAGCGCGAACAGCGTCCGGCCGCCGTTCTCCTGCTCCGAGGCGGGCGGGGCGATCGAGCCCGTGGCGCGGTCGGCGGCGACCGCGTCCGGGCGGGCGCGGTCGCCGTCGCCGAAGAAAGCGTCGACGTCGGTGTCGACGCCCGCCACCGGACCCCTGAGCGCGGCCGCGAAGATCGTCAGCGGGCGGGCGTCGAGCTGGGTGATCGGGGTGAGCGCCTGCTGCGGCGCCTCCTGCCCCGCGCTCGTGACGAACAGGTTGGCCGGGACGAACACGTTGGCGCTCGGGCGCTGCGCGACGCTCAGCGTGCGCTCGGCGCGGTCGTAGCGCGGGGAGTCCATCGCGCGGTGGACCTGCCGGACCGGCCGGTTCACGTGGCCCGAGCCGTCGCGCGCCGGCTTGTCCGGGAGCGGGAAGGCGGGGTTCACGTCCCAGTACTCGAACCACGAGGCGTTGAGCGGCTTCCGCGAGCGGTTCACGATCCGCACGTCGTGGAGCAGCAGCGGGTCGTCGCCGAACGGGGCGTAGACCCGCTCGACCACCGCCGCGCGGCCGAGGGTGGTCGTCCGCTCGTAGTAGCCGCTGCCGAAGTCGCGCGTCACGCGCGCGCCGGCCGGGCGGTCGTCGTAGAGCGTGCTGACCACGCGCCCGCCGCGCATCCGGAGGAACCCGTAGCCGCCGGCGTAGTGGCGCTTCTGCGGCTCGTGGAGGTTGGTCCACTGGAACAGCCGCTCCTGGTCCCAGAGCTGCGTGTAGCCGTGGTTGTAGGCGTTCGCCGTCAGACGGTCGTTGCCGAGCTGGTGCCAGGCGTCGCGCAGGCCGAGCAGCTCGGGACGCGCGGCTCGCGGGGAGCGCTCCTCGTCGAGCGTGTAGCGGTAGGCGGGCAGCCCGAAGCGATCGGTGCGCCAGCGGCCGAACGACCCGCTTCCGTAGGGCGCCGCGGCGGCCTGCGCTGCGAGGGCGAGCGCCAGCACGGTCGCCAGGGCGACCGCCGTGTGACGAAGCACCCGCACCGCGCCCTCAGAGGTGCCGGCGGACGACGGCCTTCGTGACCCTGGGGTCCGTCGAGCGCACCGGCACCGCCGTGCGGACGTACGGATCGCCGCCGAAGTAGCGGACGAGGATCCGCTCGGCGGTGCGGGTGGCGAGCGCCTGCGCGGTGAGCGTCGGGTTGGGGCCGCCGAGCGAGTTAGCGAGCGCCGACGTGTCCGCCACGAACAGGCGCCTCACGAAGCGGGCCTCGGCGCTCGCGTCGAGCACCGAGTTGGATGCGCTCGTGCCCATCCGCATCGTCGAGTGCAGGTGGAGCCCGATCGCCGGCCAGTTGAAGCGGTAGACCTGCCGGGCGCCGGCCCGCTTGAGAAGGTCGACCGCCCGCCGGACGAGGAGCTCCCGGTTCCGCACGGTCCGCGCGGTGCGCTCGCGGTAGTGCACCTGGACGCTCGGGACGGGGCCGTGGTCGTCGGGCGGGAGCCCCGTCGAGAGGTCCACCCGGTTCTGAGCCTCGACGTCGTCGTCGGTCATCACGAATACGTTCATCAGGCGGTCGATGTCGCCGAGGAGCGACTTGAGCGGGTTTCCGACCCGGCGCCCGTGCCCGCTCAGGCCCGGCGTCTTCGGGTGGCCGTTCAGGTACACGTCGTCGATGCCGGCGTCGGACATCGTCGACGAGAACGCCTGGAGCGCCGGCGGCAGGCCGACGTTCATCAGGGCGCCGTGCCCCGGGAAGTCGAGCCGGGCGCCCGAGCCCGGGCCCTTGCTGGATCCGGTGTGGTACGGCATGACGCCCGTCAGCCACTCGAAGAAGTGGTCGGTGTAGCCGCGGCCGACCCACCCGTTCGGGTCCGGGAGGCCGGCGTTCTTCCACAGCCGCGGGTTCTCGATCGCACCCGCGGAGAGGACCACCACGCGCGCCTGCTCGCTGGCGGTCTCGCCGGTGCGCGTGTCGCGCCAGCTGACGCTGCGGGCGACCGTGTTGCCGTTCTCGGTGGCCGTCCCGACGTCCGTCACGAAGGCGTCGGCGATCAGGTCCACCGGGCGCCCCCCCTTCGCCCACGCGTCGGCGGTGAGCGCCATCGGCAGGTAGCTGTTGTCGGTGGAGCGCTTGGCGGCGAGGTTCCGCGGCGCCCCGCGCGGCTCGTAGCAGCCCTGGACGCAGTAGCCGCAGAAGGTGCAGCCGCGCGCCTTGGGGTAGCGCGCGCGCCCCGGGTCCTTGGTGCGGCCGGCCGTGCCCCGCGGCTGGAGGATCGCGTTCTCCTGCGGCCGGTAGCTCGCGCGCAGCGTGTCCTTGGTCGTCTGGAGCGGGAGCCCGAGCTTGGCCGAGGCGTGCAGGAAGCGCTCCTCCTTCACCCCCATCGCCGCGGTCTCCACCGGCAGCGTGTACTCGACCCACTCGAAGTACGGGATCAGCTCGCGGTACCCGAACGGGAACTCGTGCGCGCGGTCGTAGGCCCTGCGGTCGCGGCCCGAGTAGCCCCTGAAGACGCCGGGGTAGGCGCGTGGCGAGTTCGCGTAGTAGTGCTTCGTGGTCCCGCCCACCCCGCCGACCTGGAGGATCATCGAGTTCTGCGGCGTCTCGCGCGCCCACGGCGACTGCGACCGGTCCGAGGGGCCCCAGCGGAAGTAGCCGCTGACGGGGTTGTTCGCGTCGTTCTCGAAGTGGCGCCACTGCTTCTCGGGGCGCAGGTGGCGGCCGCCGGCCTCGAGCACGAGCACGTCGAGCCCGTGCGCCGCGAGCTCCTTGGCAACCACCGCGCCGCACCCCCCGGCCCCGATCACGATGGCGTCGCGCATCGGCTAGGGGACGTTCGTCTCCACGCGGTACCGCCTGGCGGTCTCGGTGCGGCGGCGGCCCTTCCAGTAGCCCTGGAGCTGGGCGCGTCCCTCGCGCACGCCCGAGTACTTCGAGATCCGCCAGCCGACGGGCCGCTTCGTGAGCCGCCTGGTCCGCGGGTCGAGCGCTCCGACCTCGGAGTATGCGACGAAGGCGACGGTCGCGATCAGGACGCCCGCGACGTAGCGGAACTCGGTCCCCTCCGTGCTCGCCTCGAAGCGGTTGAAGACCTCGATCTTCTCGGGGAACGAGAGGCGGGAGAACGCGGACTGGAAGCCGCCGGCCGTGGCGGCGGGGTTGACGGTGAGGGCGGTCGAGTTGAGCCCGCCGGTGACCGCGCTCGAGGACGGGAAGCTCGGCCCGGCGGGGCTGCCGACGAACGCGTCGAGGGCGTCGATCGTCGCCTGGGTGGCGCCGGCCGCGATGCCGCCCGGGGTGGGCGAGCTGTGCCCCTGCGCGCGCGAGTACGGGTCCGGGCCCGGGACCACAAATGCGACGAGGCCGTTGAACGTGTCGTGCACCAGGTCGGCGTCGGCGGCCAGCGCGGCCTCGAGCCAGGCACCGTCCCGGGCGGCCAGCCCCGGCAGCTGGGCGGCGAGCGCGGCGGCGCCCGCGAGGCCGGCGCGCCTGAGGAAGGTGCGGCGCGACAGGTCGGCGCCACTCGGCTCCGGGCCGGCCACCACCGGCGACTCCGCTGATGCGCGCCAATTGAGCGCTTCAGCTCCCCTCATCGGGGCCGATGTTACCGAAGGTCACCTCACCGGCCACCCGCTCGGATCGGGGGGCGGCTTCGGAAGCACTGGAAAGGCCCGCTCGTCGTCGGGCCGGAAGGCGGCGAAGAGCGCGTCGTCGAGCCGCTCGATCGTGGGCTGATCGCCCTGGCGCGCCTTCCTGTCGAGGTGGTAGTTCGCGTAGGCGACGTTGCCGACGACGCCGCGCGGATCGGGGCGCCATTTGGGTAGTCGCACGACGCACCGCGGCCGCTCGCACGGGTCGTTCGGGATGTCGTAGTCCAGCGGGAAGCCCGCACGCCCGAGCATGTCGCCGTCGGCGTGGTCGCCACTTGCCACGTCGAGCTCGAACCCGACGCTGTCGCGCCCGTCGCGGCTCGCGACGCCCGCGACTACGCCCTCGACGCCGCCGCCCACCCGGCCGCGGCGCCACTCGAACTCCAGACCCGAGCGCTCGAGCTGCTGCCGTAGCCCCGCGGCGGTGACCCGCGGACCGTGGGGCCAGACGCCCGAGTCGTCCAGCACGACGAAGGCGGCCGTGCCTGCCGCGAGCAGGACCGCCCCGAGCAGGGCCAATGCGCGAAGGCGGGTCATGGGTGGCAGACGTAGCCGCGCAGGCGCGAGTCGAGTGCGTCCTCGATGCGGTTCCTCATGTCCCACCTGCGGTGCAGCAACGCGGGCGGAGCCTGGCTGTCGTCGGCGTTCGTCTCGATGAAGTAGTTCCCACATCCAGAGCTGCTCCCGGTCGACGCGCGCGGCACGACGGGGAGCGACGACACGGGGCTCGACCGGCGCTGCCGGTTGTAGATCGCGACCATGAAGTCGATTCGCGTTCCGCGCCGGTCGACGGCGCGCCCGGCGACCACCCGCTGGATCCCCGCCGGTCGGCCCACTCGCCGCCAGGTGAAGCGGTAGCCCGTGCTGCGAAGAGTCGGAACGACGTCACCGGGCGCGACGCCGCGCAGGCGGCCGCACCCCGGCACGAGAACGAGTAGGACGAGTGCCCCCGCCACGGTCGAGGCGCGCCGCTGTCTGCCCGTTCCGCGCACCGCCGATCCATCGGCGTGGGCTCAACGGGACTTGAGCGCGACGCCTACTCGAGCACCACCGCGTCGCCCACCGCCACCCGCCCCGGCTCGACGGTCGAGCCGTAGACGCCCAGGCAGGAGTCGCGCGTCTGGGCGATCGCGCGCAGGACGGCGGGGTCGCGCTCGGTCGTCTCCGGGTCCACGTTGACGACCACGCAGCGCGGGTCGCGGTCGTCTACCCGCATCCGCATCCCGCCGATCCGCAGCGTGCTGCCGATCCACCCGTCCTCGGCGAACGGCGCTCCGTCGGCCGGCTCGACCACGAGGTTCGGCCGGAAGCGCTGGACCGGCAGCTCGCGTCCGGCGACCTCGCCGATCGCGCGCACGCTGCCCGTGCCCATGAGCGACAGCGGCAGGGCGTCGAAGGCACCGCGGTACTGCCTGATCAGCTGCAGGCCGTCGCCGAGCTCGGCCGCCAGCGCGGCGTCGGTGACGTCCAGCTCCTCACCGCCGGGGGTCGTCACGACCGTCGCGGACGTGTCCGGCTGCGACGGGTCCCGGAACCGGGGCCGGTAGCGGCACAGGTCGGAGCGCTCGCGGATCGTGAGCCACGGGAAGCCGCTCTCCACGATCCCCGGCCGGATGAACGCCCAGCGGCGGTCGCCGGCGAGGCCGAACCAGGACACGTCGGCCTCGTGCAGCGGCTCGCCGGCCATCGACTTGACCGGGTAGCGCCACAGCTCCGCGACGCGGCCGACCTCGTTCTCGGCCAAGGCGTCGCTGGCCGCGACCGCGGCTAGCCCTCCGGCACGCGCGGCACGTACCGGCTGTGCAGCATGAGCGCGTTGCCGTCCGGATCGTTGAAGAACGCCATGTGGCAGACACCCGTGTCGAACACGTCGTCGCCCTGGAACTCGACGCCACGCGTCTCGAGCTCCGCCTTGCGGGCGGCGACGTCGTCGACGTGCAGGGCCAGGTGGTTCGCGTTCGGCCGGAAGTCGCCGATCCCCATCCGCTCCGGATCGACGACGGTGAGGGTGACGGTGCCGGTCTCGAACTCCGCGAAGTTCCGCTCCGGCTTGTACATCGACCGGCGGAGCCCGAGCTTCGTGCCGTAGAACTGCACGGCGCGCTCGATGTCCTGCGTGGGAACGGACACGAAGTCGACGCCGGTGACGATCGTGGACGTCTCGGTTGCGCTCATGGGCCGACTCTAGTCAACGCACGCCGGCGAGCACCGGCGCGTTAGCCTGCCCCAACCGATGGCGCACGCCCACGCGATGCGAGCCGCCTGGAACGCGCGCGCGGAGGCCGACCCGCTCACCGCGATCGAGGCCTCCCGACGCAACTGGACCGATGCGGAGTTCGCCGCCGACGGCCGCAGGACGACCGAGCTCGTCATGGGCTGGCTGGGCGACCGGGTCGACCGCGGCCGGATGCTCGAGATCGGCTGCGGGGTGGGCCGCACCGCGCTGCCGTTCGCGGAGGTCTTCGAGCGCGTCGAGGCGATCGACGTCGCGCCGCGGATGCTGTCGCTCGCCGCCGCGCGCGGGCTCCCGGCGAACGTGAGGCTCCACTCCACCGACGGCGAGACGCTCGCACCCTTCGACGGCGCCTCGATCGACTTCGTCTTCTCCGAGCACGTGTTCCAGCACATCGCGAGCGCGGCCGTGATCGAGCGGTACCTGGCCGAGACGAGCCGCGTCCTCAGACCCCGCGGCGCGGCGCTCGTCCAGTTCGACACGCGCCCGAGAGGCCTCGACAGGCTCCTGCCCGGTCGCATCCCGGCGCGGCTCCTCCCCGCCCGCCACCGCCCGCATGTGCGGCGCTACCGCCTCGAGCCCGGCTGGGTCAGGACGGCCGCCCGCGCCGCTGGTCTACGGGTCGAGTGGGAGCGCGGCGCGGGCACACACTGGCACTGGCTGCGACTCAGCAGCAGCTAGCGGTGGCGTCGCGATCGCCGGTGCCGGGCTCCTCGGCGTCGTCGTGGGTCACGAAGACCTCCCACGGCGTCCCGTCGGGGTCGTGCACCCAGATCTTGTCCTGGCGGGCGTAGCAGCACGTCGTGTCCATCTCGTCGAAGGTGGCGAGACCAGCCTTCTGGAGCCTGAGCCGGGCGGCGAGCACGTCGTCAGTCGAGGCGACCTGGATTCCCGCGTGGTTGAAGGCGCCCAGGGTCCCGCCCCGGTCGCCCTCGTTGAGGGTGAAGTTGATCGCCGGCTCCTCCACCTCGAACTTGGCGTAGCCGGGGCGGACCTTCGCGGGCGCGACGCCGAACAGCGCCTCGTAGAACGAGGCGGAGCGGTCGACGCTCGCGACCGTGAGGGCGAGGTGGGGTCTCAGGACAGCCATGCGGTCAGCTCCTTCAGCGCGTCGGGGACGACGTAGTAGTAGGCCCACAGCCCGCGGCGCTCGGAATCGACGATCCCCGCGTCGCGCAGGACCTTCAGGTGGTGCGAGACGGTCGGCTGGCCGACGTCGAACAGCGGCGTCAGCTCGCAGACGCAGACCCTGCCCGCGTGGCTGCGAAGCACGTCGACGAGCTGCACGCGGATCGGGTCGCCCAGCGCCTTCGCGACGACCGCCATGCGCTCGGCCGCCGCGCGCTCGGTCTCCGGGTAGACCACCGGCGCACAGCACGGCTCTCCCGCCGGGCGCTTCTGCTTCGGAGCGAGCTCCAGATCGACCGCCATCGATCTATGTATATCGATTGAATCGGTATCTGTCAATCGATACGATGGCGGCCGGCTTCCCATGACCGACCAGATCCAGCTGAACGATCCGCAGGTCCTGTACCGCCGCTGGGAGGACTCGCAGTGGTCGCCGTTCGCCATCGACCTGACCACCGACCGTGAGCAGTGGCGGAAGCTGGACGGGGAGGCGCGCACGCTGGTGCTGTTCGTCCTGTCGTCGCTGATGGTCGCCGAGGAGCGGATCACGACGCAGTTCTCCGGGCTGGTCGGGGCGTACGCATCGGAGGAGGAGGCGACGTTCCTGGCTACGCAGCAGGTCGACGAGGCGCGCCACATGCAGTTCTACGCGCGCTTTCGTGACGAGGTGGTGGCCGAGCCGGACGCGATCGCCGCTCACGTAGAGCGGGCGCGCGACCACGTGTCGGATGCGTTCCGCGACCTCTTCGACCGGGCGCTGGTCGAGGCTCACGAGCGGCTGGTGGCGGACCCGGCGGACCGCGCGGCCAAGGTCCGCTTCGTCACGCTCTACCACCTGATCCTCGAGAGCACGCTCGGCCTGACGAGCTACAAGTTCACCACCGACTACCTCACGCGCGAGGGTCTCCTGCCCGGCTTCGTGGACGGCTACTCGAAGATCCACCACGACGAGACGCGTCACATCGGGTACGGCGTCTGGTTCCTGCGCGAGAGCGTGGCCGGCGACCCCGACGCCGGCGACGTCGTGCGGTCCACGCTGCGGGAGCTGCTCCCGTCCGTAGCCGCCTCGCTGGCTCCACCGGACACCGGCTCGTCCAGTACCGATTTCGACGCGCTCGGCGCAGGCGCGGACGACATCCGCGAGTTCGCGCTCGGCGGCCTCAGACGCCGGCTCGACCTGATCGGCGTGCCCCTCGACACCCTTTGACGCCGGAGCGGCCGGGGCTCCTGCGTCGGTCGGTCGCGGAGGGCGTCGCGGCGTTCGCCCTCGTGTTCGCCGGCTGCGGGGCGATCGTGACGGACGAGGTGCGAGACGGCACGCTCGGAGTGGTGGGCGTCAGCCTCGCCTTCGGGCTGGTGATCATGACGATGGTCTACGCGACGGGCCACCTGTCGGGCGCGCACATCAACCCCGCGGTGACCGTCGCCTTCACGCTCACCCGGCACTTCCCGATCCGCGACGCGGTCGCGTACGTCGCCGCGCAGCTCGCCGGCGCACTCGCTGCCGCGCTCGTGCTGCTCGCGGTCTGGAGCGACCGGCCGGCCAACCTGGGCGCGACGGTCCCGTCGGTCGGGACGGGCACGGCGCTCCTCTACGAGGGCGTGCTCACCGCGGTTCTCATGTTCGTGATCGTCGCTGTGGCGACCGACACCCGCGCCGTCGGATCCGGCGCGGCGCTCGCGATCGGCGGCGCCGTGGGGCTGGACGCCCTGTTCGGCGGGCCGATAACCGGCGCGTCGATGAACCCCGCGCGTTCGTTCGGCCCGGCGGTCGCCGCGGGCGAGTGGCACGCGTTCTGGATATACGTGGTCGGGCCGGTGGGCGGCGCGGCTCTCGGAGCGCTGGCGTACCAGTTCGTTCGCGCGCCACGGACTCCGCCGGCCGCGGAGTCCGGCTGATGGCCCGCGTGCTGTTCGTCTGCCTGCACAACGCCGGCCGCTCCCAGATGAGCCGGGCGCTTTTCGAGCGCGCCGCCGGCGGACGGCACTCCGCGGACTCGGCGGGGACGCGACCGGGCGAGCGCGTGCACCCCGAGGTCGTGGAGGCGATGCGCGAGATCGGCATCGAGGTCGCCGACCGCGTGCCGAAGAAGCTGACCACCGAGCTGGCGGAGCGGACGACGCACTAGCGGGCCAGCGCGGCGGCCGCCTCCTCGAGCCGGTCGTCGCCCCAGAACAGGTCGTCGCCGATCGCGACGGTCGGGATCCCGGTCACGCCGCGATCGAACGCCTCGTCGGTGTTGGCCTTGAGCCGGTCCTTCACGTCCTGGCGCTCCACCGCCTCCCGCACGCCCGCCGCGTCGAGCCCCGCCTCGCCGGCGGCCTCCAGAACGGTCGTGAGCTCCGTGATCGGCTGGGCGCGAGCGAACATCGCGCGAAAGACGGCGGCGGAGAAGTCGCGCAGGCGGCCGCGGTCGTCCGCGAAGAGCGCGGCGCGCAGCGGCACGAGCGACCACGACTCGAGCGGCCAGCCGGGCGGCGGGTTGAACGGCGGCAGGCCGCGCTCGGCCGCCCGCCGCGAGACCTCCTCCACGACGGGCGCGGAGTTGCGCTTCATCGCCGCTTCCAGCGTGCCCAGCCGGTGGAGCAGTAGCGGGAACGCGATCGGCCTCCACTCTGCGTCGGGCACGAACCCGTCGATCCGCTCGGCGGCGAGCCACGCGTAGGGCGAGTTGAAGTCGAAGTAGAAGGTGGCGCGCTCGGCCACGGACTGCACGCTACAGGTGCCGGCGCGCGGGATGCCGCCCGCGATTACCCTCGGCCCCCATGCGAGGCGTCAGGCCGCTCGCGCTGCTGCTCACCGCGGCGGCGGTCG
>DATENL010000061.1:0-5199 GCA_035275105.1 Thermoleophilaceae bacterium
GCGCTCGCCGGGCGTCGCCGCCTGCCGCTCGATCGCCGCGAGCTCCTCGACGTCGCGCCGGATCCGCGCGCCCAGCGACGCGGCTATCGCCCGTCCTCGTGCCAGTCGACGGGGCCCGCGACGATCAGGTGCCCGCTGAGCGGGCGGCCGAGCACGCGCTGTGCCTCGCGGGCGGCGGCCAGGAGCGCCTCGAGGTCGACGTCCGTCTCGAAGCCCATCTCGTGGAGCATCGAGACGAGGTCCTCGCTGGCGATGTTGCCGGTCGCGCCGCGCGGCACCGGGCAGCCGCCCAGCTCGCCGAAGGACGACTCGAACGAGCGCACGCCGGCATCGAGCGCCGCCACGACGTTCGCGAGCCCCTGGCCGCGCGTGTTGTGGAAGTGCGCCGTCAGCTCCACGCCCGGGAGCCGCTCGCGGGCGCCGTGGAAGAACTCGCGGACCTGCGCCGGGTTCGCCATCCCGGTCGTGTCGCCGAAGGCGACCTCCTCGCAGCCGGCCGCGGCGAGCCGCTCGGCGATCCCGTGGACCCGCTCGGGCGGCACGTGCCCCTCGTACGGGCACCCGAACGAGGTCGAGATCACGCCCTCGGCGCGCAGCCCCTCGGCGCGGGCCCGCGCGATCACGCGCTCGAGGCCGGCGAGCGACTCCTCCACCGAGCGGTTCACGTTCTTCTGGTTGTGCGTCTCGCTCGCCGACAGGAACAGGTTCACCTCCTGGAACCGGTCGCGCAGCTTCAGCGCGTTCTCGAGCCCGCGCTCGTTGGGGATCAGCACGGTCACTGCCACGCCCTCCGGGACCTGCGCTCGGCTCAGCACCTCGGCTCCGTCGGCGAGCTGCGGGATCACGTCGGGACGGACGAAGCTCGTGACCTCGAGCCGCGGCACGCCGGTGCGGGCGAGCATCTCCACGAGCCGGACCTTGTCGTCCGTCGCGATCACCTCGGGCTCGTTCTGGAACCCGTCGCGCGGCCCGACCTCACGGATCTTCACGCGCTCGCCGCCGGCCATCGGGGCGGCCACCTAGACCATGCCCATGCCGCCGCTCACCCCGAGCGTCTGGCCGGTCACGTACGAGGCGTCGTCGGAGGCGAGGAACGCGATCGCCGCCGCGACCTCGTCCGGCTGGCCGAGCCGGCGCAGGACGGTCTTGCCGATCATGTTGGACACGATCCGCTCGCCGACCTCGGCGAACTCCTCGGGCGCCGACATCAGGAGCGGCGTCTCGATCGGCCCGGGGGCGATCGCGTTGCAGGCCACGCCGTAGCGGGCGGCCTCGCCGGCGATCGCCTTGGTGAAGCCGATCACGCCCCCCTTCGCCGCCGAGTACACCCCGCTGCCCGGGGACCCGAGCCGGCCCGCCTCGGAGGCGATGTTCACGATGCGCCCGCGGCGGCGCTCCTGCATGCCCGGCAGCACCGCGTGGGTGACCGCGATCACGCCGCGCAGGTTCACGCCGATCACGCGATCCCACATCGCCTCGTCGGTGTGCACGAAGAACCCGAACTCGTCGTAGCCGGCGTTGTTGACGAGGACGTCGAGCGGGCCCAGCTCCGCCTCGGCGCCGTCGACCGCCGCGCGGATCGAGTCGCTGGAGCGGACGTCGAGCTCGTAGGCGCGCCCGCCGATCTCGGCGGCGACCTCCTGCGCCCCGTCGAGCTTCAGGTCGGTGACCGCGACCGCGGCGCCCTCGGCGGCGAGCCGGCGACAGGTGGCCGCACCGATCCCGCCGGCCCCGCCGGTGACGAGCGCGATCCGCCCCTCGAGTCGCATCCGCGCGGAGCCTACCGTCCGGTAGGTTGGGCTCGGTGAGCGCGCCCTCCCCCGTCCCGATCGTCGGCGGCACCGGCGCGCTCGGGTTCGGCCTAGCTCTGCGCCTCACGCGCGAGGGAGTGCCCGTGGTGATCGGGTCGCGCAGCGCCGAGCGCGCCCAGGAGGCCGCCGGCCGGGTTCGGGAGCGCGTGCCGGACGCGGACGTCGACGGGCGGGAGAACGCGGAGGCCGCGCGCGGAGCGCCGATCGTGCTCCTCACGGTGCCGTTCAGGGCGCAGTCGGAGAACCTCACCAACCTCAAGGAGGCGCTCGAGCCGGGTCAGATCCTGGTCGATGCGACCGTGCCGCTCGCGGCGGCGGTGTCCGGCCGCGCCACCCGGCTGCTCGGCGTGCCGCAGGGCTCCGCCGCGCAGCAGGCGCAGGAGATGGCCCCCGACGGCGTGGTCGTCGTGAGCGCGCTGCACACCGTGAGCGCGGCCGCGCTCGCCGACCTCGACCACGACCTCGACGAGGACGTGCTGGTGGCCGGTGACCGGGCCGACCCCAAGCGGGCCGTCGCCGAGCTGATCGGCCGTATCCCCGGGCTGCGGCCGGTGAATGCCGGCCGGCTCGAGGCCGCCCGCCTGATCGAGGGCATCACGCCGCTCCTCATCGGCGTGAACGCCCGCTACAAGACGACCGCGGGCGTGAAGCTCACGGCCCTCCCAGACGAGCTGTGGTAGCCGTCCTCGCCGGCGGGACCGGCGGGGCCAAGCTCGCGCGCGGGATGCTCGACGTGGTCGGGCCGGACGAGCTCGCGGTGGTCGCGAACACCGGCGACGACGTGGAGGTCCACGGCGTCCACGTCTCGCCCGACCCCGACCTCGTGACCTACTGGCTCGCCGACGTGATCGACGAGCGCGGCTGGGGAATCGCAGGCGACACCTGGCACGCGATGGAGGCGCGGCGAGCAGGGGACCAGGCGCCGTGGTTCCAGCTCGGCGACCGCGACCTCGAGCTGTGCCGGCTGCGCACGGACGAGCTCGCGGCCGGACGCCGCCTGACCGAGGCGCACGCGGCCGTGGTCGAGGCGTGCGGGGTGCGCGCCCGCGTACTCCCGATGAGCGACCAGCCGGTGCGCACGCGCGTGAGGACCGGCGGGCGCTGGCGCGACTTCCAGGAGTTCATGATCGTCGACCGCGCGGCCGCACCGATCGAGGCCGTCGACGTGGCGGGCGCGGCGGAGGCGCGACCGTCGCCCGAGGTGCTCCAGGCGCTTGCGGGCGCGGAGGCGATCGTGATCGGGCCGTCGAACCCCGTGATCTCGATCGGACCGATCCTCGCGGTGCCGGGCATGCGCGCGGCCCTGCGCGAGTCGCCCGCGCCGGTGGTGGCCGTCAGCCCGTTCGTGGCCGGGCACGCGGTAAAGGGCCCGACGGAGCCGTTCATGGCCCACGCGGGGCTGCCGCTCGGCGCCGCCGGCGTCCTGCGCGCGTACGAGGGGCTGCTCGACGGGGTCGTGTCCGACGACCGGCCGCCGGCCGCGGTGCCGGCGCTGGTCACGGACACGCTGATGGCGGACGCCGAGGCGCGCCGTCGGGTGGCGCGGGAGACGCTCGAATTCGCACGCGGGCTCGCCGGCGCCGGCGCGGAGCCGCTGCCTTGAACGGCCGCGAGCTGATCGAACAGGCGGTGTCCGGCCCCCTCGCCCCGGTCGCCGACGACACGCGGACCGCCGTGTTGCCGTCGATCAGGCTGCTGCGCGCCGAGCCGGGCGACCTGGTGCAGGGAAATCGCATCGGCGGCGAGCCCGACCTTCCGCTCGGCGTCGATTGGCCGGAGTGGCAGGGCCGGCCGCTCGCCTTCCTCGCGCAGATCGAGCTCGGCGCGATTCCCGACGTCCAGCCTGGGCGCGACCTGTTGCCGGCCGGCGGTCAGCTGGCGTTCTTCTACGACGCCGAGCCGGAGCGGCAGCCATGGGGCTTCGACCCCGCCGATCGAGGCAGCGGCCGCGTCATCCACGTACCGGCCGGCGCCGCGGTCGAGCGCCACGAGGCGCCCGCACGGCTGCCGCGGGAGAACCTCTACGAGCCGGGCGACCTGGTTCCGCGCGTGGAGCTCACCCTGCCGTGGCCCGACGCGCCGGCGGCGCCCGACCTGCCCCTCTCGACCGAGCTGCGAGACGCGTACCTCGACCTGCTCGAGGCCCTCTCGAGCTCATACGGCGACGAGGACGCTCCGCGGCACCGGCTCCTGGGACATCCCGACCAGCTCCAGGGGCCCATGCAGACCGAGTGCCAGCTCGTGTCGAACGGCCTCTACACCGGCGACAGCTCCGGCTGGGAGGACCCGCGCGCGCCGGAGCTCCTGGAGGCTGCCCCGGAATGGAGGCTCCTTCTCCAGCTCGACTCGGAGATCGCCCCGAGCGAGGTGATGTGGGGCGACGACGGCCGGGTCTACTTCTGGGCGCGCGAGCGCGACCTGCGAGCGGGGGTGTTCGACGCGGGCTGGACGGTCCTCCAGTGCGGATGACGGGTCGGGTAGCGTCCCCGGGGTCCGCCGTGCGAACGCTTGCGATCGTTCCAGTGAAGAGCTTCGGCCTCGCCAAGGAGCGGCTGGCGGGCGCGTTCCCGGCCGATACGCGACGCGTCCTCGCCCAGGCGATGTTCACGGACGTGCTCGGCGCGCTCGGACGGGCGCGCAACGTCGACCGGGTCGTGGTCGTCACGGCGGACGAGGAGGCGGCCTCCGTCGCCGGGCATGCCGCGACCGTCATCCACGACAGCGCGCAGGCCGGCCAGTCGGCGGCGGCTGAGATCGGGATCCGGCACGCGCTCGACGCCGGGCGCGAGCGGGTGGTGCTGCTGCCGGGCGACACGCCGCTGCTCGACCCGGGCGAGCTCGACGCGCTGCTCGAGCGGACCGCGGCGGACGGCATCGAGGTGGGCATCGTGGCCGACCGCCACGGCACGGGGACCAACGCGCTCGTGCTCGCGCCGCCGGACGCGATCACGCCGAGCTTCGGACCGGGCAGCCGTGCACGGCACGTGGCCGCGGCCGAGGCCGCGGGCACCGCCCATCGCGTCGAGCCCGTCCCCACGATCGAGCACGACGTCGACACGCCCGACGACCTCACGGCGCTCGCGGCCGTCCTCGACGCGGCCGGCGCGCGCCGTCAGCAGGGCGCGGCGGTGCCGGGCAAGGGACGCGTGCGCGTCGTGATCGCGGGCGCGCCGCCGCCGTCGAAGACGATCGAGCGCATCGAGACCGAGCTCGGCTGGGAGTTCATCCAGATCTACGGGCTCACCGAGACCTCCCCGCTGCTGACCATCAACCGGACGCGTGCCGAGTGGGACGACCTGTCCGGCGAGGAGCGCGCCGCCAAGCTGGTGCGGGCGGGTCAGCCTGCCATCGGCGTCACCCTGAAGATCTCCGACAACGACGAGGTCTT
>DATENL010000062.1:0-3638 GCA_035275105.1 Thermoleophilaceae bacterium
CGCGGCCCGCGCGCTCGGCGTGGCGCCGGCCGAGCCCGAACGCGAGGAGACCCAGCCGTGAGAGGAGCGCTCGGCAGGGTCGCGCGCAACCTGCGCATGCTGCGCGAGAGCGCGGTCTTCGACCGCCGCAGGCCGCGCACCGATCCGCTGCTGCCGCGCGGGGCGGAGCGCGCGCTGGTGCGCGCGTTCGGGCGCACGATCACCTGCGCCGAGTGCGGGCGCCCGCTGTTCCGTGGGCTACCGCTCGTGTGGCGCGGGCGGGTCTGGATCGTCGGCGCGTACGACAGCCTCGTGCGCGTCTCGTTCGACTCGTCGGAGACGCTCCAGCTGCGACACGCGCGTCTCGACGAGTGCCCGTCGCCCGACCGGCCCTGGGTCGGTAGATGATCTGAGCCCGTGGCGCTGCTCACCGCCCTCATCACGCACCAGAGCGCCGAGCAGGTCGCACGCCAGCTCGCGTACCTCGAGTCGCTCGCGCCCGGGAGCGCGGTGTTCGTCTGTTACGGAGGCGAGCGGGCCGAGTTCGACCGGCTCGACGGCGACCGCGCGCTGTTCGTCGACGACCCGTGGTGGCAGACGTCGAACCGGGAGCAGTCGTACGTGGGGCTCCTGGGCGCGCTCCACGAGCGCGCCGTGCGCGACGACCCGTCCATCGACCTCGTCCTCCTGCTCGAGTACGACCAGCTCGTGCTCAGCGGCGACTTCGAGGCGCGCCTGGCCGACGTGGCCGAACGCTCGGGCGCCGGCCTCGTCGGCAAGTGGGCCGGCCCGCGCAACGACACCAACTGGCCCCACCACATCCGCTTCCGCGACGACGCTCGCTTCAACGGCTACGTCGAGCGGATCACCCGCCGCGACGACGCGGGCGCCCGGCTGGGCTGCCTCGGGGCCGGCATGCTGATCCGGCGCGACGCGCTCACGGCCTACTGCGAGGCGGCGGAGGAGCCGCACGTCTACGGCGAGCTGCACGTGCCGACCGTGATCTGGCACCTCGGCTTCGAGGTCGCGGACTTCGACGCCCACGGCGACCTCTACGGCGCCGTCCGCTGGCGACCCGAGTACGCGGTGGCCGAGGCGATCGCGCACAAGCGCGCGGGTGGCGCCTTCGTGCACCCGTTCAAGGCGCTCGACCACCTGGACTGGGTCAGGTCGGCCTGACGCCCGAGCGGGCGAAGTCGAGCGCGGCGGCCGCCGTGGGGTAGTAGCGGGCGCGGTCTTCGAAGTAGGTCTCGCGGCGCCCGATGCCCTCCGGCCGGCGCTCGCCGCGGAGCGCGCGACGGGCGACCTCACGGGGGAGGCTCGAGGCGAGCTCGGCCGGTGGCCGCGTGAGCCACCAGATGCTCGCGAAGGTCTCGCAGTTGCGGCGGTAGCAGCGCGACAGCTCCCTGCTCCGCACGGGGCGCCTGTGGCGCAGCCCGTGCGCGAACCCGCGCAGCGTCGGCATCAGCGAGGCGAGCAGAGCGCGGTCCTCCCTGAGACCGTCGCGCAGCACCCTCGCCACGAGCGCGACCAGCGCCTCGATGGCGTCCCGCGGGCGGAGCAGCTTGGCGGCGACGTAGGCCCAGTGCCGCGCGTTGGTCTCGTAGCCGCGGGTGTCGACGGCGAGGTCGCGCGGCGGCGGCTTCATGTGCCGCGCCTCGACCTCGGGCAGGTGCAGGTGGCGGTGGCTGGCGTCGTAGAGCCGGATCGTCAGGTCGAGCTCGTTCCCCCACATGAAGATCTCCGGGTCGTAGCCGCCGAGCTCCGAGAGCACGCTCCGGCGCGCGAGCCAGGCGCAGCCCCAGAACGCGAACAGCCCGGCGCGGTAGCGGTCGCTGAAGACCCAGTCCGGGTCCCGCGTGCTGACGACCCTGAACGACACGAGGTCGGCGGCGTGCCGCTCGGCCGCGGCGAGCGCGCGGCCGAGGCCGTCCGGCGGCAGGTAGGCGTCGTCGTCGAGCGTCAGCACCCAGTCGCCGCGCGCCCGCGCGTAGCCCTCGTTCCAGGCGGGCGCGCCGCCGTTGTCGCCGCGGCGGATCAGCTCCACCTCGGGGAACTCGTCGCGCACCATCTCGGCTGAGCCGTCGCGCGAGGCGTTGTCCACGACGATCGCATCTACCTCGCCGTCGTAGCGCGACTCGCGGAGCATCATCCGCAGGCTGGTCCGCAGCTCGTCGCGGCGGTCGTGCACGACGTAGACGATCGTGACCGACGGAGGCGTCACGCCACGAAGTGCCATGTCGCGAAGCGCGCGCTCTGCACGACCATCCCGACCGCGAAGACGATCAGCACCCAGCGGAACACGCGTCGCTCGGTGGACCAGGCCGCGAGCCACATGAGCACGGGGAACAGCGGGGTCATGTAGCGGGAGAACGATGACAGCCGCTCGTGCTCCACGGGGAAGCACAGGAGGAACACGACGCCCACCGCCGCGTAGGCCCCGTACGCGAGCGGCAGCCGCCGCAGCGCGCCGATGGTCGCCACGACCGCGAGGACCATGAAGCCGAACTCGTAGACGTCGTTGGGCGGCTTGCCCTCGAACACGTCGGCGAAGCCGCTGAGCGCCGTCCCCGCGGCGTTCCAGACCGTCACGAACGGCAGCGTGAAGTGCAGGTTCCACGCCTCGCCCTGCTCGAGCACGACGAACGGGTCGTCGAACTTGGCCCAGACGTAGGCGGAGTAGACGGCGAACCCCGCCGGGATCCAGAGCAGCCAGAGCGCGTCGAGCGCCGGCCGGTAGCGTGGCCGGAGGCGCGCACGGCCGCGGAGGTCCGGCCTCGGATCGGGCTCGCCGCGGTCGGCGCGCGGCCCGTAGAGGTAGAGAAGCGCGAGGGGGACGGCCAGCAGGATCCCGGTCGGCCGCGTGAGCGTCGCCAGCCCTGCCGCGATCCCCGCCAGCGCCCAGCGGCCCTGCCGCGCGGCATACACCGAGCCGATGCTCAGGAACAGGAAGAGCGCCTCGGTGTAGACCGCGGAGAAGAAGACGGCGGTCGGGAAGAACGCGAGCAGCAGCATCGTCCGGCGGCCGATCTCCTCGCGCAGCTCGATCGTCGAGATCCTCTGGAGGAGGTAGAGCGCCCCGAGCAGTGCTGCGAGCGAGACGAGGATGCCGCCGATCAGCGACGAGGCGAACGGCGCGCCGACGGCTCGTGACACGAGCGGGTAGAGCGGGTAGAACTGGGTCGCGCGCGGCGTGACGTAGCCGTGGTCGGCGATCAGGACGTACCAGAACGCGTCCCAGCGGGCGGCCGGCGCCACGAGCGTGTCGCCGAACGATCCGAACGGACTTGTCAGGCCGAACGGGTCGTGGCGCCCGGCGTCGGCGCCGAAGACGAGCACGGCCGCGACGCCCGCGACCCAGCAGAGGATGCGCGACAGGGCCCACGCGCGCAGCGAGTCGTGAAGCGCCAGACGCTCCAGGGCGCGCCGTGCCATCGGCGGAAGGTAAGCGAACGGCCCGTGCTGATGCGCACGCTCCCGGGATGTGACACACTCCCTCGACCGGCCGTCCGTACCCCCGGCCGGATGAGGGGACAGGGTGCAACAGGGAGGTTCAGGGGGATGCACTCCGCGAGCCAGCAGGAGGCCCGCATCGAAGAAGCCGTCAGCACGCCCGCGCGCCGTCCGGCGCCGCGCCCGCGATCGCGCCCGGCGCCTGA
>DATENL010000063.1:0-6331 GCA_035275105.1 Thermoleophilaceae bacterium
CGGCGCGAGGAGCGCGCCCTGCGGCGCGAGCCGCGGCCGTCCCGCGAGCCCCGGCGCCGGCCGGTCCTCTCGCCCGAGGCCCAGGCGGCCGTCCGCAGGAGGCGGATCGTGGGCATCCTCGGGGCGATCCTCCTGATCGGCGGGATCGTGGCGGGGATCGCGATCATCAGCGGCGGGGGCGACGACGAGAAGAAGGCGAAGGCGTCGCCTGCGCAGTTCCGCGTGGTCGGCGAGCTCCTGCTCGAGCCGCTGAGCGGCGTGAGCGACACGAACCAGGGGATCGCGATCGTCGGCTCGCGCTCCGGCAAGCCGGAGCTGGTCGTCCAGGCCAAGCTGACCCCCACCAAGCAGCGCCAGGCCTACGGGGTCTGGCTCTACAACTCGAGGACGAGCGCGGTCTCGCTCGGGGCGCAGGTGACCGACCAGAACGGCAACTACGTCGGCCGCGGCGCGCTCCCGGCCGACTACCGGAAGTACCGCTACATCGACATCTCGGTGCAGGTCATCCCGGACCCGGAGTGCGCGCGCAACCCCACCTGTCTCCGCGAGGTGCAGGCGCACAGCGGCAAGTCGGTGCTGCGCGGCGCGATCGCCGACATGCGGGGCCCGAACCAGGCGGTTCCGGGCGGCCAGGCGGCCCCCGGCGGCGCCGCGCCGGCGCCCCAGCCGTAGGCCGCTCCTAGGGGATCAGCTTCCCGGGGTTCATGATCCCGCGCGGGTCGAACCGCTCCTTGACGGCCCGCAGCACGTCGATCCCCAGCTCGCCCACCTCGTCGCGCATCCACGGCAGGTGGTCGCGGCCGATGGCGTGGTGGTGGGTGATCGTCCCGCCATTCGCGACGATCGCGTTCGACGCCGCGTCCTTCGCGGAGCGCCACTGGTCGAGCTCCCGGCCCGGCAGCGCGCGCGCCATGAACGTGAAGTAGAGCGACGCGCCCGCCGGGTAGAGGTGCGAGACGTGGCAGCCCACCAGCGGCGGCGTGCCGTGCTCCCGCAGCGCGCCCTGGAGCGCGCTCGTGACCGCGTCGTGGAGCCCGCCGAGGTCGCTCCAGGTGGTGGCCGTCTCGAGCGTCTCGACGAGGACGCCGCGCGCCAGCAGCAGGTCGCGCAGGTAGGGGCCCAGGTAGCGCGACCGCAGCCACGAGCGGCCGGGGCGCGCGCCCAGCGGCAGCCCCCCGCCAGCGCGCAGGATCCGCGCTCCGTCCGCCGCGCGGGTCGCCGTGGCGTGCTCCTCCCCCTCCCAGCCGACGATCACGATGCAGCCTCCGTCGTGCCCGCGGGCGCGCAGGTACGCCCGTCCGGCGCGCTCGGTGAGCGACCCGCTGGCGGACATGGCCATCGCCAGCCGGGTCTCCTCCTCGTCGGACAGCCGCGCGACGTCCGGGGCGGCGTGGGCCTGCTCGAGCTCGCGGAACGCCTCGCAGCCCTCGGCGAAGCTCGTGAACGACCAGCCCTCGTAGCGCCGCGCCCGCGGCAGTGGCCGCACCATCAGCGTGGCCTCGGTGATCACCCCGAAGGCTCCCTCCGAGCCGACGATCAGCTCGCGCATGGACGGGCCCGCCGCCGTTCCGGGCATCGGCTTGACGACCACCTCGCCCGCCGGCGCGGTCATCCGGAGCGCGAGGACGAGCTTGTCCACGCGGCCGTAGCCGGTCGAGGCTTGCCCCGCCGAGCGCGTGGCGACGTAGCCGCCCACGGTGCCGTACTCGAACGACTGCGGGAAGTGACCGAGCGTCAGGCCGCGCGCCTGGAGCCTCGCCTCGGCGCGCCGCCCCGAGAGCCCCGCGCCCATCGTCGCGGTCAGCGAGGTGCGGTCGGTCGAGAGCGAGTCGAGCCGCTGGAGGTCGAGCGCGATCGCGGCGTCGAGGCCCTCGTGGAGCCCGGCCACGCCGCCGACCACGCTCGTCCCGCCCCCGAACGGCACGACCGCGACGCCGACGTCCCCGCAGGCCGCCAGCACAGCCGCCACCTCGGCCGCGGACCCGGGCAAAACGACGGCGTCGGGCGCCTCCGGCGCGTCGCCCTTCCAGAGCCGGAGGAGGTCCGGATAGCCGCGCCCCGCCGCGCGCCGGACCCGGCTGAGCCGGTCCGTCTGCACGTGCTCGGGCCCGACCGCCGTGCGGAGCGCCTCGGCGGCGGCGTCGCTCAACCGCGAGTCGGGCAGCCGCACGTCCTCGATCGCCGGCGGATCCTGCGGCGGCGCGTCCGGCAGCCCCAGCTCCGCGCGGATCATCGCCTCGCCCTCCTGCGACAGCGAGATCGGCTCGGGCGGCTCGCCCCAACCCCACCAGCGCATCGGTGCCTCGCCGCCGATCACGGGGCGCCCCCGAACACCCGCTCGAGCCCGTCGAGCGCGGCGTCGAGCTGCCGCCGCGCGGCCCGGCGCGCGAGGAAGCCGCCGAAGCGCGAGCGGCCGCGGAGCCGCTGCACGGCCCGCAGCTCGACGCGCGTGGCCGCGTCGCCCTCGGGCTCGAGCGTGACCTCGGTCGACGCCTCGGCGAAGACGCGCTCGAACGGCGTCTCGTCCAGCTCCTGGCGCCACACCAGCCGGCGCGGGCGGTGGGCGTCGACGCGCGTGTAGTCGGCGCGCACCGCGCGGCCGCTCGACGAGCGCATCACCGTCGTCCAGGCCTCCGCGGTCGCGTCCTCGACCCGCTCGACGCGCGGCCACCAGCGCGGCAGGTGGTACGGGTCCACGAGCAGCTCCCACACCTCCTGAGGACTGGCCGGGACGGTTCGAGCGCGCGCCACGGTCGGCATCAGTCCGAGTCGTAGGTCACGAGGCTGTGCACGTCGACCCCGTCGAGCCGCGCGCGCCCGTGCAGGGCCGCGAGCTCGACCAGGAACGCGCAGCCCACGACGCTCGCCCCCGCGCCCTCCACGAGCCGGCAGAGCGCCTCTGCCGTGCCGCCGGTGGCGATCAGGTCGTCGTGCACGAGCACCCGCGCGCCGCCCGAGAGCGCGTCGCGGTGCACCTCGAGCGCGTCGACGCCGTACTCCAGCGCGTACTCCACCGAGATCGCCTCGCGCGGCAGCTTGCCCGGCTTGCGCGCGGGGATGAAGCCCGCGCCGATCCGGGCGGCGATCGCGCCGCCGAGCACGAAGCCGCGCGCCTCGGCGGCCACGACGTAGTCCACCTCGCGGTCGCCGGCCCAGGCGGCGAGTAGCGCGATCGCGTGCTCGAGCGCCTCGGGGTCGAGGAACAGCGGCGTGACGTCGCGGAAGACGATCCCCGGCTTCGGGTGGTCCGGAATGTCGTGGATGTAGCCCCGCAGGTCCAGCGTGCCGGGAGCGGCCACGGTCACCCCGCGATGTTGCGCAGGTCCCGGACGAGCAGCAGGTACTTCAGGTGGGAGGCGATCGCCGCCAGGTTCTCGAGCGCCTCCACGGCCTCCTTGCGCCGGTCGGGGTTGCGCGAGCGCAGCGCCGGCGCCAGGATCTGCTCGAGCAGGGCCGCCTCGCGGTCCGCCGAGGTGCGGAACACGCGCAGGTTGCGGCCGCCCACGCCGAAGCGCGCCAGCTCGGTCACGGCGCGCACGATCTCCCGCTCGGTGTCGTCGTAGTAGGTGTCGCCCTCGCGCACGCGCCCCTTGATCACGCCGTAGTCCTCGAGCTCCTTGACGAGCTTCGGGTCGGCGCCCGTCTCGTCGAGCACGTCGCTGAGCTTGTAGAGCGCGCCCTCGCCGGTCACGGCGACGCTCGCGCGCCGGAGCGCCCGCGCGTCCGGCCCCTTCCCACGGGGCGCCTCTGCCTCGGCCCGGCCGGCGGCCAGCTCCTGGCGGATCACCCGCAGCGGCAGGAACTCGTCGCGCTGGAGGCGCAGGATCGTGCGCAGCCGCGCCACGTCGGCAGGCGTGTAAAGCCGGTAGCCGCCCTGCGTGCGCCGCGGCGTGAGCAGCTTCTGGTCCTCGAGGTAGCGGATCTTCGAGATCGAGATGTCCGGGAACTCGCGCTCGAGAGAGGCGCACACGGCGCCGATCGTGAGCGCCTTCTGGCGCTTCGCGCGCGCCGGCGGCGGCGCCTCGCCACCCGTGGTGGTCGCGCCGGTGTCGGTGCCTGTGTCGATCTCCGCCATCAGCCGAGGTAGGTGAGCTTGTACTTGCCGATCTGGAGCTCGTCGCCGTCCACGAGCTTGTGCGACTCGATCCGGCGACGGTTCACGTAGGTGCCGTTGAGCGAGCCTAGATCGTCGATGAAGAGCCCGTCGCGGCGGCGGACGAGCAGGGCGTGGTTGCGCGAGACGGTCACGTCGTCGAGGAAGACCTCGGCGTCGGGGCTGCGCCCGATCCGCATCTGGTCGCCGACCACCTGGAACGTCTCACCCGAACGACCGCCGCCCGAGCGGATGACGAGCGTTCCCTCCTGGGCGACCGCCTCCGGGTCGAGCGGCCGGATGTCGCCGGTCTCGTCGAGCTGCCACGCGGCCGTGGTGTCCTCGGACTCCTCCTGGACGTCGCTCAGGAACGCGCCGCACTTCTGGCAGTAGTTCGCGCCCTCGCTGTTGACGAACCCGCATTCCGGGCAGTGCATGGGGGCGTCGCCCTACTTCTCGGCCTCGTCGGCGCCCTCGGGCATGGACTTCCCGGCGAGGATGTCGGTGAGCTGCTGCACGTCGGCGCCGCTGATCACCGCCTCGCCCTGCTCCCGCTTGCGCCGCAGCCGGTTCACGAGCTCGGCGCGGAGGATGTCGATCTTGCCGTGCAGGATGCGGCGCTCGTACGAGACCTCCTGCTCCTGCTGCGTCAACTCGTCGATGAGGCCCTTGAGCTCCTCGTCCGAGAGCGCCCCGAGATCGGGAAAGGTGTCCATTGTCGTCCTTGGTTGGGAACGCGCGAGTATAGCCTCAAGCCGAGCTTGAGTGTTGGCGCATGATCGCGACGCCGTCGCGCAGGTACATGACGGTCGCGACCAGCGTCATCGCGAGCCCGACGTACAGGAGCGCCTCCGCGACCCAGGTAACGGAGACCATCGCGAGGAAGAGCGAGAACATCGTGGGCCAGACGCCCCAGCGGCCGACCCAGTTCACCTCGATGTCCACCCCGTGTCGCAGCCCGATCTGCGACACCACGAGCATGAGCACCTCGCGCGCGGCGAGGATGGCCAGGGCCCAGCGCGGCAGCAGTTCGAAGTGCCAGCAGACGATCACGCCGCTCACCACGAGCAGGCGGTCGGTGACCGGGTCCAGGAGCACGCCCAGACGGCTGTACTGGCCAGTGACGCGGGCGGCGATCCCGTCCAGGTAGTCCGAGCCGCCGACGACCGCGTAGACGATCGACGCCTCCGCGCTCCGGCCGTCGCCCGAGCTCAGCGCCAGGACCAGGAAGACCGGGATCAGGGCCAGGCGGACGAACCCGATCGCGTTCGGGATCGTCCAGGGGCGAAGCGGCGCACCGGGCAGCGTCTCCGGCGGGCGGGGCCCGGACCGATCGATCCCGAGGAGGCGGCGCTTGGTGAGGGCTGCACGGGCCACGGGCGCAGCCTACGGGGGAGTCAGGCGCGGGTGAAGCGGCGGCCCTCCGTGGGCGACGCGGCCTCGTCGAGCTCGACCTTCTTCACCTGCGGCAGCGGCGTCGTGCCGTTGTCGTCGGCCGCGGCGGCCTCCATCGCCGCCAGGCGCTCCGGCGTCATCTCGTCCGCGTTCTCGTCCTCGATCCGCTTGAGCCAGGCGGCGCCCTCGGCGGACTTCGCGTCCTCGAACTCGGTCGAGCCGCGCGCCAGCGACCTGTCGATCTCCACGAACAGCTCGTCCACGAGCCGCTCCTGCGGGACCTTCCGCAGCGGCTTGCCCTGGGCGAAGATCAGGCCCTCGTTCTTGGCCCCGGTGATGCCGAAGTCCGCGTGCGAGGCCTCGCCGATCCCGTTCACGGCGCAGCCGAGCACCGCCACCTCGATCGGCTCGGAGTAGGACTCGAGTCGCTGCTCGATCTCGGCAACCACCGTGTCCATGTCGAACTGGAGCCGGCCGCAGGTCGGGCAGGCGATCAGCTCGGGCCCGCGCTGGCGCAGCTTGAGCGCCTTGAGGATCTCCCAGGCGACCTTGACCTCCTCCTCGGCGTGGAAGGTCGAGAGCGAGATGCGGATCGTGTCGCCGATGCCGTCGGCGAGCAGGGTGCCGAGGCCGACGGCGCTCTTGAGCGAGCCCGTCCACCTGGTGCCGGCCTCCGTGACGCCGAGATGGAGCGGGTGGTCGATCTTCTCGGCCAGGAGGCGGTTGGAGGCGATCGTGTTCGGCACGCTCGTCGATTTGATCGACACCTTGAAGTCGTAGAAGTCGAGCCGGTGCATCAGCTCGACGTACTCCGCGGCGGCCTGGACGAGCGCCTCGACGGAG
>DATENL010000064.1:0-9607 GCA_035275105.1 Thermoleophilaceae bacterium
CGACGATGCCGCCGCGGACGCGGCCGCCGCCGCGGACGCGGACGGGACGCCGCACGACCGCGCGGCCGACGGCACCGACCGCCCCAAGCTCTACGCCGAGTCGCGCCTCGAGGACCTCGTCGTGATCACCGGCTACTCCGGCGCCGGCAAGTCGACGGCGATGAACGTCTTCGAGGACGCGGGCTACTTCTGCGTCGACAACCTGCCGCCGGAGATGATCAGCTCGCTGTCCGAGCTGTTCGCCCACGAGGGCAGCAAGGTCGAGCGCGCGGCGGTGGTGTGCGACGTCCGCGGCGGCGCCTACTTCGAGGGGATGCTGCGCGTGCTGGAGGAGCTCGACTCGCGCGGGATCGCGCACCGCGTCCTGTTCCTCGACGCATCCGAGGAGGTGCTGCTCAAGCGCTTCAAGGAGACGCGCCGGCGCCACCCGCTCGCCAACGGCGGCCAGGTCACCACGGCGATCCAGGCCGAGCGCGGCCTGCTCGGCCCGGTCCGCGAGCGCGCCGACGTGGTCATCGAGACGAGCGACCTGTCCGCGGCGCGGCTGCGCAAGGTGGTGGCGGACAAGATGCTGCCGCACGGCGCGCGCGGCAAGCTCGCTGTCACGTTCCTCACCTACGGCTTCAAGCACGGCGCCCCGCGCGACGCCGACCTGCTGTTCGACGTCCGCTTCCTCCCCAATCCCCACTACGAGGCCGAGCTGCGCGAGCTCACCGGCAGGGACGAGGCGGTGATCGAGTACGTGGAGCGCTCCGACGGCATCGACGAGTTCTACGAGCGGCTGATGCCGCTGCTCGACTACCTGCTGCCCAACTACGTGCGCGAGGGCAAGGCGCACCTCACGGTCGGCATCGGCTGCACCGGCGGCCGGCACCGGTCGGTCGTGATCGCCGACCGGCTCGCGCGCGACTACGCGGAGCGCGGGGAGTACATGGTGGAGGTCGTCCACAGAGACGTGGACAAGCCGGTCCGCAAGGCCTGACCTCCCAATCCCACTGATAGGTTTGACCTCGGGGCGGGGAGACTGCCTTGCGTACCCCTAGGAAAGGACTTGAATGGCGGTGAAGGTCGGTATCAACGGCTTCGGGCGGATCGGCCGGAACGTGCTGCGGGCGGCGTACGCGCGCGGCGCCGAGGTCGATTGGGTCGCGGTCAACGACATCACCGACACGAAGACGCTCGCCCACCTTTTCAAGTGGGACTCGATCCTCGGACCGTTCCCCGGCGAGGTCGAGGCCACCGAGTCCGGGATCAGGATCGACGGCAAGGAGCTGCGCGTCTTCTCGGAGCGCGACCCGGCCGCGCTGCCGTGGTCGGACGTCGGCGCCGACGTGGTGATCGAGTCGACCGGCCTGTTCACCGACCGCGAGAGCGCCTCGAAGCACCTCTCGGCCGGGGCGAAGAAGGTGATCGTCTCGGCGCCGGCCCAGGAGCCGGACGTGACGGTGGCGCTCGGCGTCAACTTCGACGAGGCCTACGACCGCGAGAACCACCACGTGATCTCGAACGCATCGTGCACCACCAATTGCCTCGCGCCGATCGCGAAGGTCCTGCACGACTCGTTCGGCATCGAGCATGGCCTCATGACCACGATCCACGCGTACACGGCCGACCAGCGGCTCCAGGACATGCCGCACAGCGACCTGCGCAGGGCGCGCGCCGCGGCGATCAACCTCATCCCCGCCTCGACGGGAGCCGCGAAGGCGATCGGGCTCGTGATCCCCGAGCTCGAGGGCAAGCTCAGCGGTATGGCGGTGCGCGCGCCGGTCCCGACGGGCTCCGTGGTGGACCTCGTCTGCACCGTGGAGAAGGCGACCGACGTCGACGCCGTGAACGCGGCGATGAAGGAGGCCGCGGGAAGCGGGCCGCTCGAGGGCATACTCCAGTACACCGACGACCCGATCGTGTCGAGCGACATCGTGACCTCGCCGTACTCGTCGATCTTCGACTCGGGGCTGACGACGGTCATCGACGGGACGTTCGTGAAGGTCATCGCCTGGTACGACAACGAATGGGGCTACTCGAACCGGCTGATCGACGTCGTTCAGAGGGTCCTCTAGGTCGGAGGGGACGGGCCTGAGGGAAGTCATGGCGGCGGGCTTCGCCAAGAAGGCGCTGCGCGACGTGGCCGTCGAGCCCGGCCAGGCCGTGCTGATGCGGGTGGACTTCAACGTTCCGCTGGTCGACGGGGAGGTCGCCGACGACACGCGCATCCGGGCGGCGCTGCCGGCGATCGAGATGCTGCGCGAGCGGCACGCGCGCATCGTGCTCTGCTCGCACCTCGGGCGGCCGAAGGGCCAGGACCCCGCGACCTCGCTCGCGCCCGCCAGCGACCGGCTGCGTGAGCTCCTCGGCGGCGCGCCGGTGTATCAGGCGCCCGAGGTGGTCGGCCCCGAGGTGCGGCGCGGCGTCGCGCGGCTCGAGGAGAGCGAGATCCTCGTGCTCGAGAACACCCGCTGGGCCCCGGGCGAGACTCGGAACGACCCCGCGCTGTCCGCGGAGCTCGCCGAGCTGGCCGAGATCTACGTGAACGACGCCTTCGCGGCCGCGCACCGCGCCCACTCGTCGACGGTCGGCGTGACCGAGTACCTGCCGTCGGCCGCCGGGCCCCTGCTGGAGCGCGAGGTGCGCACGCTGAGCGAGGTCGTCGAGGACCCCGTCCGGCCGCTCGTGGTGGTCCTCGGGGGCGCGAAGGTGAGCGACAAGATCGGGCTCATCAACCGCTTCCTCGACATGGCCGACGCCCTCCTGATCGGCGGCGCCATGTGCTTCAGCATCTTCAGGGCGCAGGGAAGGGACACCGGCGACTCGCTGGTCGAGGAGCAGGCCGTCGACCTCGCGCGCGAGGTGCTCCTGAAGGCCGAGGACTCCGACTGCCGGCTGGTGCTGCCGACCGACCTCGTGATCGCCGACGCGTTCGATGCGCGCGCGACCGTACGGACGATCGACGACGTGTCGGTCGAGCGCGGCTGGATGGGGCTCGACATCGGCCCGCGCACGTCCGACGCCTACGCGCGTGAGATCGCCGCCGCCGGGACGGTCTTCTGGAACGGCCCGATGGGCGCGTTCGAGATGGAGCCGTTCGCGGCCGGCACGCGCGCGGTCGCCGCCGCCGTCGCGGCCGCGCCCGGTGTGACCGTGGTGGGCGGCGGCGACTCGGCCTCCGCGCTGACCCAGTTCGGGCTGGCCGACCGCGTCACGCACCTGTCGACCGGCGGCGGCGCGGCGCTCGAGCTGCTCGAGGGCAAGCCGCTCCCCGGCGTGGAGGCGCTCGACGATGCCTGACCGGCGCGCGCCCTACGTGGCCGGCAACTGGAAGATGCACAAGACCGCGGCGGAGGCGCGCGCGTACGTGGAGAAGCTGAACGCGCGGCTCCCCGCCGGCAAGGGGGTCGACGTCGGGCTCTGCGTCCCCTTCACGGCGCTCGCCGCGACGGTCGAGGCCGCCTCGGGCTCGGGCGTGAAGGTGCTCGCGCAGAACATGCACCAGGCGGCCGAGGGGGCGTTCACGGGCGAGGTGTCGGCGCCGATGCTCGTGGACGTGGGGGTCGACGGCGTCGTGCTCGGGCACTCGGAGCGGCGGCGGGACAACTGCGAGACCGACCGCGCGCTCCAGGAGAAGGTGCCGGCGGCGCTCGCCGCCGGGCTCGAGCCGATCCTGTGCGTGGGCGAGACCGAGGACGAGCGCGAGTCCGGCGAGACCCAGCGGAAGCTTCGCCATCAGGTCCAGGAGGGCCTCGCCGAGGTGCCGGACGACCGCCTCGTGGAGGTGACGATCGCGTACGAGCCGATCTGGGCGATCGGCACGGGCAGGGTGGCGACTCCCGACCAGGCCCAGGACGCGATCGCGTTCGTGCGCGCGCTCGTGGGCGACCGCTCGAAGACCGCGGCGGCCGCTGTGCGGATCCTCTACGGGGGCAGCGTGAATGGCGAGAACGCGCGCGAGATCCTCTCCCAGCCGGACGTCGACGGCGCGCTCGTCGGCGGCGCGAGCCTCGATCCGGAGGAGCTCGTGCGGATCGTCGAGGCCGCGGTCGAGTGACCGCTCCGGCCGGCCCCGGCGCGCCGCCGGTCCCGTCGGTTTGCCTGGTGATCCTCGACGGCTGGGGGCTCGCGGAGCCCGGGCCGGGAAACGCGGTCGAGCTGGCCGACACGCCGGTGTTCGACGAGCTCTGGCGGGCGTATCCGCACACGCAGCTCACCGCGTGCGGGCGGGCGGTCGGGCTGCCCGACGGGCAGATGGGGAACTCGGAGGTCGGTCATCTCAACCTCGGCGCCGGCGCGGTGGTGCGCCAGGACCTGACCCGCATCGACGACGCGGTCGCCGACGGCTCGTTCGCCCGCAACAAGGTGCTGCGCGACGTCTGCCGCGCCGGCCGCGAGGCGGGCCGGCTGCACCTGCTCGGGCTGGTGTCCGGCGGCGGCGTGCACTCGAGCCTCGACCACCTGCGCGCGTCGATCGAGCTGGCCCGCGAGCAGGAGGTCCCCGACATCGTGCTGCACGCGTTCACCGACGGCCGCGACACGTTGCCGGACTCGGGCGCCGGGTACGTCGAGCAGGCCGAGGAGTGGCTCCTGGCGGCGGGCGGCCGCATCGGAACCGTCAGCGGCCGCTACTACGCGATGGACCGCGACCGGCGATGGGATCGGATCGCCGCGGCGTACGACGCACTCGTGCACGGTCGCGGGTCGGCTCCGGACGCCGCGTCGGGCGTCGCCGCGGTGCGTGCGGCGTACGAGCGGGGCGAGACCGACGAGTTCGTCAAGCCGACGGTGGTGGGGGAGGAGGCGCGGATCCGCGACGGCGACGCCGTCCTGTTCTTCAACTTCCGGCCCGACCGCGCGCGCGAGCTGACCCGCGCGCTGGCCGAGCCCGGCTTCGACGAGTTCGACCGCGGCGGCGCTCCGCCGGTCGTGCACCTGACGACGCTCACGGAGTACCAGGAGGGCTGGCCGTACCCGGTGGCGTTCCCGCCCGAGCGGCCGGCCGCGACGCTGGCGGCGACGCTCGCCGGACGGGGAGTGCGCCAGCTCCACGTGGCCGAGACCGAGAAGTACGCGCACGTGACGTACTTCTTCAACGGAGGCGAGGAGGAGCCGTACGCTGGGGAGGAGCGCTGCCTCGTGGACTCGCCGCGGGACGTGCCGACCTACGACCACAAGCCCGAGATGAGCGCCCGGGCCGCGGCGGACGCGTTCGTCGAGCGCTGGCGCGGCGGCGACTACGGGTTCGGGATCATCAACTTCGCCAACCCGGACATGGTCGGCCACACCGGCTCGATCCCCGCCGCGGTGAAGGCGGTCGAGGCCGTCGACGCCTGCCTCGGCGAGGTGGTCGCGGCCGTCCACGAGAGCGGTGGCGCGACGATCGTGACCGCCGACCACGGCAACGCCGACCACATGCTGGAGCCCGACGGCAGCCCGAACACCGCGCACTCGCTCAACCCGGTGCCGCTGGTCGTCACCGCCGAGGTCGGCGACCTGCGCGATGGCGGCATCCTGGCGGACGTGGCGCCGACGGCACTCGACCTGCTGGGCCAGGAGCAGCCGCCCGAGATGACCGGGCGGTCGCTGCTGAACACAGAGAAAAGTGGGGAATATGCACTTGACTCAGGGCAGCCACTCAGGTAGAGGCCTTCCTAGTGGTCTTCTTTCCCTCTTTTGAAGCGGCTTTCCGGGCTTCTTTCCGCACCACGGCGCGGGCCTCTTTCGGGAACAAGCGCCGAAGCACTTCCTCACTCGTCAGCGCGGCGGCGGGCTTCTTGCGCCTAGGCACGGTGAACCTCTGATGCCGAAGCGCAAGGAACGGGTGAACGCGAAGCGCCCGACGCAGCCCAAGGCCCAGATGAACCTTGTGAAGCTGATGGAGCAGTTCGGCTCCGAGGACAAGTGCCACGCCTACCTAGAGACGCTCCGCTGGCCCGGCGGCGTTGAGTGCCCGCGCTGCGGAGCCGACTCAATCTCGAGGATTCACACGCGCCGGCTGTTCGAGTGCAACTCATGCGAGTACCAGTTCTCGGTTCGCGTCGGAACGATCTTCGACCGCTCGCACCTGCCGTTGTGGAAGTGGTTCCTGGCGGTCTACCTGATCGGGGAGTCCAAGAAGGGCATCAGCTCCAAGCAGCTTGAACGAGTCCTCGACGTCTCCTACCGAACGGCGTGGTTCCTCAGCCACAGAATCAGGGCCGCGATGGAGGACGACTCGCCCATTCCGCTCCGAGGCATCGTGGAGATTGACGAGACATTCATCGGCGGTCGCCGCAAGATGACGAAGGCGGGACCGCACGCTGGCAAGGCGATGGTCCTGGGCGCGATCCAGCGCGGGGGCGACGTGCGGCTCAAGGTCCAGTCCGGTCCGAGGCGCAAGCACCAAGACGAGATTCAGCGCTTCGTCAGGGAGACGGTTCACGACGACGCGAGCGCGATCCACACGGACTCCGCGAAGTACTGGGGCGACCTCTCCGACCACAACACGGCGCACCACAAGGTCAGCCACGCGCAGGAGGAATGGGTGCGCGGCGTCGTCCGCACGAAACACCGTGGAGGGCGTGTGGAGCCTGCTCAAGCGCTCTGTGGTCGGCACCTACCATCAGCTTTCGGTCAAGCACCTTCCGGCCTATCTGGACGAAGTGGCGTTCCGCTTCAACAACCGGGACAACCCGTGGCTGTTCCGAGACACCGTGCTGGCGCTCCTGAATGAAGAGCCGCTGCGGTATCGGGCGCTCGTTCAAGGCGTCGAGTCTCCCTGACTTGGGGGCAGTTCACCGAGTCCCGCGCGCAACTGGTTCAGCATCTCGCGAGGCCCAGCATGGCCCACATCTACGAACTGGCACTCGTGAAACAGGCACCCTTGGATCGCCAACACACCGGTGACCCGGTGACGGTCCGGCAGGACCTCCCAGAACAATGCCTCTGCATCCGCACCTAGACCGCAGCCGCTGAACCGATTGCCCCCAAGATTGAGCATGACGAGTGGTCCGCGAATAAGTCGCCTTTCGAATACTTGATCGCGGACAACGCCGTCACTGTCCTGCGGAAAATCGGCAGCGCGCATCTCATTGGCTTGAGGCTGGACCAGAGACGGCAAGACCGGGGGGTCGCCGTGGAAGACCCCTATCGCAACGCCGGAACTCCCCGCAACGCTGATATTCGAGAATTGTGCGCCAGCGTGAACCGCCGCTACAGCCTCGTCACGCTGCTTTTCAACGTCTTCAAGGGCGGCGCTTAACAGCCGAGAGGCCCGCAGGCCACCCTCGAAAACGGCGTAGGCCAAGACCGCCAGTCCGACCACCACTACCCACAAGGCCGGGAGCTTCAGGAACGCGACGAGGACGAAGCCTGTCGCCAATGAGACGAGGCCAAGAAGCCCAACGATGGGTCGCGCACCCATTACGACGACCTCGCGGAAGAACGCGACTCTGGGACGGCGAGCGGCGAGCGCGGCCCGTACCTGCTCCGAGGCCAGGGGCCCCAGCTTGAGTAGCGACTGCATACGCGCCAGAGTACGTGGCGATCCGGCCGCCACCCTGAGCTAGTACATAACCCTGAGAAAAGTTGACAAGACTCGACTCAGGTATGTATCATCGCCTCCAGTCAGACCGCAGGAGGATCAGATGACGCTACTCATGAAGCCCGAGCCCTTCTCGAGCGAGATCAACCGCCTCTTCAACACCCTTTTCGACGACGGCCGGCTCCAGCAGCGCTGGGTCCCCGCGATGGACCTGGTGGAGGCCGACGACCAGTTCGTCCTCAGGGCCGATCTGCCCGGCCTCGGCGAGGACGACGTGTCGATCGAGATCCGCGACAACACGCTCACCATCTCCGGCGAGCGCAAGTCGGAGTACGAGCAGAAGGAGCGCGGTTGGTACCGCGTGGAGCGCTCGACCGGCGCGTTCAGCCGCTCGCTGGCGCTGCCGGAGGGGATCGACGCGGACGCGGTCACGGCCGAGTTCGACAAGGGCGTGCTCGAGGTCCGGATCCCGAAGCCGGAGCAGCGCAAGCCGCGCCGGGTGGAGATCCGCGCCTCGCATGCAGGCGGCAACGGCAACGGCAACGGCAAGCCGGCCGCCGTCGAGGGGACCGCTACCGAGCCGCCGGCCGCCGCGTAGGCGCGCCAGCTCGAGAGGCGGGCGTCACGCGGGCTACGCTGGCCCGCGTGACCGCCGGGCCGCTCGAGATCGTCGCCCGCGCGGGCAGCGCTCGCGCGGGCGTCCTCAGTACCCGGCACGGCGACGTGCGCACACCCGCGTTCGTGCCGCTCGCGTCGACTGCGACGGTCAAGTCGCTCGACGCCGCCGAGGTCGCGGCGCTCGGGTACGACATGGTCCTCGGCAACACCTTCCACCTGTTCATCCAGCCCGGCGCCGAGCTGGTCGAGCGCATGGGCGGCCTGCACGAGTTCATGGGCTGGCGCGGCCCGATCGTGACCGACTCCGGCGGGTTCCAGGTCTTCTCGATGGGCCACGGCTCGGTGGCCGACGAGATCAAGCGCCGCCGCGGCGACCGCCAGAGCCGGATCCTCTCGATCGACGAGGAGGGGGTGCGCTTCCGCTCGTACGTGGACGGCGGGGAGCGCTTCATGGGCCCCGAGACGTCGATGGAGGTGCAGGCCAGGCTCGGCTCCGACGTAGCGCTCGCGTTCGACGAGTGCACGCCGTTCCACTCCGGCCGCGACTACACCGCCCGCTCGACGGAGCGCACCCATCGCTGGCTCGACCGCTGCCTGTCGTGGAGCCGGGCGCACGCCCCCGACGGCCAGCTGCTGTTCGGCATCGTGCAGGGCGGCGTCTACGAGGACCTGCGCCGCGCCTCGGCCGAGCGCGTCGCCTCGAGCGGCGTCGACGGCGTCGCCGTGGGCGGGTCGCTCGGCCGCGAGAAGGACGAGATGCGCGAGGTCGTCGGCTGGGCCCTGGACGCCGTGCCGGACGCCACCCCGCGGCACCTGCTCGGGATCGGCGACGTGGACGACCTGCTCGCCGGCGTGGGGATGGGGATCGACAGCTTCGACTGCGCCACCCCGACCCGGCTCGGCCGCCACGGCACCGCCCTGGTCGCCGATCCCGAGCGCCGCTGGCGGCTCGACCTGCACAAGTCGGCCTGGGCGGAGAGCCGCGAGCCGATCGCCGCCGACTGCCCGTGCGCGGCCTGCCGCGAGCACACGCGCGGCTACCTGCACTACCTCTCGCGAATCGGCGAGCTCACCGCGGTGCGCCTGATCACGCTCCACAACCTCACCTTCATGGCAGAGCTGATGCGCGGCGTGCGCGAGGCGATCCTGGACGACCGCTTCGACGAGCACGCGAGCGCCGTGCTCGGCGGAGCCTCGCCGTACGCCCCCGCTTGACCGCCCCGGACACGGCGGCCTCCCGCGCTATTCCGTGTGGTCGCGCACGTACTGGATCAGGTCGCGGACCTGGTCGTCGACGTTGCCGTTGCTGATGTTCTCCTTGTTGCTGCCCGGGAGCGACAGCGCGAGCGCGATCGCGACCCCGGCCAGGAGAACGATCAGCGCGGCGAGCAACCAGCGCCACGGGTTGCCCCGCTCCCGGCGCGGCTCCTCGCGCCGGGCGGGCGGCCGCGAGCGGGCGACGGGCGGCATCGGCGCGGG
>DATENL010000065.1:0-6624 GCA_035275105.1 Thermoleophilaceae bacterium
CGACCGCCCGGCCGCCCCGCCCGAGCCCGGCCGCCTGCTGCTGGCCGGCACGGAGACCGCCCTCGAGGGCCACGGCTACATGGAGGGCGCCGTCCGCGCCGGCCAGGTGGCGGCCCGCGCCGTGCTCCAGCCCGCCTGAGCTTCAAGCTTCCGCGGCGGGACGCCGATGCGTGTCCCAGCACCCGCTACCCCGGTGCGCCCGACCATGCCCCGCGCCCTCCCAGACCCCCTGCGGTTTCAGCCGATGCCCGTCGCAGGCGCGACCGCGTCGAGCGCTGCGAGCGACCTCTGGCGCGAGTGGGACGTGCTCGCCGAGCGCCTCGACGCGCCGCCGTTCCTTCGCCCCGGCTGGTTCCGCGCCTGGCACGGGGCCTACGGCGATGGCGAGCTCAGGCTGCTGAGCGTCCGCCGCGGCGACGAGCTGGCGGGGGTGCTCCCGGTCGAGATCAAGGGCACCGCGACGCTGTCGCCCACCAACACCCACACGCCGCTCTACGGCCCGGTCGCGGACGGCGCCGAGATGGAGTCCGCGCTCGTCCGCGAGCTGCTCGAGCTGGCCAAGGGGAGGATCGAGCTCGCCTACGCGGACCCGGGCGCGCGCTGGTTCTCGCTCCTGCGCGACGCGCTGCCGGGCACGCGGCGCTCGGATCGCCGGAGCGTGATGGTCGAGACGATCACCCGCCCGCCGTACGTGTCGACGGCCGGCGGCTGGGACGCGTATCGCGCCGAGCGCTCGCGCAAGTTCATGAAGGAGCTGGGGCGGCAGCGCCGCCGGCTCGCCGAGCAGGGTGCGCTCGAGCTCGCCGTGCACACGAGCGTGGACGGCGTGCAGGCGGCGCTCGACGAGTTCGTCGCGCTCGAGTCCTCGGGCTGGAAGGCGGCCGAGGGCACCGCGATCGGCTCGCGCGACGCGAGCCGCCGCTTCTACTCGGAGCTCGCACGCTGGCTCGCGGAGCGCGGCTGGCTGCGGCTCGCCTTCCTCCGCCTGGACGGGCGCGCGATCGCGGCCGAGCTGGACATCGCCTGCGCCGGCGCGCTCTACTCGCTGAAGAGCGGCTTCGACACCGAGTACCGCGCGTTCGGCCCCGGCCAGCTGCTCACCCACGACTGCGTCAAGCTCGCCTTCGACGACGGGCTCGCCTCGTACGAGTTCCTGGGCACCGACGAGGCCTACAAGATGAGCTGGACCGCGTCGACCCGCGAGCGCGCCCGGGTGCGGAGCTTCCCGCGAACCGTCTCGGGCGACCTCAGCGCGGTGGCGCGCCACTACGGGCGTCCGATGGTGCGGCGGCTTCGCCGCGGCTGAGCGCGTAGACGCCGACCTCCACGAGCGCCTCGGGGTGCTCCACGGTCTCCACGCGCCGCATCCCCAGCCGGGACGCCACGCGCTGGGACCGCTCGTTGGTGGCGTCCACCAGCGCGATCAGGCGCTCGACGTCCAGGTGGGCGAACGCGGTGGAGACCGCCGTCTCGGCCGCCTCGAACGCCAGGCCGCGGCCCCAGAACTGCCGCCTGAGCGACCAGCCGACCTCGACCTCCTCCGCGAGCTGCGGCACGAACAGCGGGTGCGAGGGCCCGCACCAGCCCGCGACGGTCCCCGTTTCGCGGTCCTCGGCCAGCCAGAGCCCGAACCCGTAGCGCTCCCAGTGGCCGAGGTGGTGCTCGAAGCGCCCGCCCGCGAAGTCGAGGTCCGGCTCCCGCCCGAGGTCGGGGCGCAGCGATCGCCAGACGGCCGGGTCCGCCCAGACCCGGAGCCACGCCTCGCGGTCGGCCGGCCGCGGGCGGCGCAGCACCAGCCGCTCGGTCTCCGCGCGCTCGGGGAACTGCACTACGGAGCGGACACCCGGGCGCGGACGATGTCCATCCCCTCGGCCACCGCGGCGTCGAGGTTCGTCGCGTCGATCACCGGGAGGCCGCGCGCCTGTGCGCGCTCCACGAGCAGGCCCTGGAGCTTGCGGATCTGCTCGAAGCGGCGCAGGTAGCGCGTGGCCGGCCTGCCGCTCCCGCGCAGCGAGAAGTGGCTGCGATGAGCGTCCTCGTCCTCGATCGCGACGACGGCCTCGACGAGGGTGGAGTTCTCGCGGAGCGAACCCTCGATGGCGCCGGGGACCGAGCCGTCGAGCGTGCCCGGCACCAGGTGCACGCCCTCGAGGATCATCGGCGTGCGCTCCTGGATCGCCCGCTCCGCGATTGCGACTACGCCCGTGCGGATGGTCGCCACCTGGCGCAGGTAGCCGACCAGGTCGGGGTCCCCGTCGCCGATCTCGTCCGGGTCGACCGTCGCGCCGGCCTCGAACGACGAGTAGTGCACGACCGGCATGAAGTCGTGCGAGAAGAACGCGCGGATGACGTTGCGGATCGCGTCCGTGGCGATCACGCGCCTGATCCCGACGCGCCCCGCCAGGAGCGTGGCCAGCGTGGACTTGCCGACACCGGGCGCGCCGCCGAGCATGACGATCAGCGGCCGCTCGAGCTGGTCGAGCCCCTCCCAGTCGAGGAAGCGCCGCGCGGCCTCGTCGCCCTCGTGATCGCGCACGGCGTCGGCCGCGAGCTCGCGCAGCGCGTTCACGTCGATCGTCGGCTCGCCGAGCTCGCCGAGGCGCGCCTCGAGCGCGCGCGCCACCTCGTAGGCCCGGTCGGGCGCGACGCCGGACGCCGACAGCGACTGGGCCATGAGCCCCTTGGAGTACGGCAGCCCGTGCTCGCCCTTGAGGACGATCGTCTCAGGCATCGTCGTGGAGCCGGATCAGCTCGGAGTCGAGGTCGGAGTCGAGGCCCGCCGGGCGGTTGCGGACGAAGACCACGCGGGCACCCTCGCGCCTGGCGTGGACGGCCACCGTGTCGATCGCGGCGGCCTTGAGCTCGGTGAGGTAGACGTCGCACCCCGCGGCCCGCGCCCGCTCGAGGTCGTCCCCGAGCACCGAGCGGCGGGCGAGGTTGGTCGACGCGACCACCGGCTCGAGCCCGTCCCACGGCCCCACCGCGGTCGTGAAGAGCGCCACGCGCGCGTCCGCGGGCAGCTCCTCGGCGGGCTCCGGCCGCAGCTCGAAGCGCAGCGTGCGACCGCGGGCGAAGCGCTCGATCTCGGCCACAGCGCCGTCACCGAGACGCGCCGCGACCAGGACGAGGTCCGAGCGCATCAGCCGGTAGGCGCCCAGCTCGCGGATCGCGGCGTCGGCGTCGCCGGCGATGCAGACCGTGCGGTCGACCTCCACGGGCGGGATGCACGATCCGGACCCCTCGAACACGATCGCGCCCGGGTCCTGCGCCGCCGCCAGCGCGCCGCCCTCGGCGACGTTCGAGGACCACGGCTGGCCGGCGAGCCCGCCGCCGACCCGGCGGCAGCCGACGGCGTCGACGCCCGCCAGCACCGCGTCCTCCAGGTAGTCCGAGGCGGCGTGGCGGCCCGCCTCGGCGATCGCGAGCAGGTCGTCGAGCCCCGTGCCGGCGCGCGCGAGCTGCGGCTCGGGCGGACCGCCGCGGCCCATCGACACGATCACCGGCTGCGCGCCCCTGTCCCGCAGGAGCCGCGCCCAGTGACCGGCGACGGCCGTCTTGCCGGTCCGCTTGCCCGTCGCGATCACCGCCAGCTTGGGCCCCGCGAAGTCCACGCTCGCGTACGGCGGCGGGTCGATCGTCAGCCCCGGCGACTCGTAGCTCATGCCGAGATGGAGCGCGAGGGACGCGAGCTCGAGCTTCCGTTCCGGGGTCAGGATCGGCTCGTCGGCCAGGTCGACGACCGCGCGGCCGGGCGCCGCGAGCGCCCGCAGGCCCGCCTCCGGGCCGGCGGTCTCGACGTCGCGGCCGTAGTGGTCGGCCGCGGCGGCGAGCACGGCTGGACCCGTCTTCTCCTCACCCCCGCAGAACACCACGCCGGCCAGCCCGCGCTCGCGATCGAGGCGGTCGAGCGCGTCGCGCACCACCGATGGATGGTGCTCGCCGTCGATCAGGGCGACCGTCGAGGACACGCGGGAATCCTCGCAGCAGGACCGGAGCGCAGCCATCAAACGTACGTCCAGGCGGGCGCAAGTGGGGTTGCAATGCGCCACGGATAGGCGTAAATTGACTGGCCCAGGGGCAAGTTCGCACGTACTATTGGGAAGGGAGTCCCTCGTTGCGTAGCCCACGTTTTCTCATCGCAGGCGCCGGGATGGCGCTGCTTCTACTGACCGGCCCGTCGAGCGCCGGGGCGGCGACGTGCGCCGTCGATGCGAACTCGGCCTACGCGAACGCCGTGCGGAGCACCGCCGGGCTGGTCAGCTACTGGCGCCTGGGCGACGCCTCGGCGTCGGCCGGAGCCTGCGACAGCTTCGGCGCGAACGCGGGCTCCTACGTGGGCGGCGTGCTGTTCAAGCAGGTGGGCGCGATCAACGGCGACCCCGACAGCTCCGTCCGGCTCGACGGCTCCGGCGGGAGCGTGAGCGTGCCGCACACCTCGTCGCTCGACGTCGGCGACAGCTTCAGCGTCGAGGCGTGGGTCAAGCGCACCAGCGCCGGCACCCCCAACTACCAGGCGATCGTCTCGCAGGGGGCCAACGCCTGGATGCTCGCCTGGTACTCGAGCAACCGGCTCGTCCTGCGCCAGGCGTCGGTCGGCGACCTCGTCTACTCGACCAGGTCGATCAGCGACACGAGCTGGCACCACGTGGCGGCCACCAAGAGCGGCTCGTCGGTGAAGCTCTACATCGACGGCGCGGACGTGACCGGCGGCGTATCCAACAAGACGATGCAGAACAACGCGATCCCGCTGTCGATCGGCCAGAGCAACGGCGGCTCCAACCTCAGCGGCTACGTGGACGAGGTCGCGCTCTACCGCGGCGCGCTGTCGGCGGCGACGATCCAGTCCCACAAGGACAAGGGCGGGGTCGCGCCGGCGCCGGCGCCCACCCCCACCCCGACGCCCACGCCGACGCCCACCACCGACCCGGTCATCGCCAGCGCGGGCGACATCGCCTGCGACCCGGCGGACCCGGGCTTCAACGGCGGCAACGGCACGAGCGACCGCTGCCAGCAGAAGGCGACCTCGAACCTGCTCCTGAACACCGGGCTCACCGGCGTCATCACGCTTGGCGACGAGCAGTACGACGACGCGACGCTCGCGAAGTTCAACCAGGTGTACGGAACCACCTGGGGCCGCGCCAACAACCTCAACCGGCCCGCAGTCGGCAACCACGAGTACCTGACGCCGAACGCCGCGGGCTACTTCGACTACTTCAACGGCGTGGGGATGTTCAACGGCTCGGCCGGTCCCCGCGACAAGGGCTACTACTCGTACAACCTCGGCACCTGGCACATCATCGCGCTCAACTCGAACTGCACGAAGGTGTCGTGCAGCTCAGGCTCGGCGCAGGACGCGTGGCTGCGCGACGACCTCGCCCGCAACCCGACCAAGTGCACGCTGGCGTTCTTCCACCACCCGCGCTGGAGCTCGGGCCTGGCCGGCAACAACTCGAACATGGGCACGCTGATGACGGACCTCTACAACGGGAACGCCGACGTCGTCCTGGCCGGCCACGACCACCTCTACGAGCGGTTCGCCCCGATGAGCCCGAGCGGCGCGCTGGACACGGCGCGCGGCATTCGCTCGTTCGTGGTCGGGACCGGCGGCAAGAGCCTGGTCGAGTGGAGCTCGATCAAGGCGAACAGCGAGAAGCGCAACAACACGAGCTTCGGCGTGCTGCGGATGGGCCTGCACAGCTCGAGCTACGACTGGAAGTTCCAGTCGATTCCCGGTCAGTCGTTCACGGACTCGGGCTCGACGAACTGCCACTGAGCCGTTTCATGAGCGGGCGGCCGTAGCGCCAGGCCAGGTACTCGAGCGCGCCGGCGGGCCGGCGCGGGAACGCCTGGAAGCGGACCCGCTCGCGGGTCAGTGAGGTCCAGTTGCGCTTGTAGTCGTCGGCCTGGCCGAGCAGCTCGTACGAGTCGAGCCCGAGCTCGAACGCGCGCTCGATGCCGTGGTGGGTCAGGAGCGTGCCGGGCCCGGCCTTGCGCTCCTCGGTGTCGAACCCGCCCTTGAGGACGTAGAACGCGCCCCCGTGCTCGAGGCACATGTCGAACGCGAGCGCGCGCCCGTCGAGGCGCAGGAACGCGAGCCGCAGCCAGCCGCGCGCGGCCGCCCAGCGCGCGACCTCCCGGTAGAAGCGCTCGATGGCGGGATCCGACAGGATCGCGGTGCCTCCCTCGGCCTTCCAGCCGGAGCCCTCGAGGCGGAACCCCTCGGTCAGCAGCTCGTCCAGGCGCTCGCTACCGTCCTCGTACGAGACCCGAGCGTCCCCCCGTTCCTCAAGGCGCCGCCAGAGGCGGCCGATCTCCTTACGGAACTTGCGGTCGAGGCCTCCCATGTACTCCTCGAACGGTCCCTCAACCGGTACGTACGGCGCCCGCGCGATGGTCCTGACGATGCTTCTGCAGCCGGTCTCGCCGGCGGCGGCCGCGGCGTGCTCGAGCGCCGCCGACCCCGCCGGCAGGAACCACACGTCGGCGCGCCGCCGGGCGCGGCCGAGCAGGGCTGGCTCCGGCTCGCGTTCCTCCGCCTGGACGGGCGCGCGATCGCCTTCGACATGTGCCTCGAGCACGGCGGCGCCTTCTACGTCCTCAAGGGCGGCTTCGACCCGGAGGAGC